>JBEBFV010000104.1:0-15315 GCA_040081795.1 Limisphaerales bacterium | reverse complement strand
CCGCCCAGGCCCACGAGCGCGAACGTGTGCGCCGGCAGCTCCATCGCGAAGCCAGCGCTGTGGAGGCCCATCGCGAGGGCTGTGCCCAGCCCCGCGCCGAGGAAGAGCGTGGGCGTGAAGACGCCGCCCACCGTGCCCGTGCCCACCGCCGCGACCGTCGCGATGAGCTTTGCCAGCAGCAGACCGACGAGGAACTCCCAGACCACCTGGCCGTGCAGAATCTTGTTCGTCGCGCCGTAGCCGTTGCCCCAGACCTCCGGATAGCCGACGGCAATCCCGCCCACGATGGCCCCGCCCAGCGCGAGCCGCAGATACAGCGGCGCGCGCAGCCGCCCAAACATCCCCTCGCTCGCCGAGAGCATCCGCAGGAAGCCCGCGCCAAACGCGCCGCACAGCACGCCGAACAGGAGAAACCACCCAAGCTGCCCGAGCGACGTGAACTCGAACGCCGGCACGGAATACCACGGCGCGATGCCGAAGAACGTGCGGCTGACGAGCGTTGCCACCACGGACGCAACGACCAGCGGCGCGAAGCAGGTCATGGAGAAATTGCCGAGGACGATTTGCGCCGCGAAGACCGCGCCCGCGAGTGGCGCGTTGTAGGCCGCCGCCATGCCCGCCGCCGCGCCGCAGCCCACGAGAAGCCGCAGGCGATACGGCTGCCAGTTGAACCACTGGCCGAGCTTGGACGCGAGCGTCGCCGCCATCTGCGTGATGGAGCCTTCGCGCCCGATGGATGCGCCAGTGCCGATGCTCACCAGCGAGGACAAAGCCCGCACGAGACCGGGCCGGAACTTGAGCCTCCCGTCACCGGCGACGACGACTTCGAGCATGTTCGTCGCGCCCGCCTGCACGAGCTGCAAGCCCCAGTGCAGCACCAAGCCTGCGGCCAGCCCGCCGAGCGCGGGGATGAGCAGCCGCTGCCACCATTCGAGCAACTCCGCGACCGACGCCAGATCTCCAGGACGATGCAGCGTGAAATGCTTCACCCACTCGATGCCGAAGTAGAAACCCAGGTACACGATTCCGCCGAGCACGCCGACCGCGCCGGCCAGCAGCAGATGAAACACCTCTTCGTTCCAGCGCAGCTCCGCGCGCACGCGCAGCGCCCGCCGCCAGTGGCGGACGCCGAGATTCCGCGCCGTCCTCAGCGCTCGCTCCACCGCATTTGTCGTGCGCTGGTTCACGCGGGCAGCGTAGCCAGTCACGGCGAGGATTGGCCATTGCTACTTCACCAAGAACTTCGGCCCGCTCTTCGCCAGGTCCGTCTCCCAGTCCTCAAGCCGGCGCTTCAACTCGGCCAGCTTCTCCGGCTGATGAATGCTCAGGTCACGCCGCTCGCCGATGTCCAGCGCGAGGTTGAAGAGCTGCCCCACGCCCGCGTCCTCGATGAACTTCCAGTCGCCGTGGCGCACGGCCTTCTGATGCCGGCCCAAGTGCTGGATGCGCCAAGCCAGCGTGCGTTCCACGGGCGGTTGCGCACCGGTGAGGATGGGCAGCAGGTTGATGCCATCGAGCGGACGGGCGGGCGAAACTTTCGCTCCGGCGACGGCAAGAAACGTCGCGGTCAGGTCCATCGTGATGGCGGGCTGCTTCACGACTTTTCCCGCCGGCAACTTCGGCGGCCAGCGCATCAGGCACGGAACGCGGATGCCGCCTTCCCAAAGAGTTTGCTTGTGGTGGAAGAGCGGCGAGTTGTCCGAGTAACGCTCACCGCCATTGTCCGCGCTCAGGACGAAGAGCGTGTTGTCCAAGACACCCTGCCGCGCCAGTTCCGCGAGCATCATGCCCACGCCTTCGTCCACCTTCTCGACCATCTGCGCGTAGATGGCGCGGCTGCCGTCGTAGGCGTTCGCCTTCGTGACGGGCGGCTCCGGGCGGCCCGGCGGCTGATACGGGAAATGCACGGCCAGATGCGGCACATAGAGGAAGAAAGGCCGTTGCGCATTCTTGCGGATGAACTCCGTCGCGCGGCGGTTCAACAGCTCGGTGAGATACCCCTCCGCCTTCGCCGGCTGGTCGCCCTCGTGCAGGCAGGGCGTGCCATCGAAGTAGTTGTATCGGTAGTAGTCCGCGTGCCCGAGCAGCACGCCGAAGTATTCGTCGAAGCCGTGGCGCACCGGGTTGAACTCCGGGCGGTAGCCGAGGTGCCACTTGCCGAACGCGCCGGTCGCATAGCCCGCGCCTTTCAACATCTTCGCCACACTCGTCTCGCTTGCGGGCAGGCCGAGTGCGAGTTTGTCCCGCTCGTCCACCCATTTGCCGTCCACGCGCCGCGACTGCTCCGCCGTGAAGCCCAGCGCCCATTCGAAGCCCACGCGCTGCTGCCAGCGGCCCGTGATGAACGCGCAGCGCGTCGGCGTGCAGACCGGGGCGTTCGCGTAGAAGTCCGTGAAGCGCACACCCTCGCGCGCCAGCCGGTCAATGTGCGGCGTGCGGATGTCCTTCGCGCCCTGGCAGCCGAGGTCCGCGTGGCCCAGGTCATCCACGAGCACGAACACGATGTTTGGAGGTCGCGTCTCCGCCGCGAGCGCGACGGAGCCAGCGGCCAGCCACGAGAGCAGAATGAACGAGCAACGGGACAGGGCGGATTGCATGGCGAAATCCTGTGCCGACAGCAGGGACAAGACAACTTCCCAAGTGACTGCTTTTCTCCTTCTCTCCTTATGAATCCTCCCCTCCCCGCCCTTGACGGCTTTTTTCGCTCCCCTAGACTGCCGCCTCTTTCCGGCCGGCCGGATCGCCCGTTCCCAACCGACACAGACAACGCACAACTGACACGCACCATGACCAACATCGCTGAAATCAACGCCCGCGAAGTCCTCGACTCCCGTGGCAACCCCACGGTCGAGTTGGCCGCGCGGCCGTTCCCTCCGGCGCAAGCACAGGTGAGCACGAGGCCCTCGAACTGCGCGACGGCGACAAAAAGCGCTACTGCGGCAAGGGCGTTAGCAAGGCCGTGCGCAACGTGACTGACAAAATAGCCCCCGTTCTCCTCGGCCTTGACTCCACCGACCAGCTCGCCGTGGACGCCGCCATGCTCGAACTCGACGGCACCGGCTTCAAGAAGTCCAAACTCGGCGCGAACGCTATTCTCGCCGTCTCGCTCGCCAACGCGAAGGCCGCTGCCGCCGCACTCGGCCAGCCGCTCTTCAAATACATCGGCGGGCCGAACGCCAAAGTGCTCCCTGTCCCCATGGCCAACGTGATCAACGGCGGCGCGCACTCGGACGCGCCGATTGACTTCCAGGAGTTCATGGTCATGCCGCACGGCTTCGCCACCTTCAGCGAAGGCTTGCAGGCCATCACGGAGATTTTCCACGCGCTCAAGGGCGTGCTGAAGAAAAAGGGCCTCACGACCACCGTCGGCGACGAGGGCGGCTTCGCCCCGAAGCTCGACAGCGCCGACGCCGCGCTGGACGCCATCCTCGCCGCCGTGAAGGACGCTGGCTACAAGGCGGGCAAGGACATCTTCCTCGCGCTTGATGTCGCCGCCAGCGAGTTCTACACCGGCAACGAGACGTATGTGTTCAAGAAAAGCAGCGGCCAGAAGCTGACCGGCGACGAGATGGTCGAGTTCTACGCCCGCCTCTGCGCCAAATACCCGATCGTGAGCATCGAGGACGGCTGCGCCGAGAGCGACTGGGTGACGTGGAAGAAACTCACCGACAAGCTCGGCGACAAGGTGCAGCTCGTCGGCGACGACCTGTTCGTCACGAACGTCGAGTTCCTGCGCAAGGGCATTGAGACGCAGACTGCGAACGCCATCCTCGTGAAGGTGAACCAAATTGGCTCCCTCACCGAGACCCTCGACACCGTCGAACTGGCGCACAAGAACGCCTACCGCTCCATCCTCTCGCACCGCAGCGGCGAGACCGAGGACGCGACCATCGCCGACCTCGCCGTGGCGACCAACTGCGGGCAAATCAAGACCGGCAGCCTCAGCCGCACCGACCGCACTGCGAAATACAACCAGCTCCTGCGCATCGAGCAACTCCTCGGCAAGCACGCCGTCTATGCCGGCCGCAGCGTGCTGCCCAAAGGCCGCTGATCTGCGATCGGCCTGTTGAATCACCCCACGGGGCGGCTTCGCGGCCGCCCCGTTCCGCTTTCGCAGGCCGAAAATAGTTCAAATCTTTGCTGGCGGTTGGCCACAGATGGGCGGATGGTGCGGCGGCGGTTTCTGTCTGGAATCGCCACGCAGTCGTAATAATACAACAAACCGTCGCGGATTCGCGACATAGTCGGAACCAGTAAAACCAAGCAAAGCCATGAAAACTCAAACATCCCGCAAAAGCGGCTTCACGCTCGTGGAAATCATGATCGTGGTGGCCATCATCGGTCTCCTCGCCGCCATCGCCATCCCGAACTTCGTGAAAGCGCGCGCCACGGCCCAGAAAAATGCGTGCATCGCCAATCTCAAGCAGATTGACGGCGCTGTGCAGCAGTGGGCGCTCGAAAACAAGAAGGCTGCCACCGACACCTACGCGACCACGGACACCACCCTGCTGGCCTACCTGAAAGGCTCGCTCCTGCCCGCCTGCCCTGGCGGCGGCACCTACGCTGCTGGAAGCACGGTCTCGGGTTCACCGACCTGCACCGTCAGCGGTCACACGCTGTAACTGGCGTGCGCTTGTCGGCGGCTCTCCGCTGGCAAACCTCCTGTTCCTTCAAAACAGCCCCGGCCTAGTGCCGGGGCTTTTCATTGGACGAAAATGGTTTGGTCCCGCCCAGGTCCGACAGAAGCGATGGCCAGCTCCGCCCCTGTCTGGCTGGCGATGAACCTGAGGTATGCGCGTGCCTTCGCGGGGAGTTCTTTCCACTTGCGGGCCTTGCTGGTGTCCACCTGCCAGCCCGGAAGCTCGGCATAGACTGGCTCGCAGAGGGCGATCACTTCGATGTCGTTCGGGATGTGGTCGAACCGGACTTCTCCCACGCGATAGCCGATGCAGACCTTGATGCTCGCCAACGAATCGAGGCCGTCGAGATTCGTCACAGCGAGTTCATCAATGCCGTTGACCATGGTGGCGTGGCGCGTGGCCACGGCGTCGAACCATCCGCAGCGCCGCATGCGTCCCGTGGTGGACCCGAACTCGCGGCCCATGCCGTGAAGCAAGTCGGATATCTCGGCGTTCTCGGTCGGCAGCGGCCCCTCGCCCACGCGCGTGGTGTAGGCCTTCATGACGCCGACGACCTTGTCCATCTTGTGCGGCGGGACACCAGAGCCGGTGCATGCGCCGCCAGCCGTCGTGTTCGACGAGGTGACGTAAGGGTAGGTGCCGTGGTCAATGTCGAGGAATGTCCCCTGCGCACCCTCGAAGAGAATGCCCTTCTTCGCGCGCGTGGCATTGTGCAGATAGTGAACGGTGTTCGCGACGTGCGGACGGAGCACGTCGGCGGCGGCGTTGTAGTCGGCGAGAATCTTCTTGTAGCTTACCGGCTTGACGCCAAGCGCCTTCAGGTGGGCGTTGGCGTCCAGCACACGGGCCTTAAGCTTCGCGGCGAACCGCTCGGGGCTGATGAGGTCGGAGACGCGCAAGCCCACGCGCGCGGCCTTGTCGCCGTAGCACGGGCCGATGCCGCGTTTGGTGGTGCCGATTTTGCCCTTGCCCTTGGCCAGTTCGCGCGCGCCGTCCAACTCGCGGTGATAGGGGAAGACCACGTGCGCGGTCTCGGAGATAAGGAGGTTGTCGCACGTGACCTTGACGCCGAGCTGCTCCAAACCGTCGAGTTCCTTCACAAGGCCGATGGGGTCGAGCACGACGCCGTTGCCGATGACGCAGGTCTTGCCATGACGCAGGATTCCGGAGGGGATGAGGTGCAGGACGTATTTCTGCGGGCCGACGAACACCGTGTGGCCGGCGTTGTTGCCGCCGGCGTAACGCACGACGATGTCCGCGTCCTCGGTGAGGACGTCAATGATCTTGCCCTTGCCTTCGTCGCCCCATTGGGCGCCGACGAGAATTGTGTTGGACATAAAAGCTATCAGCTATCGGCGGTCAGCAAGGCGCGGTGCTGACCGCTGCTCGCCTTGCACCGAGCAACAAAAAAAGCCCCGAACTGTAAATTCGGGGCGAACCACTCGGTATTTACGCGCGGACGGTAGGGAAGCCGGGCGAGGGAAGTCAATGACACTTTCGGTGCCATCGCCCGGCTATTCCAAGGCGATCTGGCCGCTGACGACGCGGGCGTAGTAGCCGCCCCTGGCCACGAGTTCCGCGTGCGTGCCAGCCTCGCTCACGCGTCCGTCTTCCATGACGACGATCTTGTCCAGATTGCGGATGGTGGAGAGCCGGTGCGCGACGATCAGCGTGGTGCGCCCGCGCATGAGGCGCTGAAGGCTTTCGACCACGAGCGCCTCGCTCTCGGCGTCGAGGGCGCTGGTCGGCTCGTCGAGCAGGAGGATCGGCGCGTCCTTGAGGAAGGCGCGAGCAAGGTTGAGGCGCTGACGTTCGCCGACGCTCAGGCGCGCGGCTCCGTCACCCACGATCGAGTCATATTTCTGCGGCAGCTTCTCGATGAACACGTGCGCGTTCGCGGCCTTCGCAGCGGCCTCAACTTCCGCGCGCGGCGCACCGGGGCGTCCGTAGGCGATGTTTTCCGCGATGCTGGTGGGCAGGAGAATCGGCTCCTGCAACACGATGGCCACATGCGCCCGCAGATCACGGACGCGAAGGGAACGAAGGTCCGCGCCATCGAGCTGAATCACACCCCCAGTGGGATCGAAGAAGCGCGGCACCAAGTTGAGCAACGTGGTCTTGCCCACGCCACTCGGCCCAATGATGGCGGCTGACTGGCCGGGGGCCAGAGTGAAGCTGACGCCGCGCAGGATTTCACGGTCGTCGGCGTAGCGGAAGGAGACGGAGGAGAAGGTGAGTTCGCCTCGGAGTGACAAGGCGTGATGCGTGATGCGTGATACGTGATCTGGCTCAGGGGTCGTCCGGCTGTCAGTCGCGCCACTTTTCACCCTCCACCCGTCACCCGTCACGCTCCGCGCATCCGGCGCGTCCTGCACTTCCTCCGGCGTGTCGAGGATTTCGAAGACCCGCTTCGCCCCGACGCTGGCGTTGCTGACCGTCGCGCCGACATGGGAGAGCTGGTTGAGCGGCTCGTAGAACTGACCGAGGTAGGTGAGGAAGACGAGGAGTTCGCCGATGGTCAGCTTGCCCTGCAAGACCTGGTCCGCACCGAGCCAGAGGATGCCCGCTGCGCCAAGGCCGAGGACCGTCGTGACCGCGCACCAGTAGGCGACTTCCCAGCCGTGCTGCGCGAGGCGACGCTCCTGCGCCTGCTCGGTATGCGTGCCGAAGCGCGCGGCCTCGTGTTCCTCGCGCGTGTAGCTCTGCACGAGCGGGAGCGCCGTGATGCTCTGCTGCACCAGCGAAGTCACCTGGCTGTCGGCTTGTTGCGCCGTGGCTCCCTGCTCGGTCATGCGCCGGCTGAAGGCGCGGATGACCAGCACCAGCAACGGCACGGTGGCGAGTGCGACAAGAGCAAGCAGCACGTTGAGCCGGAGCATCACGATGACCATCATCACGAACGAGAGCACGGCCCCGGCGGTGGTCATCATCCCCTGTTGGAAAAGCGTCTGGAACGAGTAGGTGTCCCACGCAGCGCGGTGGATGAGGTCGCCGGTGTTGCGGCCTTGATGGAAGCGGAGAGAGAGGCGCTGGAGCTTGTCGAAGATTTCGTTGCGCACGCGGCGCAGCCCGCGCAGGCCGATGGCGATGGCGAAGTAGTTTTGCAGCGCGTTCAAGCCACCTTGCACGAGGGTCACCACGAGCAGACAGACGGCGAAGGGCCACGCGCTGAAGAGGATGCTCCTGAGGCCTGGCTGATGTGGATCGCCGATGAAGTTGAGCGAATCCACCACCGCAGCCACCGGCCACGGCTTGAGTAGGTTTGCCCCGATGCCCGCGAGCATCAGCGCCAGCACGCCGGCGATGCGTGCGCGCTCGGGGCGGAAGAATTGCAGGGCGCGGAGGAGCGTGCTCACGGCAGGCAGTTAGGCGAGAATGGCCGCGCCTCGGAAGCTGGCAGCGCTCTCCCTCACCCCTGCCCTCTCCCGCTGGGAGAGGGAGAAACGCAGCCAGCAGTGGGTCATAGCCAGACGCTTCCGATTGTCGAGAGCGACCGACGCTGTCCCCTCTCCTAGCGGGAGAGGGTCAGGGTGAGGGAGAATGGCCTGGCAAGTCATACGGCTCCGAAATTTCAGAGCAGCGCATCAATACTTCTTCGAAAACTTCTTGCGCGACTCGTCGTCAGCGGCGGGGGCGGCGGCGGCTTGGTTCGGCGGCGCAGGCGCAGGCTTGTCCGCGACTGGCTCAGGCGCTGATGCGGCAGCGACAGGCGCGGCTGGCTTGGCCCCCTTCTCCTGCTGCTCGATGGCGTCCACGAACGCCATGCGCGTGCCGACGAGGCTTTGCCTGAGGAGCTGTTCCTCGTCCTTGCTCAGGTTGCCCTTCGTCTTCACCTCCAGCATCTCAAGCTGGTCTATGAACATCTTCGCGCCTTCGAGGTCGGTGACGGTCTGGCCGGTCTCGGGGTGCGGCATCTGGCCGAGGAGCATCACCGCCATCTGCGCGGTCTGCATGACCATCGAGGCGAAGTGCGCCGCCATGATTTCGTCACGGCTGGCGTTGGCGTGGCTGTCGGTGGGCGATGTGTTCGGAGTCATGGAGTGGGATTGTCAGTGCGGAAGTCTGTGACCAAAAGCAATTGATGGAGCCTTTGCAGCCGTTCCTCGATCTGCGGCGTGGCGAGCAGAATCTGTCGCGCCAGCGGATCGCCGATAAGGGTGCTGGCGACGAGGTCGGCGAGCTGCTCGGGCGATTTGATGCGGGACAGATGCCGCCCGAACTGCTGGAAGGAGGCGTTCGCGATGGCCTGCATCTGCTGAAGCTCCTTGGCCTGCACCGGATCGTCCGGCAACGGGATGCCAAGCTCGAAGCCCTGCTTCACGCGCTTGCGCACGAGAGCGCGGACTTTCTTCGCAAGCGCATCGGCCTGCGGCTCGTCCACGGGCGGCGCGGCCAAGGCACGGATGGCATAGACGGGATAAGGCTTGAGTCGCAATGGGCTGATGAACTCCACGCGCGCCAGTCCCAGCAAGGTCAGCAGGCTCGTTCCGTCGGGCTGTTCCACCGCCGTGCTCACGAGGCCAAGTCCGCCGATGGACATCGGGGTCTCGCCCTTGATCTTCGGGTTGCGCAGCGCGACAGCGAACATGCGCCCGCCCTCCAGCACATCCGCGAGCATCCGCCGGTAGCGCGGCTCGAAGATGCGCAAGGGCAGCGTCATCTGCGGGAACAACGTGGTTCCTGGCAGAGTCATCACGGGCACTTCAGACGGCACTTTCACCGGGCAAAGTCTAGGCGGGGCAGCGGGCAAAGCAAGGGAAGGCCGGTCACGCCTTCGGCCACAGCCGCACCCACACGCGCTGCGGCGACTCGATGAGAATGTCGCGCAACAACGCCTCCATGCTCGCCGCCTTCGGCTCCTCCAGCCGCTGGCACAGCCAGAACGTCACCACAAACACCAGGCCCGTCATCGCGAAGAACAGACTGTAGCGGTTCACCGAGAAGCCATGCCACGCCACGTCCAGCCCGCGCAACGAGTCAATCAACACGCCCCACAGAATCGGCGACACGCCCATCATCAGGCTGCCCACCACCGAGAAGAGCGCGAAGAAATGATCGCGGCCCATCACGGGAATGATCGCCATCGCGAGGCGCACGTTCGCCATGTTCACCAGCGCAGCGGCCAGGCCCATGAGGAACTGCAACGTCACCAGCACCGGGACGGTTGGCTGCAACGCCCGTGCCGCCAGCGCCAGCCAGCCGCCAGAGATCACCAGCCAAGCCGCCATGCAGAACAGCATCATCGGTCGGCTGCCGAGCCGGTCGAGCCGTGGCCCCAGCAGCCACAGGCTGCTCAAGCCACCTATGAACGCCGCCGAGGTCACGAGCAGAATGTGCCCCTCGCTCATCCCTGCCTCCGTCTTGAGCCACGCCGTCGTGAACGCGCCCAGCCCGCCCACCGCCAGCGCCCAAGCGATGTTCACGCGCAGCAGCTTCCGAAACGGCGGATGCTGCGAGATGGCCAGCCACGGCACCGGCTCATTGCTGTTGCGCTGCGACTCGGCAGGCGGCTCGACATCGGGAATGCGCTTGAGGAACACGAGGCTTGCCGCGCCCATCGTCGCGCTGAAGACCAGCAGCGCCGTGAACTGCCACGGGCTTGGCTGCTCGCCCAGCGCGAACGCCGCCAGCACGATGACCGTGAAGCTCGCGAGATTCACGCACGCCGCGTCGCGGCCCAGGTATTTGCCACGCACATTCTCCGGCACCAGCGTCGTGATCCACGGCAGCCACGCGCAGCTCGAGATGCCGCGCGACAGGTTGAACGCGAAGAGCAGCAGCAGCAACAGCGAGAGCCGCGCCGTGGCATCAATCACACCGCTCAACAGCGGCACCACCGCCATGCCGCCGATGAACATCACGCGCATCCCCCAGCCCGCATACACGAAGCGCCGGTAGCCCACGCGCCCGATGTGGCTCGCCGCCGGGATTTGGAAAACCGTCAGCAGCGGCATCATCCCCGTGATGATCCCCAGCACCGTGGCGCTCGCGCCGAGCGTCTTGGCGTAGAGAATCATCGGGCTGCCGCAGACGATGGGGAACGACAGCGCGTTGAACGCCGCGAAGAGAAACGCGTTGTGCAACCCCGGCGGAAACTGGGCTTTGTCGGACGGGCTGGCGGCGGGGTCGCTCACGGGCGCGCATTGGAATGCAAGCGCCGGGGCGAGACAAGGGGTTTCAGTCCAAGGTAGGGCGCGACTGTCCCGAGCGCGCCGCTGTTGCCACCGAACACCCAACCGACGCGCTGGGACAGACGCGCCCTACCAACGGCCCGTAGTCGCAGGCTTCAGCCTGCGCGTAACTGCGCGGATCCCGGATGCGCAACCTGAAGGCTGCGACTACGGGAGCGCGGACTGGCGTTCTCCCTCTCCCAGCGGGAGAGGGCCGGGGTGAGGGAGAAAGGCGACGAGGTTCAGGAGTTGTCCGCCACCGCTTTGGCGAAGGTGGCCGCTCTCCCTCACCCTTTCCCTCTCCCGCTGGGAGAGGGGAGGCGCTCGACCGCTGCGGGTGAAACTCACTTACCGGCACTCTTGCGCTTGGCCTCGATCTGAGCACGCAACTCCTCAGCGCGCTTGCGCGCGTCGTCAACTTTCTGCTCGGACATCTCGGACTTTAAGCGATCACGCTCCGAGGCGGCCTTACCGATGGTTAAAGCAGCCAGGTCATACCACGCATACGCCTCGACGTAGTCCTTGCCCACGCCCTGTCCAAGGACGTAGTTGACGGCCGTTTGGCTTTGAGCGGCGGCGTCGCCGTGCTCGGCTTTGGCTTTGTTGGCAAGAAAGCGCTCCTCGAAGTGTCTGCGATACCACTTCCATGCTTCCTTACTATCCTTCTCGACCCCAAGGCCACGTTCGTAGCAACCGCCGAGTGGGTAGAAAGCAAGGGCTTCGTTCTGCTCGGCGGATTTGCGCAGCCACTTAAACGCTTCCCGATCGGACTCCCATGAGCCAAGAACGTCGTGATAGCTCCGTAGAACAAACACCCGCAGCAGGCTCCTAGTCTGGTAGTGGATTCCAAGCTGGGCCTGTGCCTTGGCATGGTTCTGCTCGGCGGCTTTGCGAAACCACTTCATCGCTTCCGCAGTATCCCCGGCCAGACCGATAGTCCCGATGTAGCGGTAACCCACGAGGAATTGGGCCTCAGCATCGCCTTGTTCGGCCTTGGCCTTGTTCTCCAAGAAACTTGGATCCGTAAAAACCCGAACCGACGACGCCCTCTTCGACTCAGCGGATTTCTGATACGCAGGGTAGATGAAGACGAAGCCAATGATACCGATCAGCACGCCAGCCAAACCAAGCAACAGTCCAATGCGTTTCGCACGTGGGCTGAGGTTCATGGGGGCATTGTGTCCCTGAGCGTTTGAGCGTCAAGGATGCTTCCATCGGCGCGCGGAACGCTGCGGGCAGAAATCCCGGACGGATGGGCGGTTTTCGCGGATTGACCCGCGCTTTGTGCGGATGGTAGGGCGCGGTGTCCTCACCGCGCCGCGAAGTCCTGTGGCATCCGGGTGCCCGGCGGCGGGCTGAGGACAGCCCGCCCTACCCACCGCAGGTTCAAAGGGGCAGTGACAGGCCCTCGAACGCCCTGCCACCGGTCAGCCCGGAGGGCTGCCAGCCATTAGCCGGGGGTTGAGGAGCACCGCGACGACACCCCCGGAACACGTCCCCATCGGCGACGACTCCGAAGGGGTCGCAGCCAGGCTGGCACCCCTTCAGGGTGCGATTCCATTTGGACCCAGGTTCCGGGGGTGTCGCTTCGCTTAACCCCCGGCTAATGGCTTGCATCGCTCCGCGATGGCGCGCGGCGCGGCGCCTACTTCGCCAGTTCCTTGATCCGCATGTTGCGGAACCAGACGGTGCCGTGGTCGCCTTGCAGGAAGATCGGGCCCGGCTCGGTCACGTTCTTGTCAATCTCGCTGCCGGTGGCGACGTTGCACTCGACGGCGTCGTGGATCTTCTTCCCGTTGAGGGTGACGGTGATTTTGTTGCCGACGATGGTGGCCTCGCAGGTCTGCCACTCGCCGCCGGGCTTGCTGGCGAACTCGCTGGGCGCGGTCTGGTTGTAGATCGCGCCGTTGCCCTGCTTGCCGGGCTTGCCGCTCTTGAAGTCGCCGAGGATCTGAATCTCGTGCCGCCCGCGCAGGTAGAAGCCGCTGTTCGAGCCGTCGGGCACCTGGAACTCGTAGCGCACGGTGAAGTTCCAATACTTCTGCTCGGTGACGAGGTCGGTGCCGTGCTCGCCTTTGTTCACGGTGTTCTTGAGGATGCCGTTCTCGACGGTCCAAGAATTGTGGCCGTCGGGGCGGCGGAGCTTCCAGCCGGCGGTGTCCTTGCCGTTGAAGAGGGGCTTGAATCCGTCTTCCTTGTCAGCGGCAAAGGTGGTGGCGGCGAGGGCCAGGGCGGTGAGGAGGGGGAGGACGCGCATGGTGTGAGAGTGAGAAAGTGAGCAGATGAGAGGGTTACTTCTCCAGGCCCAGCGCCCACTTGATGCCGCCGAGGATGTGCTGCTGGTAGGCGAGCGCGATGGCGGGCGGGTTCTTGCGGTTGCCGCCGCCGTCCTTCCACTCGGGGTCCCACATGTCCTCGCGGTGGCCGAGGGAGGTGTAGAAGACGCGGCCCTTGCCGACGTTGCGATACCAGGCGATGCCGTTGTAGCCGGGGGCCTTGTTCTGCGGGTGCTTGTCCATCGAGAGCAGCTCCTTGACGTTGCCCTGCTCGTGGCTCTTGAACTCGTAAATCTCGTCGAACAGCTCCCACTGCGCGGGCAGGTGCTTCGTCGCCGGGTGCTTCGGGTCCATGTTCAAGGCCGTCACCGTGACCTGCGGGCCGTGCGTCCGGAACTCGCCGCCGAGCATCTCCACGTAAGGCCGAAATCCGTGAAAGGTGTCCGAGCCGGAGTGCATCGCGCAGAAGCCCTTGCCCGACTCGACCCATTTGATGAACGCGTCCTTGTCCGGCAGCGGCAGGTCGCCGGTGGTGTTCGCGAAGATGACGGCGTCGTATTTCTTGAGCGCGTCGGGTGACATCTTCTCGGCCAGCACGCGCTTCTGGTCGTCGGAATACTTCTTGTTCAAGTCCTTTATCTTCGGCTCCTCCACCTGATACTTCGCCAAGTCCTCGTCGTGGCGCTTCTTGGCGGCTGCGTCCTTCTTCTCGTCGCCGGTGGCCTTGGGCGCGTTGGGCTTGCGCGGAACGCTCGGCGGCGTGACGCGCGCGTAATCCACGATGAACGCGCCGCTCTTCTCGCCAAGCTGCGCAATGATCCGCTCCGCCACCTCAATCGAGCTGTGCCGGAAGCCCGTGGTGGTGGTGACGACGAGGACGGACTTGGGCGCGGCCTGAACGCTCACGGTGGCGAGGACAAGGGCAGCGGCGAGCGGGAGGAGACGGGATAGTTTCATGGAGTGGAGGTTGGTTATCAGCGACGAGGGAAAGGGACTGGCAGGCGGAGCGGGGAATTCACGTTGCGAATGACCAGTTCCCAATGACCAATGACCAATCAATGTCCAAGGCCCAATGCCCGCCCGATGTCGGTCGAGCAGCGGTGGCCCACTGGGCATTCGTCATTGGTCATTCATTGGGCATTGCGTCATTGGTCATCGGACATTCCCTAAACCGGCACCGGCACGGACTCGATGATGTGATCAATCACCCCGCGCGCCGTGACCGTGACGGCTCGCGTGCCCCGCCGCGTGATGAGCCGGTGCGGCAGGACGAGCCGGGCGGCTTGCTTGATGTCATCGGGCAGGACGTATTCGCGGCCCGCCAGCAAAGCGAGCGCCTGGCTGAAGCGCTGCACGTCGAGGCTGCCGCGTGGACTTGCACCGTGTTCCAGCGAGTCCGCCGCGCGCGTGGCGTGGACGATGTCCACGAGGTAGCCGAGCAGCGACTGCTCGATGGCGACGTTGCGCACGGTGGCGTGGACTTGCGCGAGCGTGTCCGGCGTCATCACCGGCTCCAGCTTGGCGAGCGGGTCGTCGTGCTGCTGCATTTGCAGGAGCTTCATCTCCGTCGCACGGTCGAGATAGCCGATGCTCAGTCGCACCATGAAGCGGTCCATCTGCGCGAAGGGCAGCGGGTAAGTGCCCTCCAGCTCGACCGGGTTTTGCGTGGCCAGCACGAAGAACGGCCACTCCAACGCGTGTCGCTGGCCGTCCACCGTCACGCTCTGTTCCTCCATCGCTTCGAGCAGCGCCGACTGCGTGCGCGGTGTGGCTCGGTTGATCTCGTCGGCGAGCAGGACGTTCGTGAACACCGGCCCACGCCGGAAGGTGAACTCGTGCCGCTCCGGCGCGAAGATGGTCACGCCCGTGATGTCCGACGGCAGCAAGTCGGCGGTGAACTGCACGCGCTTGAAGTCTGCCGCGAGCGAGCGGGCAAGGGCCTTCGCGAGTAGCGTCTTGCCCAGCCCCGGCACGTCCTCGATGAGCACATGACCGCCGGACACCAGCGCCAGCACCGCGTGCGACACGACCTGCTCCTTGCCGATGAACACGCGCGAGACGTTCTCCACCAGCCGCCGAATGTGCTGCGACGCGGGGAACTCCGCTGCGGGCGGCGGCGCGGGTGCGTGCGTGGGTCGGTCTTTGAGCAACATGACTTCGGAATTGAACGCGGCTGCGGGCGAAGTGTTTCGGCGCGGGAGGTGAATTGCAATGCCGAGCTTGGTAGGG
>JBEBFV010000103.1:0-15358 GCA_040081795.1 Limisphaerales bacterium | reverse complement strand
GGTGCCGATGAGCACGGGCTTGGCGGTGGCCTTGAAGGTGTTGCCCGCGCCGTCGCCCTTCTCGAGCTGGAGCTTGGCGTCCGCGAAGTCGGGCTTGAACCCGAAGTTCTGCTCGATGTCCTTGGCGATGCCGGGCCGGCCCTCGATCTGGCTCAACTCATAGACCGACTGCGCGTTGTCCGTCACAGGGCCGAAGCTGTCCACCGCGATGGTCACCGGCCCCATGCCGAGGAAGCCGAACGCCACGAGGCCGAACGCGAAGATGGGCGCGGCGAATGTAAATTCCTTGGGCATCAACGCCAGCACCGGCGAGCCGCTGTAGGTCGCGGTGAGGTAGCTGGCGAGCATCAGGCCCAGGATGCACAGGCCGGTCCAGAACGCGGAGAAGTTGCCCGCGACGAGGCCGGACAGGATGTTCAGCGAAGCGCCGCCGTGGTCGGAGGCGGTGACAACTTCCTTCACATGCTTGGAGTGCGGGCTGGTGAATATCTTGGTGAACTCCGGGATCAGCGCGCCGGCGATGGTGCCGCACGAGATGATGATCGAGAGGACCCACCAGAGGTCCGGCATGGCACTGCCGCTGCCGTCCTTGAAGCCGGCCAACATCAGGTAGCTGGCGGCGAAGGTGACGATGATGGAGACGATGGACGTGATCCACACAAGGTTGGTCAACGGCACTTCGAGGTCGAAGTCCTTCTTTGTGCCGAAGAGCGCCTTGCTCAACACCTTGTTCGCTTCATACGACCCGAGCGAGGTGATGACCATCAGGATGCGCATCGTGAAAATCCAGATAATGAGCTGGCCGCAAATCTCCGTGGTGCCCAGCGCCAGCGCGAGGAACGCGATCAATGCCACGCCCGTCACGCCGTAAGTCTCGAAGCCGTCCGCCGTCGGGCCGACGGAGTCGCCGGCGTTGTCGCCCGTGCAGTCGGCGATGACGCCGGGGTTCTTCGGATCATCCTCGGGCAGCTTGAAGACGATCTTCATCAGGTCCGCGCCAATGTCGGCGATCTTGGTGAAGATGCCGCCGCAGATGCGCAGCGCGCTCGCGCCGAGCGACTCGCCGATGGCGAAGCCGATGAAGCACGGGCCGACGAGCTTTTCGGGCAGGAAGCACAGGATGCAGATCATGAAGAACAGCTCCACGCACACCAGCAGCAGGCCGACGCTCATGCCGGACTGGAGCGGGATCATCAGCGTGTTGAGCGAGTTGCCCTTCAGCGCGGAGAACGCGGTGCGGGAGTTGGCCACCGTGTTGATGCGGATGCCGAACCACGCCACGCCGTAGCTGCCGAGGATGCCCAGGATGGAGGCGAGCAGGATGACCACCACGTCAACCATGCCTTTGTGCTGGAGAACCTTGAAGTAGTAGAAAATGCACGCCGCGATGAGCACCCAGAGGATGGCGAGGAACTTGCCCTGCTGGAACAGGTAGGTCTTGCACGTGTGCCAGATTATGTCCGACACCTCGTGCATGGACTGGTGGACTTGGAGAGCCTTGGTCTGCTGATACTGCACCCAGCCGTAAAGCGTCCCCAGCGCGCACACGACGATGCCAAAATACATCAGGGCGTAGCCGCTGACATGGCTTCCGAAGAGGTTGAACGACACCTTGCCCAAGTCCGGCAGGTTGATGTCCGCCTCGCCGGCAAACGCCGGCAGGGAGGCCAGGAAGGTGACGAGGAGAAACCCGAGGAACCGCGATTTACCTTTCAGCATAATGAGTCTTTTGGACTGTGTTTTCGCTGGCGCGAGGTCGTTTTCGACACCGCGCCGTGCTTTGTTTTGTTAGGCGACGCGCCAGTGAGTAGAGGGAAGCAAACGGAGGGTCAAGCCCTATTCCCATCGCCGTGAAAAAGCGCCTGGTGAGCCCTGCTCGCGGCTGCGCCAAGCCGGGCTCGATGGCGAAAGGGTCCCGCTCCTATTGCTTCTTCTTCCCCTTCTTCGCCGGAGCGTCGGCAGGCGCTTCGCCGTATTGCGGCGTGTGCGGCCAGGGGATGGCGTTCGCGCGCCTGGCCCAGGCTTCCCACTTCGCGATGAGTTCCTTCAATTTCGTCGGCTCGGCGCTGGCGAGGTCACGGGTCTCGGTGCGGTCGGCGGCCATGTCGTAGAGTTCCCATTTTCCGCCGGGGCCTTTGGCGACGAGCTTCCACTTGCCATCGCGCGCGGCGCGGTTGCCTTCGTGCTCCCAGAAGATCGGCTCGGTGCGCGGGAGCGGTTGGTTTGCGAAGGCGGCGCGGAGGCTGACGCCTTGCATGGCGGTGATTTTCTCGGCGTTCAACTCAGTGGGATACTTCGCGCCAGCGAGGTCAACCGCCGTGGCCATGAGGTCAATGAGGTGGCCGGGCTGCGGACGCATTTCGCCACGCGCCGCGATTCCCTTCGGCCAATGCGCGACGAGCGGCGTGCTGATGCCGCCTTCGTGGACCCAGTGCTTGTATTCGCGGAACGGCGTATTGCTCACGTTGGCCCACTCTCGGCCGTAGCCGATGTAGGTGTCCGCCGGGCCGGGCATGACGCCGTAGCCCTGGCGCACGGGGAAACCGTCGCGGGTTTGCTTGGGCGCGCTGCCGTGCTGGAGGTCGGTCGGTGCCATCGGTGGGAGCGAAGGCTTGTCGGCGCGGACAGAGAAGTTCGTGCCGCGTCCCATCGGCTCGGCGCAACCGCCGTTGTCCTGGAGGAAGCAGATGAGCGTGTTCTCGAACTGCCCGCGCGCCTTCAGCTCGGCCACGATGCGCCCGATGCCTTGGTCCATGCAGTCAATCATCGCGGCATACACCTCCATGCAGCGCGCCTCGAAGGCCTTGTTCCGCACGCCGTCCCACGCGCCGGACGCGGGCGTGAGTTCCCACTTCGCGTCCACGAGGCCGAGCTGCTTCGCCTTGGCCCAGCGCGCGGCGCGGATGGGTTCGTAGCCGGCGTCGTAGCGGCCCTGGTATTTGGCAATGTCGCTTTCCCGCGCGTGCATCGGCCAGTGGGCGGCGGTGTAGGCGACGTAGAGGAAGAAGGGCTTGTCCGCCGACTGCTGCGCGTGCTCACGGATGAAGCGGACCGCGTGGTCGCTGATCGCGTCCGTGTAAAAGTAAGTTTCCTTCGGCTGATACTCGGGGTCGCTGACGCAGGTGGTGAGCTGGTTGTCGCGCACGAGCGAGCTGGGGTCCCAGAAACTCCCCGCGCCGTGGATAGTGCCATAGAAGCGGTCGAAGCCGCGCTGGAGCGGCCAGTTGTGGCGCGGCGGTTCGGAGCCGTCCCTGGGGATGGGCGTGACGTGCCATTTGCCGACGGCGTAGGCGCGGTAGCCGGCGGGCTTCACGGCCTGCGCGATGGTGATGCAGTTCTTGTTCAGCTCGTTCTGGTAGCCGGGGCCGCCTTTCTTGCTGTCCACCATGTGACCGACGCCGGCTTGGTGCGGATAAAGGCCGGTGAGCAGCGAAGCGCGCGTCGGACAGCAACGCGCGGTGTTGTAGAACTGCGTGAAGCGCAGGCCGCCAGCTGCGAGCGCGTCGAGGTTCGGCGTGGAAACCTCGCCGCCGTAGCAGCCGAGGTCCGAGAAGCCCATGTCATCGGAGAGGATGTAGATGATGTTTGGCTTCGCGGGAGCGGCGGCGGCGGGGAGACTCCAAAGCCCAAGTCCCAAGCTCCAAAGAAACACCAAGCTCCAAGCCCTGAACGGACGCGGTAGCCGCCGAGGTAAGGAGGCGGATTGGCTGGCGTGCGGTTCCGCCTCCTTACCTCGGCGGCTACTGTGGGGAGCTTGGAGCTTTTGCATGGCTGTGTGGACGGCGAGTGTGCCAGCGGGGTTTCGGGCGCGCCATCGCGGAATTCCACCGGTGGCTATCCGGCAAGCACCGGGCGGAGCAGGATTAGGATCAAGATTACGAGCAGGAGGAACGCGCCACATTCTCCTTTCCAAGCCGCGCCAAAACTTCATCCTCCGCCGAACTTTCCGCCAAGGCCCTTGTGCCGGCGGGCCATTGCCATGCTGCCATTCGCGCTGACGATTTTCACCGGAGCCTTCCTGCTCTTCCTCGTTCAACCCCTCATCGGCAAATACATCCTTCCGTGGTTCGGCGGCACGCCGGGCGTGTGGACGACGTGCATGCTCTTCTTCCAGCTCGTGCTTCTCGCGGGCTACGCCTACGCGCATTTCCTCAGCCGCTGGCTCAAGCCGCGCGGGCAGGCCGTAGTGCATCTCGCGCTGCTGCTCGTCTCGCTCGCCGTGCTGCCCATCGTCCCCGCCGACGCCTGGAAGCCCACGTCCGGCGACGCCCCCATCACGCACATCCTGCTGCTGCTCGGCGCAACCATCGGTCTCCCCTACTTCGTCGTCTCCACGACCGGCCCACTGATGCAGGCATGGTTCGCGCGGCTGAACCCGGGCATATCCCCCTATCGCCTCTACGCCCTGTCGAACATCGGCTCGCTGCTCGCGCTGCTGGCGTATCCGTTCCTCATCGAGCCAAACGTCGCGCGCAAGCTGCAGGCGCACGG
This sequence comes from Limisphaerales bacterium, assembly GCA_040081795.1. Classification (GTDB taxonomy): domain Bacteria; phylum Verrucomicrobiota; class Verrucomicrobiia; order Limisphaerales; family SXTU01; genus SXTU01. The sequence goes on along the minus strand of JBEBFV010000103.1, from coordinate 10,867 downwards.
GTGGGGCTGGGGTTTGGCGGCCTACGTCGTCTGCGCGGCATGGTGCGCGTGGCTCCTATGGAAACGCGGCGTGGCGGACGAAATCCCCGTCGGCGGCTCGGCCCCGGAGGAGGAACCGGAGGAGGTTCCCTCGATGCGGCGGAAATTCCTCTGGCTCGCGCTGCCCGCGTGCGCGTCGGCGCTGCTGCTGGCGACGACCAACAAGCTCACGCAAGACGTGGCGGTGATCCCGTTTCTGTGGATCCTGCCGTTGAGCCTGTATCTGCTGACCTTCATCCTCTGTTTCGCCGACGCCGCGCCGGTCGGCTTCCAGCGTCCGCTCATGGTGGGCGTCGCCGTGGCCGGGCTGGCCGCGTTGCTGATCCCGATGATGATTGACCACTCCGGCAGCGACTCATTTAAGGAGCTGCTGCGCATGATGAACCTGCACGAGGACAAGTCAGCCAACCGGCTGATCCCGTTCTTCTGCGCCCTGGCCTTCATCAGTTGGCACGGCTACTGGCGGCCCTTGTTCATGCCTGCGATGATCGCCTGCTTCGCCTGGCTGATCTACGTGCTGGCCAACATCAATGACGTGCGCATCGCGTGGCAGATCGCGGCGTTTTGCACGACCATGTTCGTGGCGTGCATGGTGTGCCATGGGGAGCTTTACGCGCAGAAGCCGCACCCGCGCCGGCTCACGGGCTATTACCTGATGATCTCGGTCGGCGGCGCGTTGGGCGGCTTCCTCGTCGCCGTGGTCGCGCCGCACGTCTTTACCACCTACGCGGAACTGGCGTGGTCCTGCGCAGCCTGCGCCGTGCTGGTCTGGCTGGTCTGCCTGCCGGACTGGCGCGTGCCAAACTTCCAATGGTGGCGCTTCCACGCATGGATGGCCGGCTCGCTCGTCGCGATGGCCGTGTGCCTGACCTTCTTCATCCAGAGCCACGAGAAGGACAACGTCATTGAGAGCACGCGCAACTTCTACGGCGCGATGTCCGTCCTGGAATATGGCTCCGAGACGCCCGGCTCGCGTTACCTCCTGCTCCAGCACGGCCGCATCACGCACGGCTTCCAGCTCACCGACCCCGACCAGCGCCGCCGCATCACGAGCTACTACGGCGAGCAGAGCGGCGTGGCGCTGGCCATTCGCAATTTCCCGCGTATGGAGAAGCGCATCGGCGTCGTCGGGCTCGGCACCGGCACGACGGCGGCGTTCGGCAACAACGGTGATTACGTCCGCATTTACGAGATCAATTCCGAGGTCAAACGCCTCGCCACCGGCACCAACCGCTTCACCTTCGTCCACGACACCATCGCCATCGGTGGCAAGGTGGACATCATCATGGGCGACGCCCGCCTCTCGATGGAGCGCGAGGATCCGCAGCGCTTCGATGTGCTGGCCCTCGACGCCTTCAGCAGCGACGCCATCCCCGTGCACCTGCTCACGAAGGAAGCCGTGGCAATCTACGGCAGGCACCTTGCCACGAACGGCGTGCTCGCCATCCACATCTCGAACCGCTACCTCGACCTCGAACCCGTCGTGGAAAACGTCGCCAAGGAATTCGGCTACGAGCGTCTCTCGATCTCCGACGGCGACGGCGAAAAGGACTGGTGGATTTACAGCTCGACGTGGGTGCTCCTGAGCAAAAACAAGGAGTTGATGGCCCTCATCGCCAGCCGCAGCGAGTCGGCGGAGAAGTCGGCCAAGGAGCCTTCCAAGAAAATCGTCCCCCTCTGGACCGACGACTACGCCAGCCTGCTGCCGATCATGAGCTGGTGAGGCGGGCGGGCGCTCCCGTTGTGTGCGCTCGCCTGTGCCATGATGCCGACGGTTGTGCCGGTGGCGGCACAGTTGACGGGGGGGCCAGTGCCGGGATTGAACGGGTGAATGAACCAGTTCGCCACGGGAAACAGCGGATTCCATGGAGATTTCAACCGAACTGAACTGGTGGCATTGGCGCTGCTAAGAGGAGGCTGACTTTAACAGTTTCATACTATGGCAAAAGTTCTGGGCATTGATTTGGGCACGACGAATTCCTGCATGGCGGTCATGGAGGGCGGCGAGCCGCTGGTCCTCGAAAACTCCGAGGGCAAACGCACCACTCCGTCGGTCGTGGCGTTCACCAAGTCCGGCGAGCGCGTCGTGGGCGAGGCGGCCAAGCGCCAAGCGGTCACGAACCCGCGCAACACGGTTTACTCGGTCAAGCGCTTCATGGGCCGCAAGTTCACCGAGGTGCAGGAGGAGCTCAAGCGCGTGCCTTACAAGGTGGTGCGCGCCGAGAATGGCGATGCTGCGGTGGAGGTCGAAGTGGACGGCAAGCCGCAGCAGTTCAGCCCGCCGGAAATCTCCGCGATGATCCTCGCCAAGCTCAAGGCCGATGCCGAGACGCGTCTGGGCGAGACGATCACGCAGGCGGTCATCACCGTGCCGGCATATTTCAACGACTCGCAGCGCCAGGCCACCAAGGACGCGGGCAGGATCGCCGGCCTCGAAGTGCTGCGCATCATCAACGAGCCGACCGCCGCGTCGCTCGCCTACGGCCTCGACAAGAAGAAGGACGAGAAGATCGCGGTGTATGACCTCGGCGGCGGCACGTTCGACATCAGCGTGCTGGAGATCGGCGACGGCGTCTTCGAGGTGAAGGCGACGAACGGCGACACGCACTTGGGCGGCGACGATTGGGACAACCGCATCATGGACTGGATTCTCGACGAGTTCAAAAAGGACTCGGGCATTGACTTGCGCAAGCAGCCAGACGCGCTCCAGCGCATCAAGGAAGAAGCCGAGAAGGCGAAAATCGCGCTCTCCAGCTCGCAGGTTTACGACATCAACCTGCCGTTCGTGACGGCCGATGCCGGCGGGCCGAAGCACATTTCCTCCAAGCTCACCCGTGCCAAGATGGAGCAGCTCTGCGATGAGCTGTTTGAGCGCACGATCAAGCCGGTGAAGGATTGCATGAACGACGCCGGCCTGAGCGCCGACAAGATTGATGAGCTGGTGCTCGTCGGTGGCATGACCCGCATGCCGCGCGTGGTGGAGACCGCCCGGGCGCTCGTCAGCAAACCGCCGCATCAAGGCGTGAACCCGGACGAAGTCGTCGCCATTGGCGCCGGCATCCAAGGCGGCGTGCTCAAGGGCGAGGTCAAGGACGTGCTCCTGCTCGACGTGACGCCGCTCTCGCTCGGCATCGAGACGCTCGGCGGCGTGTTCACACGGCTCATCGAGCGCAACACCACCATCCCGACCCGCAAGTCGGAAATCTTCTCCACCGCGAGTGACAGCCAGCCGGGCGTTGAGATTCACGTGCTCCAGGGTGAGCGCCAGTTCACCCGCGACAACAAGACCATCGGCAAGTTCCACCTCACCGATCTCCCTCCCGCGCCGCGCGGTGTCCCGCAGATCGAAGTGACGTTCGACATTGATGCGAACGGCATTCTCCACGTCAGTGCCAAGGATCTCGGCACTGGCAAAGAGCAGAAGATCACCATCACGGCCAGCAGCGGCCTGTCGAAGGACGAGATCGAGAAGATGCGCAAGGACGCCGAGGCCCACGCCGACGAGGACAAGGCCAAGCGCGAGGAGATCGAGCTGCGCAACGAGACGGACAGCATCGTGTATCGCTCCGAGAAGCTCGTGAAGGACAACGGCGACAAGCTCGACGGAGCTGCGAAGTCGAAGATCGAGGACGCGGTGAAGGCAGCCCGCGAAGCGCTGGCCGGCACGGACGCGGACAGGCTCCGCGCGTCCCGCGACAAGTTGAACGAGGCAGTGCAAGCCGCCTCCGAGCAGCTTTACAAGGCCGCCGCCGAGAAGGCCCAGGCCACGAAGACCGCCACCGGCGCACCCGGTGCCGACGAGAAGAAGGCGGACAAGGACGAAGGCCCGGTCATTGATGCCGAGGTCGTGGACGAGAAGAAGAAGTGACCGCAGCTGCCTTCGTTTCCTGACGACTCATCATTCACAAAATACTTTTCCCGCCGCCGGTGCTGCGGGATTTGATTCGCAGTAGATCAAACAAAACAACAAACACAGAAACACACCATGGCACTAAACGTTAAACCCCTCGGCGACCGCGTCCTCGTGGAAGCGGCCGAGGAAAAAGAAACCAAGAAGGGCGGGATCATCATCCCCGATACCGCCAAAGAGAAGCCGCAAGAGGCCATCGTCCGCGCTCTCGGCACCGGCAAGACCGATGACGACGGCAAGAAGGTCGCCTTCGAGGTCGCTGTCGGCGACCGCGTGCTCGTCAGCAAATACGGCGGCACGGAAATCAAGATCGACGGCAAGGAATACAAGATTCTCAGCAGCGATGACATCCTCGCTGTGGTCAAGTAATCCCGGCCCAAACCATTAACCCAGAAAACAGAAACTACTATGGCAGCAAAACAACTCCTGTTCGATGAAGCCGCGCGTCAGACGCTCCTACGGGGCGTCTCCAAGCTCGCGAAGGCCGTCGCCGCGACCCTCGGCCCCAAAGGCCGCAACGTCGTGATTGATAAAAAGTTCGGCTCCCCGACCGTGACCAAGGACGGTGTCACTGTCGCCAAGGAGATCGAGCTCGCTGACGCCTATGAAAACATGGGCGCGCAGATGGTCCGCGAAGTCGCCAGCAAGACCAGCGACTCCGCCGGTGATGGAACAACCACGGCCACGGTCCTCGCTGAAGCCATCTTCCGCGAAGGCCTTAAGCACGTGACCTCCGGTGCGAACCCGATCGGCATCCAGCGCGGCATTCAGAAGGCCGTGGACGCCGCGGTCGGCCACCTCGACAAGATCGCCAAGAAGGTCAAGGACAAGGAAGAGATCAAGCAAGTCGCGACCGTCTCCGCCAACTGGGACGCCACCATCGGAGAAATCATCGCCGACGCGATGGACAAGGTCGGCAAGGACGGCACCATCACGGTTGAAGAGGCCAAGTCCATTGAGACCACCCTCGACGTCGTTGAAGGCATGCAGTTTGACAAGGGCTACCTCAGCCCCTACATGGTGACCAACGCGGACACAATGGAAGCGAAGCTGGAGGACGCCTACATCCTGAACTTCGAGAAAAAGATCAGCTCCCTCAAGGACCTGCTCCCGATCCTCGAGAAGGTCGCCAAGGCCGGCAAGCCCATGCTCATCATCGCCGAGGAAGTCGAAGGCGAAGCCCTCGCGACGCTCGTCGTGAACAAGCTCCGTGGCATCCTGAACGTCGTGGCCGTCAAGGCCCCCGGCTTCGGTGACCGCCGCAAGGCCATGTGCGAAGACATCGCCATCCTCACCGGTGGCAAGTTCATCAGCGAAGACCTCGGCATCAAGCTCGAGGGCCTCGAACTCACTGACCTCGGCCGTGCCAAGAGCATTGTCGTGGACAAGGAGAACACCACGATCGTCGAGGGCGCCGGCAAGTCCTCCGAGATCCAGGGCCGCGTGAATCAGATCCGCCGCCAGATCGACGAGACCACCAGCGATTACGACCGCGAGAAGCTCCAGGAGCGCCTCGCCAAGCTCGCCGGTGGCGTCGCCGTCATCAACGTCGGTGCGGCCACCGAGACCGAGATGAAGGAAAAGAAGGCCCGCGTCGAGGACGCCCTCCATGCCACCCGCGCTGCGGTGGAAGAAGGCATCGTCCCCGGCGGTGGCGTCGCCCTCATCCGCTGCCTCGCCGCGATTGACGCCGTCAAGGGCGCCAACACTGACGAGCAGCTCGGCGTCGAGATCGTCAAGCGCGCTGTCGAATGGCCGTCCAAGTGGCTCGCCAACAACGGTGGCTACGAAGGCTCCGTCGTCGTGCAGGAGATCAAGAAGCGCAAGGGCAACGAGGGTTTCAACGCCGCCACGGGCGAGTATGAAGACCTCGTGAAGGCCGGCGTCGTGGACCCCAAGAAGGTCACCCGTGCCGCGCTTCAGAACGCCAGCTCCATCGCTGGTCTTCTGCTCACCACCGAGTGCCTCATCACCGACATGCCCGAAAAGGACAAGCCGGCTGCAGGCGGCGGTGACCACCACGGTCCCGGCGGAATGGACATGTAAGTCCAAGTTCCAATCTGTCTGAACTAGACCCTCACGCGGGGCCGGCGCAAGCCGGCCCCGCTTTTCATTCTGCCCGAACTTAACTCTGGCAGAACGCCCTCGCGGCTGCTGCCTGTGACTCTGTTCACCAGTCGGGGCACTTCACGCGGAGCCTCGCAACAATAGGGCCGTTCAACCCCTGCCATCTGCCTGCTTGAGCGTGGCAGTGCGCGTGCTGACTGTGCGTTGCACGCGATTCGCCCCGCCGCCCGAGCAACGGGCGAACCGTCTCACTGGCATGAAGTTGCGCCCCATCAACCCGTCCGCCGCCTCACGGGGCACCCGCGCCTTCAGCCTCATCGAGGCCATGGTGGCGGCCTGTGTCGTCGGGGTGCTGTTTGTGTCGCTTTATGGGGGCATCACGGCGGGCTTTGGCGCGTTGAGCTCGGCGCGGGAGAATCTCCGGGCGACCCAGGTGATGATTGACAAGATGGAGACGCTCCGCCTCTACAGTTGGACCCAAGTCTCCACATTCGGAAGCTCCACCTCCTACATTCCCAGCACTTTCACCGAGTCGTTTTACCCGACCACCACCAACTACAGCGAGAGCACCGTGTCCACCGGCGCGACTGGCAGCGGGTTCGTCTATTACGGCACGGTGGCCATCACCAATTCCGGCTTCAGCCACAACTACTCGAACAGTGTGAAGCTGGTGACGATCACCGTGAACTGGACCAACGGCGTCGCCCGCTCCCAGACCATGTCCACCTACGTGGGGCAATATGGAATTCAGAACTACATCTACTAGGCGCGCGACGGTCGCGATGACGCTCGTGGAGATCATGATCGCCACGGCCATCGGCACGCTCATCCTTGCGGCCGCCGGCTCGCTGATGGTTTACAACGCGCGCAGCCTAGCCGCGCTCACCAACTACGCCGACCTCGACCGCTACAGCCGCGGCGCGGTGGACAAGCTCTCCCAGGACATCCGTCAGTCCACCGAGCTCATCGCCTTCACCTCGACTGAGATCCAGTTCAACTCCTCCCGTGGTCGCAGCAACATCACCTACACCTATTACCCTGACAGCAAGACCCTCGTCCGCCGGCAGGCCAACAACCGCGAGACGCTCCTGGAGCAATGCGACTCCCTCACCTTCACAGTCTATGGCCGCAACAACGTCTCCAACTCCTGGGACCAGTTCGTCGTGACCAACGCCGCCGGGGCCAAGCTCATCAAGCTCAACTGGACCTGCTCACGCACCATTCTGGGCCAGGCCGTCAACACCGAGAGCGTCCAGACCGCGAAGATCGTCATGCGCAAACAAGACTGAGCCGCCATGAAACTTCTCGCCTTCTCCCGACCCCCCAGCCGCAACGGCAGCGTCCTCGTGGTCACCCTGCTGATCAGCATGATCATCGGCATCACGCTCGCGGCCTTCATGGACCTCAGCAGCTCGGCGCACCGGGCGGTCGTCCGCTCCGGCGTGTGGAACTCCTGCATCCCCCTCGCCGAGGCCGGCATTGAGGAGGCGCTCACGCACGTCTATCTCAACAGCACGAACCTCGCGACCCAGGGCTGGACCATGTCCACCTCGGGGCTGACCATCACCAACGGCACCACGCTCACCGGCACGGTTTACTACAAGACCCGGAGCCTCAACGGCGGCAATTACATCGCCGCCATCCAGGGCGGTGCCACGCCCATCATCACCGTGCAGGGCAACCTGCCCAAGCCACTCTCCACCACCGACATGATCACCCGCACCGTCCAGGTCCGCACAGTGGGCGGCGCGCTCTTCGCACGCGGCCTCGTCGCGCGCGGCACCATTGACTGGAATGGCAACATCCTCTCCGACAGCTTCGACTCGCAGGATCCGGCCTACAGCACAGGCGGTCTCTACGATTCGGCCAAACGCAAGGACAACGGCTCGATCGGCTCCGTCGAGGGCAACGTGGCCGTCGGGGCCAACGGCACCATCTACGGCACCGCCGGCACCGGCCCCACCGGCGTCATCACCACCGGTCCCCACGGCGCGGTGGGGGATGCTGCCTACATCGCGGGCGGCGGCACCGGCATTCAGTCAGGACATTCGCAGAACGATCTGAACATCTCCTTCCCGGATGCCACTGTCCCCTTCACCACCGGATACACCATCCCCAGCGGCGGCAACGTCACCAACATCACCATCATCACCAATCTCGCCGCCGCCACCTCCCTGAGCTATCCCAGCGTTTACGTCGGCACCGTCTCCTCGAACCGCCCCACCGCCAGCACCTATCCCACCGGCACCACCTATCCCGTCACCACCAATGTCACCGCCACCGTGACCAAGACCAAGGGCGTCAGCTCGACCGTTTACTCGACCAACTTCACCTACACACAGTTTGCCTACAACACCAACAGCTTCACCACCAACTCCTCTGTCGCCTACTACGACGCCATCCTCGACAACGGCGACTACTACCTCAGCGGCATCAACAACGCCGACGTGCTCGTCCGCGGCAACGCCCGCCTCTATGTGCAGGGCAGCGTCTCCGAGTCCGGCGGCAAGGCCATCAACGTCGCCAACAGCGGCACCCTTCAGATGTGGGTCTCCGGCAGCATCAGCCTCTCGGGTCAGGCCGCCATCAACTCCACCGGCGACTCATTGCGGATGATGGTCTATGGCCTGCCCACCTGCACCAGCGCCACCTTCAGCGGCAACGCCGCCTGGACCGGCACGCTCTACGCCCCCCAGGCTGCCCTGACCTTCAACGGCGGCGGCATGGACACAGTGGACTTCGTCGGAGCCGCCATCGTTGGCTCCGCACAACTCAACGGGCACTTCTCCTTCCATTACGACGAAAACCTCGGCCGCAATGGCCCCAGCAGCTCCTTCGTCATAGACTCCTGGTCAGAACTCTGACCTCGCGTTCTCCGTCCGGCAGAGACCCGCGGCAGCCACACGGCCAACGGGGCTTTTGAGCGGCACAGGAATGATCAGGTTCCCCGCAGGCGCATTCGGACACAGCCCCCGATCGGAAATGGCAGAGGAGCGCGGCGTGTATGCCGCATCAGCGTCCGGAGCCCACCGGCCAATCATTTCACCACTGCCGATCGAACGCTGAAGCGGCATGAAGGCCGCGCGGCACGGAGCAGTGCCCGAAGGCGATCAGTCCCGCGAGTTTGCGTCCGCAGTCGAGGAGTCAGCGAGTAGGGCCGAAAGATACGCGTTAACGCACCATCACCGGCACGACCTAGGCTAGGATTCGCACTGCCGCCGGCCTGTTGTCGGTGGCAGTCAGAGCAGTCATTCATAAATCAATTGCGGTGCGCTTCGCGCCGCGTCTCCCCAAAGGAAATTCCCATGAAAGTCCAAACATCAAACAAAAGTGGTTTCACGCTCGTGGAAATCATGATCGTGGTCGCCATCATCGGCCTGCTCGCCGCCATCGCCATCCCGAACTTCGTGAAGGCGCGCGCCACGGCACAGAAGAACGCATGCATCGCCAACCTCAAGCAGATTGACGGCGCGGTGCAGAGCTGGGCGCTCGAAAACAAGAAGGCCGCCACGGACACGTATGCCATGACGGACACCACGCTGCTGGAATACCTGAAAGGCTCGCTGCTCCCCGCCTGCCCCGGTAGTGGCACCTACGCAGCCGGCGGCACGGTCTCCGGATCGCCGACATGCAGCGTCGCGGGTCACACGCTCTGAGCGGCGGCCCGGCGTGCCGGGTGATTGTTGAAGAGCGAAATCAAGACGGCCCCGGTGTGTCACCGGGGCCGTTCGCGTTTGTGGCTTTGGCCTGCAATTCAGGCTGTAGCAGCGGTCTTGTGACCGTCGGTTGCGCAACTCGGCACTCGCAGGGGGGGCCGCTATACCCACTGCCACGCAACCTCAAGGTTGCGACCACGCGGAACAGGCGCTTACTCTGACCGCGATGGGCAATCAGTTTTACGAGCCGGGCGTGCGGCGTGCGGAACGGGTCAATGACCTCTTCGCCGCCATCGCGCCGCGCTACGACCTCATCAACGACCTGCAAAGCCTCGGCCTGCATCGCTGTTGGAAACGCCGCCTCCTTCAACTCGCGGCGGTGAAGCCCGGTGAGTCCGCGCTGGACCTCTGCTGCGGCACCGGGGACGTGGCACTCGCTCTTGCGGAGTCAGGCGCTCGTGTGGCTGGGTTGGATTTCAGCGCACCGATGCTGGCAGTCGCGAAGGCCAGAATGTCCGAAGTCCGAAATCCGAAGTCCAAAGCCGGAGTGGAGGAGGCGAATCCGCAGTTTTTGCAAGGCGATGCGTTGCACACGCCGTTTCCGGACGCGTGCTTCGACGTGGTGACCATCAGCTACGGGTTGCGAAACCTTGCGAGCGTGGACGAGGGCCTGCGCGAGATGTGGCGCGTGCTCAAGCCCGGCGGACGCCTCCTCGTGCTGGACTTCGGCAAGCCGGACAACGCGGCGTGGCGCGGGGCATACTTCGCCTATCTGCGTTTCGCCGTGCCGGTGTTTGGCCGCCTCTTCTGCAAGAACGCGGAGGCTTACGCCTACATCCTCGAATCGCTCCAGCACTACCCCGCCCAACGCGGCGTGGATGAGAAGCTGCGCGCGCTCGGCGCGGCGAATGCACGAATCGTGAACTTTCTCGGCGGCGTGATGAGCATCAACGTGGCGGAGAAGCCTGAGACCAAGCGAGCCGGATGAGCACCGCAGAGGCGGGACGGACGCAGAGTTGGACGCAGGGTGTTCTCCGCGTCCGTCCCGCCTCTGCGGCGCCTCTCCGTTCCCAACCTATAAACTCCGCGCCGACCTGTAGCGTCCGCGCCATTGCCAAGCCGCCCGCCGCTGCTACGCTCGCGCCATGATTCCGTTCCTGATCTTCCTCGGAGTGGTGGTCGCCATCGTCATCAT
>JBEBFV010000102.1:0-15419 GCA_040081795.1 Limisphaerales bacterium | reverse complement strand
CGGCGCGTCGGCCCGTGTTCAGCTCCGTCACGCGCAGCTCCGTCTTCCCGACCTGCACGCGGTAGTGGCTCTCCGCGCCGTTGAAGGTGATCTCCTCGATGCGCCCGAGGAACCGGTTGTCGCCAGCCTCGCCGCCTTGCAATGAAATGCGCTCGGGACGGATGCCGAGCGAGAGGTTCCCCTGCTCTGCCAGCTCGACGCCTGCGGCGGAAAGCTCCACGCGCAGCCGCCCCAGCGTCGTGTCCGCCTCCACCACGCTGGCGGTGTGCGAGATGAATTTGCCGTCGAAGAAATTGCACGCGCCGATGAACTGCGCGACGAACTTCGTCTTGGGCCGCTCGTAAAGCTCCTCCGGCGAGCCGAGCTGCTCGATGCGGCCCGCGTTCATCACGGCCACGCGGTCGCTCATGGTCATCGCCTCGTCCTGGTCGTGCGTGACGTGGATGAACGTGATGCCGAGCCGCTGCTGCAAGTGGTGGAGTTCGAGCTGAAGCTCCTTGCGCAGCTTGAGGTCCAGCGCGCCGAGCGGCTCGTCGAGCAGGAGAACTTCCGGCTCGTTCACGATCGCGCGGGCGAGCGCAACGCGCTGCTTCTGCCCGCCGGAAAGCTCGTTCGGATGCCGGCCCGCGAGCGGCATGATCTGCGTCAGCTCCATCACCGAGGTCGTGCGACGGATGATGTCGTGCGACGCCAGCCGCTTCATGCGCAGGCCGAAAGCGATGTTCTCCGAGACGCTCAGGTGCGGGAACAGCGCGTAGGACTGGAAGACGGTGTTGACCGGCCGCTTCCACGCCGGAAGCCGCAGCGACTCGACTCCCGCGATGCGCAAGCCGCCGCTGTCCGGCAGGTCAAGGCCCGCGATGATGCGGAGGAGTGTGGTCTTGCCGCAGCCGGACGGGCCGAGCAGCGAGAGGAACTCGCCACGGCGCACGTTGAGGCTCACGCCCGCGAGCGCCTCGATCTTGCCGAAGCGTCGCGTGAGGTGCTGGCACTCGACGGCGAGCGCCGAGGGGGCGGCAAGTTTGGTTTCAGCCGTTTGCAATGCAGATGGTTTAGCGAATCGCAGGCGAGATGACGAACCAAAATGTTGCCGCCCGTGCCGGCGACTTGCAGTCGCCGTGCCTTCCTGCCCCAACGGGGCTTCGGCCGGACGCAGCCCCGTTGGGGCTGGGAGCGGCGACTGGAAGTCGCCGGCACGGACGCTGGTCACGGCAGCAGCGGCAGGAGCAGGCGGTTGGTGGCGATGCCTTGTTGACGAATGTGAGATGCGAGAGCGGAGGAGGTCACTTGCTGCACGCTGCCATCAGACAAGGCGAGGTTGCCCGCGCCATCGTGCTGGCTCTTGGTCCATGCCGTGGTGGTGACGTTGGAAAGGGCGAGAAAGACGCGACCGTCCAAGTTGGTGCTGGTGGTGAGCAGGTGGCGGTCACTCGAGAGAATGACGTTGGGCAGGGTCTGGTCGGCGTCGAGCGAGGCGGTGAAGCTGACGGCGCGGTTGCTTTTGCTGGAGAGGCTGAGAGCGGTCGAGGTCGGGCCGGTGAGGAAGTCGGCGGTCATATCCTTGAGCCGTTCGCGGTCGGCGGGGCAGAGGAGAATCTTCGCGCTGCCACACTCATTGGACATGGCCTGAAAGTGCAGCCACGCCTGCGTGACGTTGCCGTAAGCAAGCGAGTTGGTGACGAGGAAGGGGAATTTGTCGTCGTGGTCATTGGCGAAGACCCGGTAGCCGAGGGCGATTTGCTTGAGGTTCATGACGCATTTGATTCGAGCCGCCCCGTGTTTGCTTCGCCTCGGTAACGCGGGCAACAGCATCATCACAATCACGCCAAGCAGGGCGATGGCGACAGCGACTTCCAGCAGGCTGATGCCGCGCTGGCCGCAAGGATGGGGGATCGTTCTCATGAACCTACTGCGGGAAGCATGGCCGATGCCGGGACAGCGACGCCTTCCTGCTGAAAGAGGAAAGCAAAGGATTGGCCCGCGAATTACACGAATTTACGCGAATCAGAACGCAGCTCCGGTGCCCTCGGCATTCGCGTGGTGCGCGGGTAGCCATTCAAATCCCACGCCGGGCGCGTGCTCCTCACGCGGGGACGGTTCCCTGCGTCCCGCGTGGTTTCGCATACAGGCCAATGACCAGACCGATGACGATGGCGAGGCTGCCCCAGAGGTGGCCGGCGTGGAGCGGTTCACCCAGCCAGAGCACGGCGACGGGAACGCCCGCGACGGGTTGCGCGAGGATGGTCATGGCGGTGACGTTCACCTCTGTCTCGCGGATGACGACGAGCCACAGGCCGTAGCCGAGGCTCGTGCAGATGATGGAGAGGAAGGCGACCCAAGCCCACGCGCTCGCGGGCAGCTTCACGGCGGCGGCGTAAGTGGTCGGACCGTCAATCGCGAGGTTCGCCAGCGTTCCGGCGACCAGCGAGACGGCGAGAATCTTCATCGGCCCGACGCGCTCCAGCAGCGGCTTGCCCATGATGGAGTAGGCGGCTTCGCTGAGGAATGACGCGATGAACACCGCGCTTGCGGCCAGCCCGGCCCACTTGAAATCGGGAGCCCACACGCGGTTCAGCAGCGCGACGCCGACGACGCCGAGGCTGAAGCCCACCCAGCGTTGCGGCGCGATGTGTTCGCGGAGGAACACGGCAGCAGCCACGGCGGTCAGCAGCGGCTCCACGGCCATGAGCACGGCGCAGTTGCCAGCCGAGCCGAGGAGGTTGCCGCTCACTTGCAGCCGGTGGCCGACGGTGAAGACGATCACGCCCATGAGCGAGGACACCCAGAAGTCGCGGCCGCGCGGCGTCGCGCCCGGCAGCCACGGCCACACGAGCACCATGCTCACCGCCGCAACGCCGAAGCGCATCGTGGCAATGCCGCCGTAGTCCAGGTGCGGCTTCAGCGCCTGAATGGCCGAGAGCGAGACGGCCCAGAAGACGTTGAACAGGAGCAGGAGGATGAGGTGCGCGGGCTTCACGAGCGGCGCGGAGTGTCGGCAGAGGACGCGGGGAAGGACAGGAAGTAATCAGTGTTCAGTGTTCAGAGGGGCGTGGGCGCGCGTTTGCCGACTGAATACTGAACACTGATTACTGAACACTTCGGTCCGCCGGCCACGCGCCAACTGGCTCAGAACGCGGGCAGCGGCGGCGCATTGGAAGGCGCGATGTAGCCGATGTAGTGCGGAACCATCCAGACTTGGGGGAGCTTGAGGAAGTTGGCCCCGCCGTCGAGCCGGGCGTTGTTGATGCCCATGTTGTGCCGGTTCATCACCACGCGCCCGCTGGCAGTGTTAACGCCGCGCAGGTTGGGCGGCGCGGCCGAGCTTGGGCTATGCGCGAAGTCCACCCAGATGCTGTCCATGAAGACGACCATCTCCTGCGGGCCGCTCTCGGGGGTGGCGAGGAACTTGTCCCCGTCCACGGCCATGTTCATGAACGGCGAGTTGGGCTGGGTCCAGTGATTCAGCGCATAGCTACCGGAGAGCGTGCCGCCCCAGCCGCCAATGCTCGGGCCCCAAGCGGTCTTGTAATCGCCCCAGGTGTTGCCGGGCTTCACCTCGGTGTTCGGGCACAGGCGGATGTCGTCCACGCCGGCGTGGTTTCCACGGACCTGGCCCATCCAAAACGTGTTCGAGGAGGAGGCGTCGTAGGGAATGGGCTTGCCGTAGTCCTGGCAATACATCACGTAGGCGAGGCCCATCTGCTTCAGATTGTTCAGGCACTTTATGGACTTCGCCTTCGCCTTGGCCTTGCTCAATGCAGGCAACAGCATGCCGGCGAGGATCGCGATGATGGCGATCACGACCAGCAGCTCGATGAGGGTGAAGGCAAGTCGCTGCGAACGGCTTCCGGAATTCAGATTGGTCATGGTGAACTGGCGGCGAAAGTAGGCCGAAGTCCCGGCCGTGCAAGCCCGTTTTCCCGCTTCTCCGCTTGCCCCTCCCCCCTGCCTTCCCTACAACCACCCGCGTGATTGACATCAAATGGATTCGCGAGCAGCCCGAGCTGGTGAAGCAACGGCTCGCTGCGCGCAACGGCGGGGACGACGCGAAGATTGACGAGGTGCTCCGGCTCGACGAGCAGCGCCGCCACGCGCTCAAGCAGGTCGAGGACTTGAAAGCCCTCCGCAACAAGGTCTCCAAGGAAATCGGCGCGCTCATGGGCCAGAAGAAACTCGCCGAGGCCGAGGCCAAGAAGGCCGAGACCCGCACGCTCGGCGACCAGATTGCCGCACTCGACAAAGCCGCCGCCGAGGCCGAGGCCGCGCGCGACGCCATTCTCATCCGCCTGCCGAATCCGCCGCACGCCAGCGTGCCGCTGGGCAGTTCCGCCGCCGACAATCCCGAGGTGAAACACTGGGGCGCGAAGCCGGAGTTCGCTTTCAAGCCCAAGTCGCACGTGGACCTCTGCGCGTCGCTCTAGCTCGTGGACTTCGAGCGCGGCGCGAAGCTCTCGGGCAGCGGCTTCCTGCTCTACACGAACTGGGGCGCGCGGCTGGAGCGGGCGCTCATCCAGTTCCTGCTCGACCTGCACACCACGCAGCACGGCTACACGGAGGTCGCGCCGCCGCACATCGTCAGTCGCGATTGCATGGTGGGCGTGGGGCAGTTCCCGAAGTTCGAGGACCAGGCTTACGCGGTGCGCGAGGGCTTGGATGAAAGCACACTCGGCAAGCTCTACTTGCTCCCGACTGCCGAGGCTCCGGTCGCGAACATCCATCGCGAGGAAATCCTGCCGGCCAGCCAGCTCCCCGTTTACTACTGCGCCTACAGCCCGTGCTTCCGCGCGGAAGCGGGCGCGGCGGGCGTGGGCACGCGCGGGATGATTCGCGTGCATCAGTTCGACAAGGTGGAGTTGGTGAAAATCGTCCGGCAAGAGGACGGCTACGCGGAGCTGGAGAAGATGCTGGCGAACGCGGAGAAGGTCCTGCAACTACTCGGCCTGCACTACCGCATCGTGCTGCTCTGCACCGGCGACATGGGCTTTGCCAGCGCCAAGACCTACGACATCGAGGTGTGGGCACCGGGGCAGAACGCCTACCTAGAAGTCTCGAGCTGCTCGAACACGGACGAATACCAAGCCCGCCGCATGAACCTCCGCTACAAGGACGCGCAGGGCGTAAACCAGTTCCCCCACCTCCTCAACGGCTCCGGCACTGCGCTGGCCCGCCTCTTCGTTGCGCTCATCGAGACGTATCAGCAAGCGGATGGCAGCGTGCTGATTCCTGAACCGTTGCGCCCGTATCTGCGCGGAGCCGAACGCATCACCGCTTGATGCGGAATGCTCAATTCCAAATTCCCAATGACCAATGAATGCCCAATGCCTAATGACCGGGCGGTCGCGATTTCAGCCGGGCATTGGGCATGGAGACTTGGTCATTCATTGGTCATTGGTCATTGGCCATTGGACATTTCATGAAGGTTCTTCTCGCCAGCAGCGAAGTCCACCCGTTCTCCAAGACGGGCGGCCTCGCGGACATGGTCGGTGCGCTGGGCAAGGCGCTCGCTGCGGTCGGCCATGACGTGACAATCGTCACGCCGTTGTATCGCGGCATCCGGGGGCGGTTCACCGAGTTGCGCCCGACGGATCTGCATGTGGACGTGCCGCTGGGCGATGGGCGCATGCAGGCGGGTGTCTCCGAATTGCGGCTGGGGCCGCGACTGAAAGTGTGTTTCCTGGACCAGCCGGGTTACTTCGACCGGCTTGGCTTGTATGGGGAGAACAACACGGACTACCCGGACAACCCGGCGCGGTTCGTGTTCTTCGCGAAGGCCGTGGCGCAGCTCGCGCGGCTGCTGCCGGGTGGCGCGCCGGACGTCGTCCATGTGCATGACTGGCAGGCGGGGCTGGTGCCGGCCTTGCTGCGGTGGGAGGGGCATCGCACGGGCTGGACGCCGCCGAAGACGGTGCTGACCATCCACAATCTCGCCTACCAAGGACAGTTCCCGAGGAGTGCGTTCGCGCTCACGAACTTGCCGCCGAATTACTTCAGCGTGGCGGGGCTGGAGTTCTACGGGGACCTGAACTGCCTCAAGGCGGCAATCGTGTATGCGGACTTCCTCACGACGGTCAGCCCGCGATACGCCCGGGAGATTTGCACAGAGGCTTACGGTTGCGCGCTGGATGATCGGCTGCGCGCACGGCAGGACAGGCTCGTGGGCATCCTCAACGGCGTGGACTACGACGAGTGGAGCACGCACCGCAACATCCATCTGCGCCACGCGTATTCCTTCCGCAAGATGGCGGGCAAGGCGGCGACGAAGCATGACTTGCAGCGTGAACTTGGCCTGCCGTCGCGCGCAGGCGTGCCGCTTTTCGCCACGGTCACGCGGCTCGCGGACCAGAAGGGCATGGATATTCTGCTGGCAGGGTTGGAGGAGATGCTGGCCAAGGAGATGCAGTTCGTCCTGCTGGGCAGCGGAGATCCGGCGTTGCAGCGCGGCTATCAGAATCTCGCGCGGCGCCACCCGACGAAGGTGGTTGCGCGGATCGGCTACGACCACGCGCTCTCGCACCGGATCGAGGCGGGCTGCGATTTCTTCCTGATGCCCTCGCGCTTCGAGCCGTGCGGGCTGAACCAGATGTATTCGCTGCGCTACGGCGCGATCCCCATCGTGCGACGCACGGGCGGATTGGATGACTCTGTGGTGGACCTGACGGAGGACGCTGACCGCGCGGACGGAATCAAGTTCACGGAGTTCACGTCGCGCGCGCTCACCGGGGCGATCCGCAAGGCGCTCGTGCTCTACCAGACACCGGAGTTGCTCGCCCAGATGCGCAAGAACGCGATGACGGCGGACTTCTCTTGGAGCCGCACGACGGAGGAATACACGCGCGTGTATCAGCGGGCGCTGGCGCAGTAAGGCGGGACGGAGAGGCGGAGAGGCTTTGGCTTGCATCCGCATGGAGGAGCGGCGGTAATCCCGCGCATGAAAACTGACAACGCTCGTTCTTCCCTCACCAAGTCACGCACATTCCTCGCCTCACTGGCCGGCATCGCGCTGCTGTGCGGCAGTGTGTTTCCGACTCGTGCAGAGATCCTGGTGAAGAACGGCCAGACGGTCGCCTTCATGGGCGACTCGATTACGCAGGGCGGCTGGGGCAGCCCGGGCGGTTACGTGCGGTTGGTCGTCGCCGGCCTGGAGGCGAACGGCGTCAAGGTCACACCCGTGCCCGCCGGCATCAGCGGCCACAAGTCCAACCAAATGCTCGCCCGCCTGCAAAAGGACGTGCTCGACAAGAAGCCCGACTGGATGACCTTGAGCTGCGGCGTCAACGACGTGTGGCACGGCACAAATGGCGTCCCCCTGGACCGATACAAAACCAACATCACCGCAATTCTCGACCAGTGCCAGGCTGCCGGCGCGAAGGTCGTCGTCCTCACCGCCACCGTCATCACCGAGGAACTGGATGGCGACAACAACAAGAAGCTGGAGACCTACAACGACTTCCTCCGCGCCCTCGCCAAGGAACGCAAGGCCCCGCTCGCCGACCTCTACTCGCAGTTCGCCACGGCGCTCAAGGCCCACCCCAACACCACCGGCAAGCCCGGCCGTCAGCTCACCTCCGACGGCGTCCACATGGCCCCGGCCGGCGACCAGCTCATGGCGCGCGGAGTCTTGCAGGCGTTCGGACTGGACGCGGGACAGTTGAAGAAGGCCGAGGCCGCGTGGCAGGAGATTCCGGGAGCCGGCAGCGTCCGCGTGCGATTCGATGCCGGTCAGGGCAAGTCCTTCCAAGCGACGGCCAGGCTGTCCTTGCGCCAGCGCGCTCATCTCACCGCCCAAGTTTCCAAGGACGGCAAATCGCTCGACGCCGTGCTGTCAGCAGCCTACGCGGAGGAGGTCAAGGCGTTAATCAAGCCCGGCGGCACGTTCGAGACGGCCGCCGCAGTCTTCGAGGCGAAGAAAAACAACGAGGTGCAGGCGCAGTTGCAGGAGAAGTTCAACCAGCGCGTCGAGGCGCTGCTCAAGCACTGACCGCCGCGCGCCGCCCGGTGGCCGTCTTGGAGGAGACGACCCTTTCCTTGGAGAGCACGGCCTTGTGCTTGACGAGGTATTCCTTCAGCGCGGCCTTGCCGGTCAGCGACACGGAGGCGCGCGGGCAGGTGCCCTTGTAATGCTTGTAGTGGACGAGCGTCTTGCCGATCAGCCCGATGCGGAGATTGGAGTTCGCCATCTCCCAGATCTGGCCGGTTTCCAGTTCGGGCGCGATGGACTTGTCTGCTTTCTGAGTAGGCATCTGGCCGCCAGACTATCAGGGTCGCAGCCGTCCCTAAAGCACATTCGCCACAATTCGCACCGAACTGCCGGCTGGGCGGCGCGGAGGCTTTCCAACTTGCGTGCGCGGGAAGGCTCCTTCAGCGTGCGCCACATGAAATCCATTTTGCTCAAGCCCTTGCTCGCCGCCGCCTGCATCGCCTTCACCTCAGTTGCGCTCAACGCTGCTGAACCGGCCGCGCGCGGCTTTCAAAACCGAGTCTTCACCGACGCGGAAGGGAAGAAGCACCCGTTCGTCATCTTCGTGCCGACGAAGGTCGAGCCGGGCAGCAAGCCGCCGGTGATGCTATTCCTGCACGGGTCCGGCGAGCGCGGGGGAAACAACATTGACCAGATCATGGTCGGTCTCGGCCCCGCCATCTGGAAACGCAAGGCCACCTTCCCGTTCGTCACCATCATCCCGCAATGTCAGACCGGCTCGAACTGGCTCGCGGACGGCCCCGACGCGAAGTGGGCGCTCGGGATGCTCAAGCAGACGCAGGCGGAGTTCTCCACGGACCCCGACCGCGTGTATCTCACCGGCCTCTCGATGGGCGGCAGCGGCACATGGAGCATCGCAGCCAAGGACCCTTCCGCATGGGCTGCGATCGTGCCGATGTGCTCAGGGCCGAACACCGCCAACGCGGAGAAGTTCGCCGCAGCCCGCCTGCCCATCTGGAACTTCTGCGGCGACAAGGACCGCGAAGGCACCGTAAAGGCGAGCCGCGACATGCAGGTCACCTTGACCAAGGCCGGCGCGAACTCGAAATACACCGAGTATCCCGGCGTGGGCCACAACTGCTGGGACGACGCCTACGGCACCGACGCGCTCTACACCTGGCTGCTGGAGCAGGCGCGCAGCAAGAACAAGAAGTGATCGGAGCGCCGGCCTTGGTAGGGCGCGTCTGTCCCCAGTGCGCCGGGTTGAGTGTCCGAAGGTTCGGCGGCGCGCTGAGGACAGACGCGCCCTACCAGCGTTGGGATCGGGCACCCGCTTCATTGGCCTCGCCCCGCCTCGGAAAAATCCGTGTCCATCCGTGTCCATCCGTGGTTAGCCTTTCCCCGCCCTTTATGGAATACGAAGCTGTCATCGGTCTCGAAACGCACGTCCAGCTCAAGACCCAGTCCAAGATGTGGTGCGGCTGCGCCAACACCTTCGGCGCGCCGCCAAACACCAACGTCTGCCCCGTCTGCCTCGGCATGCCCGGCGTGCTGCCTGTGGCGAACGAAGAGGCCCTCCGCCTCACCGTCCTCACCGGCCTCCTGCTCAACTGCACCATCCCTTGCCACGCGAAGTTCGACCGGAAGAATTACTTCTATCCCGACGCATCGAAGAACTACCAGCTCACCCAATACGACCAGCCCAGCACGGCCAACGGCCATGTGGACTTCGAGTTCACCGGCCCCGGCTCCACTGACGGACTCGCCCGCGTCCGCATCACGCGCGCGCACTTGGAAGAGGACGTTGGCAAGCTGACCCACTTTGATCGCCACTCGGGCGTGGACTTCAACCGCGCCGGCGTGCCGCTCCTCGAGATCGTCTCCGAGCCTGACCTCACCAGCGCGGACATGGCCCACGCGTATCTCAACACCCTCACGGAGATTCTCCACCAAGGCGGCATCTCCGACTGCGACATGGAGAAAGGCATGGTCCGTTGCGACGTGAACATCAGCGTCCGCCCCAAGGGCACGACCGCCCTCGGCGCGAAGATCGAGATTAAGAACATGAACAGCTTCTCCGGCGTGCGGCGCGCGGCGGAGTATGAGATCGCCCGGCAGATCGAAGTCGTCTCCAAGGGCGGCAAGCTCGTGCAATCCACGCGCCGCTGGGACGATGTCGCGGGCATCACCGAGGAGATGCGCACCAAGGAGCACGCCCACGACTACCGCTACTTCCCCGAGCCGGACCTCATGCCCATGCAGCCGTCCGACGAATGGATCGCCGCCGTCCGCACGCGCCTCGTCGAGCTGCCCCTCGTGCGCAAGCAGCGCCTCATGCGCGACTACCAGCTTCCCGCCGGCGACGCCGAGGTCTTCAAGAGCAATGTCCCCCTCGGCGGCTACTTTGAAGGCATCGCCAAGCAGGCCAAGAACCCCAAGGCCGTCGCCAACTGGGTCATCAACAACCTCCAGGCCAAGCTCGCTGAGACCAACGGCACCGAAGCCACGGAACAAGCCGAACTCGGCCTTGAACCCGCCGACCAAAAGCTCACCGGCTTGAGCGACCTCAAGTTCCCGCCCACTGCCCTGCTGGACCTCGTCGGCCTCGTCGAGGCCAAGACCATCAGCAACTCCGCTGCGCAGACCGTCTTTGCCGAGATGTTCGCCACCGGCCAAGCCCCCGCCGCCATCGTGCAGGCCAAGGGCCTCGCGCAGGTGAGCGACACCGGGGCCATCGAGCAGTTCTGCGACGCCGCCCTCGCCGCGAACCCCGGCCCTGTGGCCGACTACCGTGGCGGCAAGCTCGCCGCGCTCAACTCCCTCAAGGGCCAGGTGATGAAGCTCTCCAAAGGCAAAGCCAACCCCGCCCTCGTCGGCGAGATTCTGGAACGGAAGCTCAAAGCGTGAGGCGCAGGCGCGTTGGCTCCCCGTCTTGAACACCGGTCCCGCCCGGCTCGTCGGCATACCATCGCTTGCAGGTTGGGTCAGGGCCGGTGCCACGCAGTCGGCTTCCCCCCGCAATCGTCAGCACATGATTTCCACGCGGATGAAGTTGGTTGCCGCCGGCCTGACCGGTGCGCTGTGGATCGGCGCGTGGCTGCCCAGCCCGGCGCAGAGCCCGCCCGGCTCCGTGACGTTCTTCGAGGAGAAGATTCGCCCGGCGCTGGCCGAGCATTGCTACAAGTGCCACTCCGCCAAGGCCGTGAAGCTCAAGGGCGGCCTGCGCCTCGACCATCGCGAGGGTTTGCTCAAGGGCGGCGACACCGGCCCGGCGATCTCTTCGCAGAAGCCCGATGACAGCCTGCTGCTCAAGTCCCTCCGCCACCCGGACAAGGACCAGCTCATGCCGCCGGACGGCAAGCTGCCGGACGAGGTCATTGCCAATTTCGAGAAGTGGGCGAAGGCCGGTGCGCCTTTCCCCGAGGCCACGGCCACGGCTGCGAAGGATGCCAAGCCGTGGTGGGACGCCGTCGCGGAGAAGGACTTGCTCCCCGCCGACCGCCCCATCCATGCGGTCGTGGACCACTACGTCGCCGCGAAGCTCACCCAGTCCAAGGTCAAGCCCGCGCCCGCCGCGAGCGATGCGAACTTCATCCGCCGCCTGACACTCGACCTTGGCGGGCGCATCCCGACGACGGCGGAAGTGCGCGCCTATGTCGCGGCCACGGAACCGGACAAGGCCGCGCGGCTGGTGGAGCGACTGATGGCTGCGCCTGGCTTCGTGCGGCATCAGGTGACGGAGTTTGAGTGGCTGCTGACGGAGGGGCAGGGCAGCGGGTTCCGTGACTACCTCACGCGGGCCATCGGCGAAAGCCGCCGCTGGGACCGCGTCTTCAAGGAAGTCATCACCGGCGACACCGCCGCGCCGGAGACGAAGGGCGCGGACGCCTTCCTCCGCTCGCGTGCCAAGGACCTCGACAAGCTCGTCACCGACGTGAGCGTGCGCTTCTTCGGCGTGAACATCAGTTGCGCCCAGTGCCACGACCACCCGCTCGTGCCCGCGTGGAAGCAGGACCATTACTACGGCCTGAAGTCGTTCTTCAGCCGCACCTTCGAGCACGGCGATTTCGTGGGCGAGAGCGCCTACGGCACGATCAGCTTCAAGACCACGGCGGGCGAAACCAAACAGGCGCGCCTAATGTTCCTAAGCGGCGACGCCGTCGAGGAACCGCCCGCGCCCGAGCCGACCGAGGCGCAGAAGAAGGAGGAGAAACGGCTCCTCGAAGAAACGAAGAAGAACAAGCAGCCCGCGCCCGCGCCCAAGTTCAGCCGCCGCGCGCTGCTCGCCGAGGCCAGCCTGAAGCCCGGCCACGAAGGCTTCTTCGCCCGCGCGGTGGTGAACCAGGTCTGGCAACGCCTCTTTGGCCACGGCCTCGTGATGCCGGTGGACCAGATGCACGGGCAGAACCCGCCGAGCCATCCCACGCTGCTCCAGTGGCTCGCGCGCGACCTGGTGCAGCACGATTACGACGTGCGCCGGCTCGTGCGCGGCCTGGTGCAGAGCGCGGCCTACGCGCGCAGCAGCCGGTGGGACGGCGCGCGGCCGGAGCCGGGACTTTTCGCCGTGGCGCAACCGCGCGCGCTCACGCCGCAGCAGGTCGGGGCGTCGCTGCAGTTCGCCGTCACCAGCCCGGACGCCTTCAAACCGGACGCGAAGCCGGATGAGCGGGAGAAGTTCATCGAGCAGGTGGAGCGCGCCGGCCAGGGCTGGGCCAGCTCGCTCGAACGCCCCGGCGATGATTTTCAAGTCGGCGTGGACGAGGCGCTGCTCTTCAGCAACAGCGACCGCGTCCAGCGCGAGCTCCTGGCCCTCTCAAACGACCGCCTGCTCAAAGGCTTGCTGGACGTGAAGGACCACCGCGAACTGGCCACCGCCGCCGTGTGGAACGTCCTCTCCCGCCCGCCCGAACCGCGCGAGCTGCAGGCCATCGCTAATTACCTCGACCAGCGCAGCGACCGACCGACCGAAGCGGTGCGGCAGGTGGTGTGGTCGCTCCTGACGAGCACGGAGTTTCGGTTTAATCATTGAGCGGATGAACCATTGAGTCTAATGCCTACGCCCTCCGAGCAACCCAGCGATGAATCCCAACGGGATTTCGGGCGGGCATGGTTCCCCTTCAGGCAGTCGCGTAGCGACGACGTGATGGTAGCCGTGGGCTTCAGCCCACGGAGCGAGTGGGGAACGCCCGCGTCGCGTAGCGACGTGATGAGTCAATCTTGCGGCGTTCGAACGTCGCTACGCGACGTGGGCTTGTCGGCCAGGTTCCGTGGGCTGAAGCCCACGGCTACCACCGGAGCCTCGCTACGCGAGGCGGGCGGCCAACGGCCCGGAGCGCGGCCTTCAGGCCGCAGAAACGTGCGTGAGTCAATCGCCATTCGAACACGCTTTGCCTTCCGAGCTTTCTGCGGCGTGAACGCCGCGCTCCGCCGAGGCCGAGGCGCAACCCCGTTGGGGTTGAAGGCGCTCGCGCCGGGCACCCAGGGTAGCTCGTGCCTCGCAACCCTGGGCTGGAGGACACAATCCCGTTGGGATTGCCGAGGCCAGCGCAGCGACCGCCCGACCGAAGCGGTGCGGCAGGTGGTGTGGTCGCTGCTGACCAGCACGGAGTTTCGGTTTAATCACTAGGCAGGCCGCATCGTAGCCATGAGCAGTTCCACTTTTCCCGATTCGAGAGCGACACTGAAGCGGACTACTCAGTTCCTGCTCCCACCAGTCGTCGTCACCACCGCATGTCTGTTCACTCGATGGGGCATCCAGCACAGCCTGTGGTCGCTTGTGCCGGTGTTCCTACTCGTCGTGTTTGGCTGTGCAGTTTGGTGCATCATCCTCGGCGCTCGATTCGCACTCACGCTTCAGCTCGCCGTCTCCGCAGGCCGGAGTGCTTTCATTCGCATTGGTGCCACCTTGTTGTGGATAGCGAGTGACGTGGCGCTCGCAGCCGCAGGCGTGGCCGCCGTCAATGTATTACCATTCAGGGTAGGAGATGGACCATGACTACACCAATGCGGACTAAACATTTGGTAATCCGGCCCCAACCACAAAATCCATGAACTCCCACTTCTGCGGTTCCTCTGAACACGATGTCAGCCGCCGCGCCTTCCTCCGCACGCTCGGCGCGGGCACGGGCTTGGCCGCCAGCGGCATTGGCGCGGTGCATTCCTTCGCCACGCCGGCGCTGAACGACACGCTCAAGGCCAGCGGCAAGAGCGTCATCCTGCTCTGGCTGGCGGGCGGCGCGAGCCAGCTCGAGACGTGGGACCCGAAGCCGGGCCGGCCCACGGGCGGGCCGTTCGCGGCCATCCCCACCTCCGTGCCGGGCGTTCACATCAGCGAGCTGATGCCGCAGATGGCGAAGCGCATGAAGGACATCTGCGTCATCCGCGGGCTGAACACCAAGAACGGCGACCACGGCGGGGCCGCGCAGCTCATGATGCGCGGTCGCGCGGACGAACCGAGCCTGCGCTATCCCGACATGGGCGCGGTGCTCGCGCGCGAGCTGGGCCGCGCGGACAGCAAGGTGCCCGACTACGTCTCCTTCTACACCGCCACCGAGGGGCGCGACTTCTCGCGGCAAGGCTCCAGCTTCCTCGGCGCGCGTTACTCGCCGATGAAACTGGCCGAGAGCATGACGCCGCCGAACTTGAAGCGGCTGGAATCCATCACGGACCTGGACCACCACGCGCGCGCGGAGTTGCAGCAGTTGATTAACAGCCAGTTCGTCGCCGGGCACGGCACCGGGCCGGTGAAGAGCCACGCGAACGCTTACGCGCGCGTCCACGGCCTGATGAGCAGCGAGACGCTCTTCGACCTGTCTCAAGAGTCGGCGAAGGCACGCGAGCCGTATGGCCCGACGCTCTTCGGCGAGCAGGCGCTGATGGCGCGGCGGATGGTCGAGGCGGGCGTGCCGTTCGTGCGCGTGAGCCGCGCGTGGTGGGACAGCCACGGGCAGAACTTCGAGACGCATCAGGAGATGGTGCCGGAGCTGGACCGCGTGATGTCCGCCCTGCACGACGACCTCAAGCAGCGCGGGCTGCTGGAGCGCACGCTGGTGCTGGCCGTGGGCGAGTTCGGCCGCACGCCGGCCATCAACGCGAGCCTCGGCCGCGACCACTTCGCCGCCGCTTGGAGCGCGGCGATGTTCGGCTGCGGCCTCAAGGGCGGCGCGGTCTTCGGCAAGACGGACAAGGACGGCCAGACGGTAGTGGAAGACCAGGTGGGTGCGGGCGAACTCTTCGCCACCGTGCTCGCCGCCATCGGCGTGAACCCGAAGAAGGAATACCACGTCGGCGCGCGCCCCATCCCGCTGGTGAACCCCGGCATCAAGCCCATCACGCAGGTGCTGGCGTGAACCCAGAAACCACCGTTCAGTTTTCCCAACCGGAATGAGACCACAGAGACGCGATGAACACAGAGGAAGGCCACTGGGGCACGGTGAGGTAGGGCGCGTCTGTCCCAGCGCGCCGGTTGGACGTTCGCACGGTTCAGCGGCGCGCTGGGGAC
>JBEBFV010000516.1:0-4259 GCA_040081795.1 Limisphaerales bacterium | reverse complement strand
CGCCGGAGAAGAAGCCGACGGCGGGAAACCAGACCCACACGAGCGATTCCCAGCCGCGCTCCTGAATGAACGTCCCGCCCATCGTGAGGAAGAAGCCGAGGTAGCAAATCGCGATGGAGCGCCGGTAGCCGAACAGCCGCGCGAGTCCCGCCGCCGCGAAGTTGCCGACGATGCTCGCCGTGATGACGACGAAGAAGGCGATGCTGACGGTCTTCTGCTTGTAGGCGGCGACCCATTTGGCGAGATCGCCACCGGCGGCGGCCTTGGCAAACTCCGTCTTCGCCGCCGCGTCGAGGTCCGGCAGGTTCCGCAGGTGCTGCGCGTGCCAGAACATGAAGGCCCACCACGCCGTCAGCCCGCAGGCGCAGACGATGATGGTCAGCAGCGTCGTGCGCCGCACCGCGCCGCGGAAGAGGTCGGCGATGCCCGGCTGTGAGCCGAGCGACTCGCGCTTGGCGGCGTGCCATTCCTCCGGCTCCGGCACATGGCGGCGAATCCAGAAGACCATCAGCGCCGGGAGGATGCCGACGAGGAAGACCCATTTCGGATGCAGGTCCGCCATGATGAAAGTCGTGAGGCACGCGAGCAGCACGCCCAGGTTCACACCAGTCTGCAGCACGGCGGCAATCCACGGACGCCACTTCTTCGGCCACGTCTCGGACAGCAGCGAGGAGCCGACCGCCCATTCGCCGCCGATGCCCAGCGCGGCGAGGAAGCGGAAGATGAGCAACTGCCACCACGTCTGAGCGAAGAAGGAAAGCCCCGTGAACACCGCGTAAGTCAGGATCGTGAGCGAGAGCGAGCGGCTGCGCCCGAGGATGTCGCCGAGCCGTCCGAAGAACGCGCCGCCCAGCGCCCAGCCGACGAGGAACGCGGCCTGGATGTAGCCGCTCTTCTCCTTCACGAGATCGTGCGCAGGCGTCGCGTCTCCGGGGATGAGGTTTTGATTGATGAGCAGCGATGCGACAAAGGTGGACGCGACCAGGCCGTAGAGATGCATGTCCAGCCCATCGAAGAGCCAGCCAAGCCAGGCGGCGACGCCGGTCTTGCGCTGCTGCGGCGTGAGTTCGCGCAGGGTGGTGGCCTCGCTCTTGGGCTCGGCGGTGGGGGTAAACCTGACCGCCTTGCCGTCCGGGCCGGACTTGCGCATGAAGATTGTGCTCTGCGGCTCTGGGTCAGGCTCGATGCTCATGGATGCTGGGAGGCGAGCGTAGGCGAACGAAGTTACACGGCACAAGCGGACAGTTGGGAGGAAAGCCTTGCCGCCCTGTCAAAACATTTTACAGAAGTCCCGAGTTCCCCCCTTTTGGGTGTCAGGCTGGAAGCCAGACCTACTGCATCACGCCAGCTCCGTCTTGCCCATCAGGTAGCGGTCGCACTCGCGGGCGGCACCACGACCTTCGTTGAAGGCCCAGACGACGAGGCTCTGGCCGCGACGGCAGTCACCAGCGGCGAAGACGTTCGGGAGGCTGGTCTGAAATTTTCCGTGCTCGGCCTTCACGTTGGAACGCGGGTCGCGCTCGACGCCGAGGGCTTCGAGGAGCGGTTGCTCGGGTCCGAGGAAGCCCATCGCCAGCAACACGAGCTGCGCGGGAACCACACGCTCGGTGCCGGGAATGTTCTTCGGGATAAACTGGCCCTTGTCGTTCTTGGTCCACTCGATGTTCACGAGGTGGACGGCTTTCACGTTGCCCTGTCCGTCGTCCTCGAACTTGGTCGCGGTGGTGAGGTAAATGCGCGGGTCATCGCCGAACTTCGCCTTCGCCTCTTCCTGACCGTAGTCGAGCTTGTAGGTCTTGGGCCACTCGGGCCACGGGTTGTCCTTCGCGCGGTCGAGCGGGGGCTTCGGGAGAATTTCCACCTGCACAAGGCTTTTGCAGCCGTGACGCATCGAGGTGCCCACGCAGTCGGTGCCGGTGTCGCCGCCGCCGATGACGACGACGTCCTTGCCAGCGGCGTTGATGGGCGGGGCCTTGCCGTCGAGCAACGCCTTGGTGTTGCTGTGCAGGAACTCCATGGCGAAGTGAACGCCCTTGAGCTGACGGCCTTCGATGGGCAGGTCGCGTGGCTTGGTCGCGCCGGTCGCGAGCACGACGGCGTCGAACTCGTCCATGAGCTGCTTGGCAGTGAGGTCTTTGCCGACCTCGCAGTTGCAGACGAACTTCACGCCTTCGTCTTCCAGCAGCTTGATGCGGCGGAGCACGACTTCGTTCTTCTCCAGCTTCATGTTGGGAATGCCATACATGAGCAGGCCACCGGGACGGTCGGCGCGCTCGAAGACGAGCACTCGATGGCCGGCCTTGTTGAGCTGCGCGGCGGCGCTGAGGCCGGCGGGGCCGGAACCGATGACGGCGACCTTCTTGCCGGTGCGGTTCGCGGGCGGCTCGGGCTTCACCCAGCCGTTTTCCCAGCCGTGGTCAATGATGCTGCACTCAATGTTCTTGATGGTGACGGGCGGCGAGCTGATGCCGAGCACACAGGAGCCTTCGCAGGGCGCGGGGCAGACGCGGCCGGTGAACTCCGGGAAGTTGTTCGTCTTGTGCAGGCGTTCGAGCGCCTCCTGCCACAGGCCGCGATAGACGAGGTCGTTCCACTCCGGGATGAGGTTGTTGATGGGGCAGCCGCTGGCCATGCCGCTGATGAGCTGGCCGGTGTGGCAGAAGGGCACGCCGCAGTCCATGCAGCGGCCGCCCTGCTCGCGTAGCTTGGGCTCCGGCATGTGGTCGTGGAACTCGCGCCAGTCGGCGACGCGCGCCAGCGGCGAGCGGTCAGCAGGAAGTTCGCGGTTGAATTCGAGGAATCCGGTGGGTTTGCCCATGTCAGTGGAGGAAAGTGGCTTCGATGTTGGTTCGATTGCGATGTGCCGGGAGGTGCGAATCAACCACCACCCACGCGCGCGGCGTCCTTGGAGTTCGCCTCGAAGGCGGCGTTGAGCGCGTCGTCGCCGGTGAGGCCGGCGGCTTGGGCCTTCTTGATGGCTTGCAGCACGCGCTCGTAATCCTTCGGCATCACCTTTACGAAATTCGGCACGTTCGCGTTCCAGAGCGCGAGGACGTTCCGGCCCCGCTCGCTGCCGGTGTAGAGGACGTGCTTCTCGATGAGCGCCCGCACGTCGGCGATTTCGTCGGCGTCCTCCAGCTTCTGCAAGCCGACCATCTGCTTGTTGCAGTTGCGGGCGAAGGTGCCGTCCTCGTCGAGCACATAGGCGACGCCGCCGCTCATGCCCGCCGCGAAGTTGCGACCCGTCTTGCCCAGCACGATGACCGTGCCGCCGGTCATGTATTCGCAACCGTGGTCGCCCACGGACTCCACGACCGTCTTCACGCCAGAGTTGCGGACGCCGAAGCGCTCGCCAGCCATGCCGCGGAAGTAAGCCTCACCGGCGGTCGCGCCGTAGAGGGCGACGTTGCCGATAATCATGTTCTCCTCCGCGCGGAAGGTGGAGCCGCTGTGCGGGTAGATGATGAGCTTGCCGCCGGACAGGCCCTTGCCGCAGTAATCGTTGGCATCGCCTTCGAGGCGGATGGTCACGCCGGGCGGCACGAACGCGCCGAGGCTCTGGCCGGCGGAGCCTTTGAAGTGCAGTTGCACCGTGTCCTCGGGCAGGCCCGCCGCGCCGTGGCGACGGGTGATTTCGTTGCCGAGAATCGTGCCGACGACGCGGTTGACGTTTCGGATGGGCAACTGGACGACGACCTTCTTCTTCTCATCGAGCGCCGGCTTGCAGGCGTCGAGCAGGTGCGTCATGTCGAGCGACTTCTCCAAGCCGTGGTCCTGCGCCTGCTGGCAGAAGCGGCCGACGCCGTCGGCCACGTCGGGCGCGTGCAGGATGCTGGAGAGGTCGAGACCGCGCGCCTTCCAATGGTCGGCGGCCTTGCGGGCTTCGAGCCGGTCCACGCGGCCCACCATCTCGGCGATGGTGCGGAAGCCGAGCTGGGCCATCAGCTCGCGCGTTTCCTGCGCGATGAAGGTCATGAAGTTGACCACGTCCTCGGGCTTGCCGGGGAAGAGGCCGCGCAGCTTCGGGTTCTGCGTCGCGACGCCGACGGGGCAGGTGTTCAGGTGGCAGACGCGCATCATGATGCAGCCCATCGCCACGAGCGGACCGGTGGCGAAGCCGAATTCCTCCGCGCCGAGCAGCGCGGCCATGATGACGTCGCGGCCGGTCTTCAACTGGCCGTCCGTCTCGACCGCGATGCGGGAGCGCAGGTTGTTGAGCACGAGCGTCTGGTGCGTCTCGGCGAGACCGAGTTCCCACG
>JBEBFV010000101.1:0-15433 GCA_040081795.1 Limisphaerales bacterium | reverse complement strand
AAACCATCACTAAAAACAGAGAAAACTCTGTAAGTCCTTGGTAGAGTTGGAGCGAGCGAAGGGATTCGAACCCTCGATACCAACCTTTGTTTGAAATGCGTCACTTTCCTAGGAATTAGGTCAGTCGTGAACACCATTGACAGCGGTCATGTTGAGACTAGTGTTGTGACACTTTATGGCTTCACTTAGGCGATTTCCACGGTCTCCTTACTGGTTTGCCTGCTTCACCCTGCCGGACGGGCGTAGAACTCAACAGTCCACAAAAAGCACTGACCGCAAGGAGGCGCAGCGCATTGCCAACAAGTATGAAGATGTCGCCGAAACCGGTCGTGGCAGGCGACTCACCGAAGCTCAGGCTCGCAAAGTCATCGCGGAGATTTTCTGCATCTCGAACAAGGACATTTTGCCTAGCTCTTCGATCAAGGACTACTTGGAATCCTGGCTGAAGAGGAAAGAACTGGAGGCGAGTGAACCGACGCACCAACGATACAAAACCGTTGTCGATCATCTCGTGAAGTTTCTGGGCACGAAGGCTGAGTTGGACATTGCCCACCTGAGCAGCAAGGAAATCACTGGCTTTCGGGATCACTTGGTCGATCGGTTCACCTCCGGGACCGTGAACATCAGCCTGAAAATCCTCCGGTCAGCTCTGGCGCAAGCAAAGCGGGATGGCCTGACCGATGTTAACGAGGCCGAACGCGTGACGATGATCCGGGTCAAGGCACGGGAGCAGAGCCGACGCCCCTTCACCATGGGTGAACTCAAGCAGATCGTGAAGGTGGCAAACGACGAGTGGCGCGGACTCATTCTGATGGGACTTTACACCGGCTTGCGCCTCAGCGACGTGGCCACATTGACCTGGGCCAACGTGGACTTGCAGGAGCAGGAGATTCGCGTGGTGAGCGGAAAAACCGACCGGCAGCAGATTCTTCCGATCGCGCGGGTGTTGCTGAAGCATTTGGAGTCCCTGCCCTCCAGCGATGATCCAAACGGGCCGCTATTTCCCGACGCATGCGCGGCACGGCAGCGCAGCCAGTATGGGGGAACCTTGTCGAACCAGTTTCACCAAATCCTGGTGTCCGCCGGTCTGGTGAAGAAACGTCCGCACACGAAAGCTGGAGACGGAAGGTCCTCCAAGAGGGCACCCAGCGAATTGAGCTTTCACTCCTTGCGCCACACCGCGACGTCGTTGCTCAAAAACGCCGGGGTCAGTGACGCGGTGGCTCGCGACATCATCGGCCACGAATCGGTTGCCGTGAGCCGCAACTACACTCACATCGACACGGAGACCAAACGCAAGGCCGTGGACAAGATGCCGGATCTTCTGAAATGAACGTCATTCAAGCCGGTGTCGACATATCCTGCGCCAGCCGGAGCAAGATGCGTTGGCCGGCTTTTTCCACCTCAATCACGACGGCCTCCACCTCGTCGCCGTTCTTGAAGACTTCGGAAAAGTGGCTGATCTTGCGGCTCAATGAACTGTTGGCGAATTCGACCATGCCGGCCAGGCCCGCTTCGAGCTCGATGAAAAGGGTCGCGCTGTTCATGCAGCGGACCTTGCCCTTGATGCGGGTGCCGGCGGGATACTTGGCTTCGCGCTGGTGCCACACGCTGGCGGTGGTTACGAAATGGCGATCGCGAAGGGGAGATTTTTGCTTGGCAGCCAGTTTTATTCCTGAGCATGGACCCGTGGCTGGTTGAAGCAGATCCGTCAGCTCCACCCCAAGCATCCCGCGCAAGAATTTCAGGTTGTTTTTGCCAACCTTCCCGGCCCAAGTGGCAAAGTAGGGGGACGTGGGGGCGTAATGAATCAGCGTCATCAATTCTAGAGGGGATTTCAATTCGTCCAGGTCGCTAAATGCCTCCATCTGTCTAAAAACAAAAGGTGTCAGGTTCGGGCACCTTTCCGTGAACTCGAAAAGGAGCCCGGCATACGCTTCCTGATTGTAACATGACCCTTGGAGCACCAATTCAGCCACTTCACGTTTGACGAAACGGAGCACCTCCGAGTCGTCATCAAGCAGCTCGCGATAAATTATCTCGGATGAAAGCGGTTCCTGAAGCAAGAACATGCGGAAAGCCGAGGTTGGGGCGGGACAATCGAGCACATCGGCAAAAGCGACCAGATTGAGCTCGCGCCGAGACGACTCATTCAGTCCCACCACATGCTTTTGATAGTCGTCCTCAATGGCCCCACCCTGCAGGTCATTGCTTGTCGCCGATGATCCTTCATGGCGTAGTGCGGTCAGCGAGACGTAGGGCGGCAAAGCTGGTTGCCACTGGTTCCACAAGGCCTGAGTCAGCTGGTCCAGTTCTTCCACCGACTTCACCTCCACACCTTCCCGATAGACGTGGATTTTCTGTTGCTCAAAAACCCTCGGCTTTGGCTGCAGGCTGAACGGCAACGAACGCTTCTTCAAATCGGGGTTCAGCCGGTCGATTAACGAATACAGGTGGGTGTGGGCACCGTTCTTCGTCGCCCCAAACATGTCCTCCATCCACAGGCTGGTTGCGTCCTTGCCCAGCGCCTGATCCAGCGTTCCCGCAGGCGATCCCCGTCCGCCCTCAAACTTGAACTCACCGGGTTGCTGGCTGCGTGCATGACCACACGCCTGGAGGAAGAACAGACACAATGCACGCACCCCGCTGGTCAGCTTCAGCGGAGCGGAGCGGCCGCCGCTCTTCAGCAGTGCGTTGTCGGTTGGTGTCTTGCAATTGCGATCACACCGCAAGGGATGTTGTCGATCCGGCGGCCAAAACTCGGTGCGTGCGAGTTGCGGATGCTCGGCACCGACGAACCACAGGGATAATTCGTAAGCTCGCTGGTGCATCGATTTCGCTTTGGACAGCCTAGCTGTGAACTCAGAAAAGCCAATCAAATCAGGCTTTCTGAAATCTCCTCTGAAAACACCACCTGTAGCGGGAAATGCGGCAGGAAAGGGATTTTCTGCCTCGGTGCTAGAACGTCCCCATGCAAGCGATTGCTCAACTGAACGCAGCCGAAACGATGACCGGGACGCCAGGCGGTGCAACCTCCTCCTGCCTGCCTGAGTTCGGCCGGTGGCAGGATGTTCAACGGCTCTTCGGCATCAAGCGCGGCACCCTCTACGGGCTCATCGCGGAGGGCAAGATTCGCTCCATCACGCTGCGCAAGCCCGGCCGCAAGTTCGGCTGCCGGCTCATCCATCTTCAAAGCGTGCGCGATTTCCTCCAGGCGCTGATGGCCAAGCAAGTGGGCCCGGAGGTGGGCCGATGAACTTCAAACCGACCAGCAGCAGCAGCCAGGGAGGAAACAACAACAGCGGAAATCTTCCCTGTAAGAAGTTCAACGGTCTTTTCGCTGATGTCGGTGTGATGCATCAACCGACCAGCAAAGCTCAGGCGCAGACGGATGACGGCCGGTTCGTCATCCCCACACTTCCGGCTCATCCGCTCATCCACTTTCACCAGGGACCCTACCCCGATATGCAATCCCTGGTGGTCGGGCAGTTACGCAAGTCGGCGTTGGAGGCTGCGGTTCCTTCCAACGACAAGTGCAGTCCGAGCCGCATCATCGCTATGAAGATTAAAATCAACATCGCCAAGACCGAGCTGGCTCCCGAACGAGTGCATGCTGCCACAGTCACGAGCATCAAGGCCAAGGGGGACACCAAATGCACCATCGCGTTCGGCATTGTCGCTGACGGCAATCCGTTCACCGTGAGCAAGGACTACCCTGCCAAGCTCGACCGCACCTCCGAATTGCTGCGGGACGCGGAAACGGTCCTGGGCCGGAAGTTCGCTGACACGGAGGCGAACGGGGAGTTCGACCTGGAAACGCTCGTCACCAAGGAGTGCCAGGTGGTCGTGCGGCACCGCCGCTCCAACGGCGGCCGGCTCGTCGCGGCGGTCGAAACCGTCCTGCCCGCGAGCAGCCCCGTGCTGAAGGCGGCCTAACCCAAAACCCAAAGCTCCCCCGGCGATGAGCCGGGGGAGCCCTTTTCACCAAAAAATGAATCTCCTAATCCATCATTCTATGAACTCAATCCGAATCCATCGTCCCGACCACAACCACCTCGCTGACTGGCAGGCCAGCCTAGAGAACCTGGACTGGCATGTCTGGAACCGGCCCCAATCTGTCGCGGCCGCCTTCGCCAAAGCAGTCTGGCATGACCTCCCCGCGCCGGAGGCGGTGGAAGCGGTGGAAATCCTCTGCCGCCAGCTCGACCCCGCCGTAGAAAAAGAGGCCCTATGGGACGTGTGGTTTGAAATTGTCCGCCAGCTCAACGGCCGGGAGGACTATTGCGAAATGGAGGCTGCCTAATATGAGCACCCTAACCACCCTGCACCCCGATCCCACCGCCACCCTCGTCCGCGAGGGGGCGCAGACCGCCAAAACAAGCGAGGTCGAGTTCCCCGCCGAGAGCAGCGCCGACCTTGACGTTCCGGCTTTGACCCGAGCGCAGCCGATCCTGCCCAGCGTCAACTACCATCTCTGGGAACCATGCAACATGAAATGCCGGTTCTGCTTCGCCCAGTTCAAGGATGTCCGCAGCACCATCCTGCCAAGGGGACACCTGCCGAAGGAACAAGCCCTCGAGGTGATCGAGGTCCTGGCCGCCCATGGATTCGACAAAATCACCTACGTCGGTGGTGAGCCGACGCTCTGCCCGTGGCTGCCCGAGTTAATCGAGAGCGGCCACCACTTGGGCATGACCACGATGATCGTCACCAACGGGTCACGGGTCACGGCGGAGTTCCTCAACCGGGTGAACGGGAGCCTTGATTGGCTGACGTTGAGCATCGACAGCGCCGATCCCGACACCCTCGCTGGTTCGGGCCGTTCGGTTGGCGGCAGGCCGTTGAAACCCGACCGTTACATCGAATTGGCGGACCTGGTCAGGGCAAGTGGCATCCGATTGAAGGTCAACAGCGTGGTTCATGGGCTGAACTGGCAGGAGAACATGGTGGACTACATGAGCCGGGTGGGGCCGGAGCGTTGGAAGCTGTTTCAGGCGATGCCGGTCGCGGGCCAGAATGACCGCACCATCGATGACCTGCTGATCACCAAGGAGCAGTTCGCCCATTTCGTGCGGATCAACCGGCGGATCGAGGAATTCAACGTGGTTCTTTGCCCCGAGCCGAACGACCTCATGCGCGGTTCGTATGTCATGGTCGATCCTGCTGGCCGGTTCTTCGACAGCACCACCGGCACACACACCTACTCCCAACCGATCCTCAAGGTGGGCGTCACGGCCGCATTAAACGAGGTTTCGGTGTTGGAGGACCGCTTCAACCAACGCGGCGGTCACTATGACTGGCGGAGGAGTGCCGCGCGCTGACACCTGCGCCAACTACCATGACTTCCCCAACAACCAAACGTGGTGGCACAGGAGAATCCGTCGCCGTCAATCAGCCAGTCGAGACCGCCGGGCGACCATCACCTGCTACGATGAAGCAGCCTCTCCTCATTGCACCAAGCAGCCCCTACAATCCAGCCGCAGATGCTGTCGCCAGTCCGGCACCTCGTCAGCAGCCATCACCAGCCTTTGACGCAGAAGGAGCCGCTGGGGGATTTTTGCAGGCGAATCAACTGGCGTTCCACGATGATCCTAAGCGCTTCTTCATCTACGTCGCTGAGCGGCAGTCCTGGCAATCAATCACCCTCAATCAGCTCCATCGACGATTGAAGCGCTGGGGGAAGGATGGCGGCCACGGCAGCCTCCCTGCGGCAGCGTTGAAGAGGATGGTGGCTGAACTTGAAGTGGCAGCTCCCTGCTGGACGCCATCGTTGAAACCCGGTCAGGTGGTTGTGGCAAATGGGGTGCTGGATCTCACCGAAGGAACGCCCCGGCTATCGCCCAAGGATCACAAGACCCATTTCGTGGATTCATTGAACGTGGAGTATCAACCAGGTGCCCTATGCCCAAAGTTCCAGCAGTACCTCGCTGATTCGCTGGCGATCAACGATGCCACGTTGATCCAAAAGTGGGCGGGTTCGTTGCTGGCGGGTCCAAACCAGGCGCAAGCGATTCTGCTGCTGCTGGGGGCATCGGGGACCGGCAAGGGGACGCTGGTGAATGTCCTGACGCGGCTGGTAGGGGTTGAAGCCGCAGCGGAGCTGAGGGTCGGACAACTGGACGGACGGTTTGAGATGTCGGCGTTGGTGGGGAAACGGCTTCTCGTCGGCATGGAGATCAACCCCAACCTGCTCAACGGTGACGGGTTGGGACGGCTCAAGGCGTTGGTGGGGCATGACCGGATGGAGGCGGAGGTGAAGGGACGTAACCGGCGCGCATCCATCAACGGCGATTTCCTCGTCGTTCTACACGGCAACCAGCTCAACGCACAGCCTTGGTCGGCAGATTTGGACGCCTTTCGCCGCCGCTTGTTGATTGTTGAGTATTTCAAGCAGCCGCCAGCCACCATCATCCCCAACCTCGCTGATACACTTTGGCTGGAGGAAGGCAGCGGCATCCTCAACTGGGCGGTGGAGGGAATTCAACGCTACCGGTCGGACATGAAGCAGAGTGGGCGGTTTGTCCTTGCCGATGAGCAGCAGACGAGGATCGACCGCATCATCCCGCCGGCTAGCTCCCAGGCCGTCAAACACCCTGCCCCCAGCCCAACGACAGTCCGTGAGCTCGGCTGGCGTCAATGGCTGCGGAATCAACTGCAACGCTGGCGGATGAAGCTCAACCGCCTCTTCCACCCCGATCCCAACCGCTAGTCGAAAGCATCCAATGAGCAACACACATCAATACCGACAGCTCAAAAAGAAGTGCCAGTCGCTGAAGAGCAAATGCCCTATGCCGATACTGCTGGCGAAACTGGGCCTGGCGGCTTATGCGAAGCGATCCTGCCCATCCCCGTTTCGCAACGACAACAACCCTTCCTGGGGGATATTCCAGCGCGAGGGAGGCTGGCATTTCAAAGACCACGGCAACGACGACTCCGGGGATGAAGTGACGTTCATCGCTCGGCTCAAAGGCTGGGATGAGCAGCGGGATTTCAAGCGCATCGTTGATTTCTACGGGGAGACGGCGAGGAAGACAGGCCCGGCAGCATCATTGACGGTAGTTTATCCGCAACCACCAGCTTCCCCGCCAGACCTCACCGGATACTCAGCAGGCACCGATGAGCAGTTGATCAGATTGTCGTTGCTGCGGTCCATCTCCGTTGAGGCGTTGAAATTGGCCTCTGAACGCGGATTCCTGATCTTTGGCCGCTGCTTCAACTGCGAGGCTTTTGGCCTCAAAGACAGCAGCGGAGTATTGGCGGAGGTGCGGAGGCTGGATGGTCAGTTGTTTCCGGCCTTCAATTCCCTGCCTGCCCACAAGAGCCACACCGTTAGAGGCTCCAGAAAGAGCTGGCCGCTGGGGCTGCTGGAGTCAACAACGGCCACCAGCATAGTGTTGGTGGAGGGATTGCCTGATTTTCTCGCCGCCTTCGATTTCATGCTGCGGGAGCAGAAGATCGACGAGGTGGCTCCCGTGGCAATGCTCAGCGCCTCCGCCAGCATTGATGCAACGGCGCTGCAACGGTTTAGCGGCAAGCACGTCCGCCTCTTCTTCCACAACGATGAGGCTGGGGTTGCTGCGGCCCACCGATGGACGGGTCAACTACGGGCTGCCACTGAAGAGATCGACTACTTCAACTTCAGCCAGTTTCCCAACACCAAAGACCTCGCGGACCTCAACCGCAGCGTTCGCGACGGTTCGGTTGCGCTGAATGAAAACATCCTCCCATGAACGCCGTTGTTAACCACCTCCCCCAGCTGCCATCAACAACCAGCAGCAGCTCCCCCCGCACCGCTACGCCTCCACCGCCTGCTGCTGCTGCGCGAACACCTCCACCGACGTCAGCAGACCGGAACGCCACCGGTATCTTTGATCTCCGCGTTGAGGCGGCCGGCAACAACAACAACGAGCTGCTTCGCCACCGGTTTCTCAGCCGGCAGGGGTCAATGCTGCTGGTGGGCAATACCGGCATCGGCAAAAGCTCATTGACCATGCAGATGATGATCCATTGGGCGCTGGGCAGGGGGTGTTTCGACATCCTCCCCGCCTTCCCGTTGAAATCGCTGCTGATCCAAGGCGAAAACGACCTCGAAGACCTCGTGGAGATGCGCGACGGGGTGGTGGGTGCCATGACGCTGACCGATGCAGAGCGTGCCACGGTCAACAACAACATCCTCATCCGCCACGAGTATGAGCGTTGTGGACAGGCTTTCGCCGACGAGGTCCTGGAACCGTTGCTGGCGGAGCATCAACCCCATCTGGTCTGGCTGGATCCGGTGCTGCAATATCTGGGCGGCGACTCCAATCAGCAGGAAGTTGTGGGTGAGTTTCTGCGGCAGTCGTTAGGGGTGCTGATTAAACAGCACAACTGCGCAGTTGTGCTGGTCCATCACACCAACAAGCCGTCAAGAAACGCCCAGCAGAATCAACAGCGCCAGTCCGCCCAACTGCACGCCTACGACGGGGCTGGCTCGGCGGAGTTCAGCAACTGGCCCCGGGCGGTGTTGTCGTTACTGCCGACCAAGCTGGCCGGCGAGTATCGGCTGGTGGCGGGAAAGCGCGGTCAGCGGTTACAGTGGCGGATGCCCGACCAGACCACCCCCTGCTACGAGAAGCTGCTGCGGCATTCACGTCAGCCAGGGGTCATCTGCTGGGAAGAGGCGGATCAGCAGCAGCCGGCACAACCAGTCAACGGTCAGCCTCCAGTCGGTAACGCTGCTGCACCAGTGAACATCGTTGACCCCATCACCCAGGCCATCTACGCCCAACTGCCTCCCGGGCTTGAAGTGGAGAAGCAACTGCTAATGAAACAGGTCAACCGGCACTCCAGAATCGGCATCAATAAGATACGCCCCCACCTGAACCGGCTGGTGACGACGGGACTATTGGTTGAAACGCCCAGACCCCTACCTGGCAGAAAGGACGCCTTTCATGTTCAGCGGGCAGCCCAACCACCACCAGCAGCAGAACCGCAACCCGAACCCCAGGCAGAGGCATGATCACCACACCATCTTCACGGCCAAAACAGCTGTAACGATCAGTGTGAAGATCCCTGGATGATGGTTACGGATCATCATCACCACACCACCCCTTTAGGGGTGTGATGATTCCGTGAACATCGTGAACTTGGTGGGAGTGTGGGTTGTTGTTTGGAGGTCATGGATTGCCCCGCCGTGAAGATCATCGGCTGTGAGAGTCCAAATTGAGCAAAAGTGAGAGGTTCAATAGACCAGCATTGGGGCTGTTCCTTGGCGGCATCAATCAACCCCGCCGTTAACATCAGTCGCTATCATCAATGGCCTTGAATGCCGCCAACCATCCCATTCAACATCACCGCTGCATCCTTCCCAGAGTCACAGCGTTGAGCTTCTTCGTCATTCAATCATATAGCTGAACCAATCATCTCCATTGCACACGATTATGCTTGAGTCGCTGCTGATAAGTCTATATTATCAATACATAACAGGGAACCGACCCGATTAACAATTAACAAATGGATTACTTATGGCAAAGATAATGATAAAAGTGCAGAAGAAACACACCTACCACGTTCCTGCCGGCTGCTTCGCTGGTCGCTGCGTGGACGTTGTGGAGACGACAAAGCTGACAACAGCAGGTCCCATCCAACAGATCCGCTTCCGTTTCCAGCTCAATGTTGCAGCGATCAACAATTCAACACCGATGGCAGCAGTGTCGCTAGATTTGGATCTGCAACGTAGCTCCAAGCTGATGCGCTTTCTGGAGGGCTGGCTCGGTGCTGCCAATATCAACGAACTGGCTGGCGGGGAGTTCGATCTCAGCAGCCTCAACGACAAGCCGGTGGAAGTTCTCCTCGACCACATCAACAACAACACCCATGAGCATCCCTTCGTCGTTGTCAGGGCAGTGTATCCACCAGGCACGTTGAGGTTGACTGGTGGTGACGCTGAGGAGCCGGAGCTTCAACAGGCAGCGTAGTCGGCGGTGCTCAACAACAACAAACGGTGACTGGCTGGCTGGCTGAATTCAAAATCAGGCCGCTACCCCACCGCAACCACCCCTATGCACACAGACGAACCTGAAGCGCCACTCCCCACGCTGACGTTGATCTCGATGATGTTGGTCTTCTTCATCACCGCCATCATCAACAACTCCACGGTGATGCTGGTTTCTGCGCTCCTACCTACCCCGCTGCTTCTGTGGCGGCTTTTCGTGACGCTGGACGAATGGGAGGCGAGGAGAGCAGCGGCGATGAAAACAGCAGCCACCTCGACCTTGAACAGCGCAGCCAGCCCAGCCACAGCAGCAGCTCCTCAACCCACCAACATCTAACGCACATGAAAATCCCCGACGGCATCTTCATCGTTTGCTCCCCCAACCGCCGAGTCCCCTACACCGAAGAGGAGCAGGTGAAGCTCATCTCCCACATCTTGGATTTGCCCATTGAGCCGCCGCTTCAGCCAACGGAACGCCAGTTTCTTGACGTCTGGCTGCAACATCTGCTCCACACCGGACACACCTATTCCCTGCCGCAGACCTTCAATGTGCAACAGCTCACCAATGCGTTGATTGACTGGTTTGGCACGAATCGGCAGAACCACAAAATCAC
The DNA here is from genome assembly GCA_040081795.1 of Limisphaerales bacterium. GTDB lineage: Bacteria > Verrucomicrobiota > Verrucomicrobiia > Limisphaerales > SXTU01 > SXTU01. Next base: position 4,846 of record JBEBFV010000101.1, on the reverse strand, counting down.
CGACGACTCAACCATGAGCATGTTGAACCTATTCTTCGCCGCTTCCCCAACCATCAACTTCCGCCAGCTTAGACTCACATTGGAGCGCGACGGCGAAGGCCGCGTAGCATTGAAGGTCGAACACCATCCCGTTGAGTGGCGGCGGTTGCAACAGTTGGCATGGCGGCTGGCAGGGATGACGTTTGAGGAGGCGTCAGGAAATGAGCACCAACAACAGGCCGCATAACCGATTCGTCCCCCGCAGCATCTACCATGAAGCATTGGTGGCGGACGCGCAAAAACAGTGGCTCTGGTCGGAGTGGCAGTTGGCGAAGCTGCGAGTTCAGGGAGGAAAAGCGCCCAACAGCTACACCGAGGAGGAAATCATCAAATGGCACCAATGCAACACGACAACCCGTTAGGACAACGGCTGATGGACAGTTCGGCGCCACCTGCAACGAACCCCTTGATGCCGCAGTCGCCCCAGAAACCAGCCACCCCGTCCCAATGGTTTGCCGACAAGTTCCCGGCTGCCTTCACCAATTTTGGCACCCCGTTTTTGGAAACCGTTGAACATGGCATCGATTTCGACTTCCGCCGCCTCGTTGAAATGAACGCTGATTTCTTCGCGGCTGCTCTCGGCGGGGATGAACGGCTGGGGCATCGTGTGGTCTTTTATCGGCCGGAGGGATGCTTTTACTTCCAGGATGTGGACAACACCTTCTACCCGACCGGTGAAACGAAACTGGCCACGCTGTTGTCCGCTCTGCTGCTTCGATGTGCCGAGGAAATGCCTGCCACCGTTGACCGCCGCTGCTTGTTCGTGGACTTCAGAAAGGAATCGAAGCTCAACGAAGTGGTCAGGAAGGCGCGTTGTATCCTTGCCGTTGATTCCAGCTTCTTCGCCGCCGATTCTATCCACCGCCGCGTAGAAGGTGTTGAGACCATAGACCGCACCGCCCGCAACTTCGTCGGCACCAACATTGACGTCGCGACCCCCAACGACCAAATGACCGTCGCCGAGCTGATCGCTGGATTCCTCGCTTATTGCAACGCCAACAAGCTGAAACTGGAGACCCCCCGGCAGGCCAAGCGGTTCATCGTCGAAGCCGTCAATGAGCACTATGGCGTCCGTTTGAGACACGATCTCGCTGCTGATGGTAAGAAATGCGCTCGGGGATGGAAGGGGCTGGCGTTTAGGAACCGATCACCAGCGTTGGAGACGGCTGCTCAACGCAACTGAAGCCCGGACTCGCCGTTGATGCCTTTGAGTCCACGCCATAGAATTGCTGGGGTCAACAGCGTCCGCAGCCTGGTCCGAGTTGAACCACCTCCATCCTCCATCCTCCTTCCTGCCCATCCCGGCACTCTTCCCCCACTGTTGCAGCAATGCCCCGTTATCGTTCTCTGCTGCCCCGCCATTGCATCGTTGAACACGGACCTCATGAACATCCATCCAGCACCAGCGATCGTTCCTAGGGCATTGTAGGCGTGAAATGAAGATTACCGACGGCCAAACACAAGATTAGACATTGGAACTGCCTCATCAACACAGATAGCGGCCAGCAAATGTATAGCTGCGTGGCCAGAATATAGAAAGCACCGTGCAGGCATCTGGATTGTATTTGGACCAGCAAAGTCTCTTTAGCTTAATAACCTCCATTCTTGCACCAACTGCTTCTGCATTTTGAGTGTCTCGGCGATGAGAAACCGTTGATTCTGGGCCGTTGGATGGACGGAACTGAAGATTAGCGGGGAATGCTCTGGATTGGATTTGGACTCACAAAGTCTCTTTAGCTTAATAACCTCTCATTCTACATCAACCTCTTCTGTGTTTTGAGTGTCTCCGCGATGAGAAACCACTGATTATAGGCTCTTGATGAGACCGAATTGAAGATTAGCGTTGAATGCCGTTTCCTCCACCCCTCTTCCGGTCTGCTCTCACCCTTAACTATCATTTACAGTATTTGCTTTTGGGGGAAGAGTCCGTGTCGTTGCGAGTATTTTTCCGAGGACGCTGGACAGTGAATGCACCGACTGTCACTTTCAACCCCCATGAATGCCCTGACGACGAACCTTCACTCGGATAGTCGCCCCTTGCTTCGCTCAACCCCTTCGCCTCTTACACCACGCCATTGAACGCTGCCTCCCATGTCCGACCCCACCCCCAGCCATTCAACCAACACCCTGCCTGAGAAGATTGTCGTCACTCTTCGCGCTGGTGGGGTGTTCTTCGCCATGCCAACGTCAGCCGACAGCGGTCAGCAGTCAGCGGCCAGCAGTCAGTGCGCAGCCGGAGGACGCCTGAGGCGGGTTTGCTGTCAAAACAGGTTTCCCAAGGCACTCCTTACCGAACTAAAGACTCAACGTCGTAACGATGTGCCAATTCTGCATCTAGCAGTTCATAGAGCAACTTCTGGATCGGCCTGTCATCGAACACGGTGCCCATGATAGAGCGCCGGCTACGAATGCACTCCCTTCGAACTCCACGGATCTCCGCAACGCCGCCGTCAAAACGTATCGCGTCAGCCTCCTCTGCGAGATCGATAAGTGTCACGATGGGTAAACTGCGGTCTGGATTGTTTACCCACAAGTCGTCAATAAATCCCGGCCGTTGCGAATTCTCCCATTTGCGTGAGTCGATGGTATAAATCATGGCGACCTCGCCCGAAAGAAGACGCGAATCTAAGCGCCCGAATCGATTGCCTTTTACAAAATCAGAATAGTCTTCTGCGGCACCGATAAGCATTTTCGATGTGTTGTGCTTCAATTCTTCGGCAGAGTAGCAATCCCAGACCCATGCTTCGTTTTTACTCCTCGGGCGATCCAAGCGGCAGATCTCTTGCACACCGGTCGCCGTGAGAAAATCAACCGCTTGCCAAAGGGACTGAAACGAAAAAGTGTCGGTTCGGACAAAAGTGCGCGCCGGTCGTTTGCCCGAAGCAAGCGCATCACGCACCTCGGTCGCTGATGGATGCTCGGGTTGTGCCTTCGAGCGTGCAATCTGCTCAAATGAAGGGAATGGATTACAACGAAGCATGTCGCTCCAATTCTCTTGGAAGTGCTTCATTGTCCGAGGATACGCAATCGAATACCACATCGGCAGGTAGACTTGGACCCCATATACAATCTCCTTGGTCGTGTAGGTGTCGGCCACTGGCAAACCGAGCGTGTGCGCATAGCTGCGCATAAACCACATGATTAGCTCTACACTTTGATTCCTACCATGAACATGGAGCAGCTTCTTGCGAAGCAACTGTTCGAGATAGCCAAAGACAAAATCCTTTGCTGATTTTACAGGGTCGCGAAAAAACTCTCGCATCACCCATCGCTTGGAAACGTCTTTTCTGCTCCCTCCTTCTAGGTGCCACTCGACGACATCCCCCTTTTTGGGGAGGAAGTCGGGCCGTGCGGTTTCGTGAGGCACGTAGGTTAGGAGTGGGGCATTTTCCCCATTCGCGATCGTGTAAACAGAATAGCAGACCGATTCTGCGTTCGCTTCATGGATGCTGACCCCCAGCTTCCACGCATCCGCAAAGCGCTCGTGCTTGACCACCGGGAGATCCACATCCAAGAGCACATTGACCTCGTCAACAAATTGTTGAAACGCCCTTCGATCTTCGTAGCTCAGCCCGATAAGCCCAATTTCCGTTTCGACGGTCTGCTTCAATCTGGGGTGCTCGGACACGCGCCTCAAGTAGTCGGCGCAAAGATCCTGCCACTGCTCAATGTAGGGTGATCCTACGCCCACCTCATGCACCACGGGCTGAAATCTGACAGTGAATGTCTTTTGGTCCGGTTTGAATTCGGGCATCAACTGGCTGAGATGTCGCCAGTAAGCTTTTTTGCTCCCGACGTCGACACATACCAAAACAAACGGTGAGGTTACCCGTGTGCTGTAAGCAACCAGTTCAATCGGACAATCAAAGCTAAGGGCATTGTCAGGAATCTTTTTGATTTGGATTTTTAATTCCCCGATTGGCCGCTGATCTTCGTCCACCAGTTCAATAGAACCATCCAAGTTGGGAACCTTGTCCAAGAATCGTGCCTCGGGTTTTACTCGGCTGAGGTCCAGTAGTCCCAAGAAGGTGATAACAGCAGCGAGCTCCGCAGTGTTGTTTGGTGGATAGGGAGCTGGTTCAACAACCTGAGCCCGCTCGGATTTGTCGTTCAAGTTTTGTTCGGACTCCCCACTCATGTTTGGCGACGAGGCAGGGTTAGGCAAAGTGCTATCGCCCTGTGGTCAGCCTCAAGTCGATCCCGGACATACATCCGAATCGGCTTCTTGGAATTCACGGCTTCCCGGTATTCCAGATGCGTTGCCGACACGTCATCGTAGCCTGCTCTCGACAAGCTGGGGCCGTAACGCTGGGAAAGGACGATGATGAATTCATCGCTGTCCCGAACATTGGCCAGACAGGTTTCGATGGAGTTTTGGTCCGGCAGAATTTGGAAATCCGAAGAGGGACGGTCACTCATTCTCACCGCTACACCAGCTTCGCGAAAGAAGGTCTCCAACTCCGACCGAAGATCGATCAGGTCGTAACAGGTCGAGCTGATGAAGACGTGCATTTGCACCCTTTTCGGTCGTTCACCTGAAGCGGCGAGCTTTCCTCAGTTTGAGCCTGAAGATTTCGCAGCGTTGACCGTGGCCCATCTGGCTTTGACGGCAGCACGGATGTTGGCTTTGCCTGCGGCCGACATCTTTCGCTTCCTCTTGGGGGCTGGGGTAGCGGCAGCAGCATCGGTAGTAGCAGCCGTGCCCTTCCTCTTCGCCCACCGAGCTTGATGAGCAGCCCGCATCTTGGCTTTAGTTGCCTCGCTGAGTTTACGTCCGGGCTGCTTCGGGGTCTCAGCAGCTCCAGCC
>JBEBFV010000515.1:0-4285 GCA_040081795.1 Limisphaerales bacterium | reverse complement strand
TTGGCCGCGCCCTTCTTGGCGGCCTTGGGTGCGGCCGGCGCCGGCGCGGGGACTTCGATCTTCCTGCCGTTCACATAGACCTCGCTCGCGCCGTCCACCTCGCCGAAGAAGAGCGAAAGGTCGGCGTGCTTCGGCGGGACGGTGAAGCGCGTGCGATACCACATCACGGTGTTCTGGTCGTGGCCCTGCGCGTCGAGCGTGGTGTTGTGCGTGGCGACGAGCGGCCAGCCGGTGTCGGCGAAGTCGGCGCGGTGGAAGCCGCGCTCGTTGCCGGTGTCGGCGGCGTCGAAGGTGAAGCGCCAGCGGTCGGGCATGACTTGCAGCACGCGGTTGGGCGCGGCGGTGGCGGCAGCTCCGGCGCGCACGGGCTTGCTCAGGAAGCGTTCGAGATAGGCAGTGGCGTATTCGGGATTCGCCCAGCCCTTCGCGGCGACACCCTTCATGCGGGCGAAGGTCGCATCGTATTCGCGCAGCGCGCTGGCGAAGTCACCGCGGTTCACGTCGCCGCTGATGGTGCGGTAGGCGCGGGCGCTGCGCAGTCCCTCGGCGTGCAGGGCGACGCGTTGCTCGTAAGTGGCATCGCCTTTCGCAGCAGCGGCAGCTTTCGCCAGCAAACTTTCGCACTGTGTCAGGAACTGCGGCGTGAAGATTTGCGCGAGGCCGAAGAAGCTTCCGGCGTGCGTGGTGAGGCGCTGTTGCGCGGCGTCGAGGCCCATCCAATACGCCTTCATGTGCGGCGCGGCTTTCGGCCCATAGAACTTCAACCAGTAGTCTTCCATGATGGCAGCGGCGTCTGCGCGCGGGTCGTAGGCGAGGCGGAGGCTGAGGTAAATCTGAGGGCCGTAGATGTGCCAGTTCGAGAGAACCTCGATGGTCATGTAGGTCAGGCCCTTGTCGGCGAGATAAGGAAATTCCCTCTGGCACGCGCTGAACTTGAAGAAGGGCAGCGTGCCGTCGGCGAGGTTATACATGTAGTTGTAGTAGCCGAGGCGCTTGGCCACGGATGCCCAGCCGTCGGTCATCGTCACCTGTTGCTCGCGCGACGCGCAGCCGGGATGGCCGACGGGATGCAGGCGGCAATAGCGGATGGGCGCGATCATCGCACAGAGGTTGGTGGCGAGAGTGCGCTTCACGGTGGGCGGCTGTGTGTAATCCGCATAGCAGTAGAAACTCAGCACCGCCTCGGGATGCGTCTGCGCCACGCGACGCGCGACGGCATCGAAGAAGTCCATGTAGCGGTTCGAGACGGAGGGCGTGCCGCTGGATGGCTCGATGGCTTTCGGGTCGTCCTGCGCCTTGCATGCGGGGCATTGGCAGTAGCCGCGGCCGTCGGTGGGCGAGAGCGAGGGATGCCGCGTGCCGCGCTCGATGGCGGCGACGACGTTCGAGGCGAACTGCGCGCGCAGGCCGGGGTTCGAGGTGCAAATCCAGCCGTTGTTCTTCCGCTGGCCGTCCGCGCCCAGCGCGAAGAACTCCGGGTGCGCGTCGAAGAGCGTGGGCGAGACGTAGCTGCCCCACGAGTGCGAGTGACCGAAGGGCTCGCCGCCGGCACCGTTCCAGGCTTTCCAGAGCCGCGCATTCCACGATGGGCCTTTGGGATTGCGCCAGAGCAGGCCGGGCTTCTCGGTGAGGTTCAGCGCTCCGACTGTCAGCGTGGGCGAGCGTGGAAAGACTTCACCGATCGGGCCGTCCATCAAGTAGCGGCAGCCTAGTGCTTCGAGGAAACGGCAGACGGCCTTCAACGTCGCGGCCTCGCTCTGGCCCGCGATGAGCACGCGCTTGCCGTCCGCGACGATGCGGATGCCCTCGTGGCTGGGGCTGGCGATATCGTCGAGCTTGAGCCCAGCGGCGATTGCGGCTCGGCCGACGTAGATCGCGGGCGCGTTCGCGGGGGCCTTGTCCGCGACGGGCAGGTCGGCGTCGGTGATTTTCCTCACCCACTCGGCGAGCACGCGGACGGCGTAGGCCTCGTCGGACTCGACGGCGGGGGCTTTGCGCTTGGGTGCCTTGCCTTTGGCAGGAGCGGGCTCGGCGACCTCGCGCGGGGCGGCGGTGACGATCGTGGCGATGGGCTTGCCATCGCGCACGAGGTCGAGTGCGTGAGAGGCAAGTGCGGAGAGAAGGAGCGCGATCAGCAGCGCGAGTTTCATGACGATGATTGTCTCGACGTCACGGCTGTCCGTCGAGTTCAGGGGAAACAGTCGCGCACGGAAAATCCGCTGGGAAGGACAGGCGGGCATTTGTAGCCTCGCCGTCATCAAGTCATGAGCCGACGCATCATTTCACTGCTGCCCAGCGCGACCGAGATGGTCTGGGCGCTGGGCTGTGGCCGGCAGTTGGTCGGGCGCTCGCACGAGTGCGATTATCCCGTCGAGGTGACGAGTCTGCCGGTTTGCACGGAGTCAAAGCTGCTGCCCAACGCGACGAGCCGGCAGATTGACGAGCAGATCCACAACCTTCTCGGCGCGTCGCTCTCGATCTACCGGCTTAACACGCGGCTGATGCAGGAGCTGAAGCCCGACCTCATCATCACGCAGTCGCAATGCGACATCTGCGCCGCAAGCGAGGCGGACGTGGCGAAGGCTCTCGGCAACTGGCCCGGCTCGCCGCCGCAAATCCTCTCGCTCACGCCGCATCGTCTCGCGGATATGTGGGAGGACGTGCGGCGGGTCGCTGCCGTGCTTGGAGTGTCCGAGCACGGACGCGAAGTGTTGCGCCCGCTGAAGAACCGCTGCGTGGACGTGATCGAGAAGTCCTGCCTGCTCTCACGTCCGTCGGTCGCGTGCCTCGAGTGGCTCGACCCGCTGATGGGCGCGGGCAACTGGGTGCCGGAGCTTGTCGAGCTGGCGGGCGGGAGAAATCTTTTCGGCGAAGCCGGCAAGCACACGGGCAAGCTCCGTTGGGATGAAGTCCGGGCGGCCGATCCGGATGTGATCATCGCGATGCCGTGCGGCTTCGACCTTGCGCGCACGCGGAGCGAAATGGCCTCGCTGTTGGGCAAGCCCGGCTGGGGTGATCTCAAGGCGGTGCGCAAGCACCGCGTGTTTGCTTGCGACGGCAGCGCCTACTTCAACCGCCCAGGGCCGCGCCTGGTCGAGTCTTTGGAAATCCTCGCTGAGATGCTCCACCCGGAGAAGTTCCACTTCGGCCACGAGCCGAAGGCGTGGCAGAGGCTGGCTTGAGCCGCGTCGAGCGGTCAGAAGCCGGGCCAGGAGGGGACTTCGCGCATCCAGAGCTTGGCGCGCGTGGAGACGAAGTTGTTGACGACTCCTGATCCGCCTCCAGTCACGTTGCCCCGCACGTCACCCATGTCCTCCATGTCAGCGGGCGGCGTGGTGGAGCCGCGCACATGCGGGGGAAGCCGCAGTTTCTCGGCATGGCCATCGGCTGCAAAGGAAGTCGTCCCGCCCTGGTGCTTGGTCATCCCGTTGTTGGAAGGCAGGCCGTTGGCATTGAAGTTGTGCCAAGCGACACGGTTGGCCTCGAGATTATTCTGCTGGTATTGATACTGCATGTTGTTCCGGTTCTTCTCCACCATCATCAAGATGGAGCCGGGGGAGTGAATCCCTGAACTCCTCAAGGGAGTGGGATAACGGGTGCCGCTGGCGAAACGGTAGACGTGCTCATTGGCGCGGTAAGTCTGCGCATATTGCACTCCTGCCTGAACCGTTGAAAGGTCCACCTTTGCCGGACAATCATAGATTTGGACTGTGGTCGGTGTGCCTTTGACCCCGAGGTAGGGCAAGAGGACGTTGTTCCACGCATCCGGGGCGTTGGCTGTGGCCACACCGCCGGCACCGGTAGGGCCGTTGATGTCCTGCCCGTGGGGATACTTGTCGTCATTGTCGCCCGCATAGAGTGCGGTCGCCAATCCGATCTGGCGCTGGTTGCTCAGGCACTTGGTCGTGTGCGCCTTCTCCTTCGCCTTGCTGAGGGCGGGCAGAAGCATCCCGGCCAGGATGGCGATGATGGCGATGACCACAAGCAGTTCGATGAGGGTAAACCCGACCCGGGCGGTTGGCTGGCGGCGCAGCATGGATTTCATAGGCAGTGAGCAGAAAGTGCTCGCCTTCCCATGAATCGTCAAGCGCCGTGGCACGCTGCGAACAACTTTGCGTTGCGCCCTACACGGCTGCTTCCCAGCCTCCGCAGGTGTCGAAAACAGTTTTGGGACGAGGCTTGGGTGAATTGCTCAACGAAGGGAAGTGCGCACGCGGCAACGGCGTGGGCAGGCTGGCGCGCGGCCAGAGCACGCCGGGCCCGCCCGCCCGTCGCATGACTACCC
>JBEBFV010000514.1:0-4299 GCA_040081795.1 Limisphaerales bacterium | reverse complement strand
CTCCAAAGTTGCGCGCTTACAGCGCTCGGCTTCGGGTGGATCCGCTGACCTGGGGCTTCACCCCAGGCTGGCGAATGCCAGGCTTTCAGCCCGAAGACACCGACACCCGCCGGGTTGCAAGAACCTGAGATGCGCCCGCGCCTTGCTCCCGCCGGGAATTCGCGTTGCCACCTTTTCGGCAGCTCCCTAGGCTCGCCCGCGCATGAAACATCAGCTCGAGTTCGAGAAGCCCATCATCGAGTTGCAGCGCAAGCTCGACGAGTTGAAGAAGCACCCGGAGAAGCATTCCATGGGCATCAACCTCGACGAGGAGGTCCAGCAGATGGAGCGGAAGATGGAGGAGACGCGGCGGCAGATTTACCTGAACCTCACGCCGTGGCAGCGGGTCATGCTCGCGCGGCACCCCAAACGGCCTTACACGCTCGACTACTTCCGCACGGTCTTCACGGACTTCTCGGAGCTGCACGGCGACCGGCTTTACTCCGATGACCGCGCGATGGTCTGCGGTTTTGCCAAGCTGGCGGGACGGCCCGTGATGGTCATCGGCACGCAGAAGGGCCGCGACACGAAGGAAAACATCCTGCGCAACTTCGGCTCCGCGCACCCGGAAGGCTACCGCAAGGCGCTCCGGCTCATGCGGCTCGCGGACAAGTTTGGCATGCCCATCATCACGCTCATTGACACGGCGGGCGCGTATCCGGGCATCGGTGCGGAGGAGCGGCACATCGCGGAAGCCATCGCGGTGAACCTGCGCGAGATGACCTTGCTCGAAGTGCCCATCATTGCCGTGGTCATCGGCGAAGGCGGTTCCGGCGGAGCGCTGGGCATCGGTGTGGCGGACCGGGTGTTGATCCTGGAGAACTCCTATTACTCGGTCATCAGCCCGGAAGGTTGCGCGGCGATACTGTGGAAGGACCGCGCCGCCGCGTCGAAGGCCGCCGAGGCACTGCGCATCACGGCGAAGGATTTGCTCGAGCTCGGCATCGTGGACGAGATCATCCCCGAGCCGCTGGGTGGCGCGCACAACGACCTGACCACGACCGCCGCGACCGTCCAGAAGCACCTGCTCAAAAACCTCGCCCAACTCGACGCGCTTTCGGTCAGCGAGCGGCTGCGGCAGCGTTACGGAAAGTTCCGGCACTTCGGCCACTTCAACGAGACGCCCGCCGCGCTGGGCGGGACGACGCTGGAAGCGCTACCAGCCTGAGGCACGGGCGGCGCTTCAGGCCGGACGCATCCTTCACTCGGCCTCACATCACTTTCTTCGCCTCGTGGCGGCCGTTTCCTTGAGGATGCGGCGGATGCTCTCCTCCATTCTTAGGAACTCGCCTTCGCGGTGAAAGTATGCCCTCCGGGCAAGCGCCTCTGTCCGCGCGCCGGATGCGCCCCGCCCCGAAAACAGGCGCTGGCCAAAGCGCGTCTGGCCGGGCGCTTGACACCCCTTTTGCTTTCCAACAGCCTGCGCGTGCTGGTTCAACGACATCTTTTCAACGCCATGCTTTCACCACGCAAATTTCTCCTCGGCCTCGGCTCGGTCGCGCTCGGCGCGGCGGTCCTCGCCGGCTGCACCACGCTCAACCGCGAGGCCGGATTCCTCCCGATCTTTGACGGCAAGACTCTCAACGGCTGGAAACTTCTCGGCGGCAAGGGCGACGGCTACGGCGTGAAGGACGGCGTCCTCTACTGCGCCAAGGGCGGCGGCGGCAACCTGCTCACAGAGCGCGAATTCGCCGACTTCATCTTCCGCTTCGAGTTCAAGCTGGAAGCCGGCGGCAACAACGGCATCGCCCTCCGCACCCCGCTCGCCGGCGGCAGCCTCGCCTACCTCGGCATGGAATCGCAGATCCTCGACGACACCGACGCGAAATACGCCAAGCTCAAGGCCGCCCAGTATCACGGCTCCATCTATCTCATCGCCCCGGCGCGGCGCGGCGCGCTCCGCCCCGTCGGTGAATGGAACGAGGAGGAGATTTACTGCCGGGGCCGCCACCTCCGCGTCACTGTCAACGGCAAGGTCATCGTGGACACCAACCTCAACGACGTGGCCGACCGCGACACGCTCCAGAAGCATCCGGGCATGCTCCGCGCCAAAGGTCACCTCGGCTTCCTCGGCCACAACGACTACGTCGAGTTCCGCAACCTCCGCCTCAAGGAGCTGCCCGTCGCCGAGGCGCTCAACGTCCCGCCGCAGGGCTTCAAGCGCCTCTTCAACGGCGAGAACCTCGAAGGCTGGAAGGGCCTCGTCGCCGATCCCATCAAGCGCGCGAAGATGCCGAAAGCGGAACTCGCCGCCGCGCAGGTCAAGGCCGACGACCACATGGCCGCGCACTGGGGCGTCGCCGACGGAATGCTCGTCTTCGACGGCAAGGGCCACAGCATCTGCACCGCGCGCGACTACGGCGACGTGGAGATTCTCTGCGACTGGAAGATTGAGCCGAAGGGCGACAGCGGCATCTACATTCGCGGCACGCCGCAGATTCAGATTTGGGAACGCGACACCCCCGGCAACCCCAAGCGCGTCGGCTCCGGCGGCCTCTACAACAACCAGAAGAAGGAAAATCCCAGCGTGCCCAGCAAGTGGGCCGACCACGCCCCCGGCCTCTGGAACCGCTTCCGCATCCTGAGCGTCGGCGACAAGGTCCACGTCTTCCTGAACGACGAACTGGTGGTGAACAACGTCACGATGGAGAACTTCTGGGACCGCACCCAGCCGCTCTTCCCCTTCGGCCAGATCGAACTCCAAGCCCACGGCAGCCAGCTCTACTTCCGCAACCTCTACATCCGCGAGCTTGCGCCGGCTCCCGCCGCCCCGGCCAAACCCGCCGCAGCGCCCAAAGCTCCGCCGGCTCCGAAGGCCGCTCCCAAGCCGGCGCAGCAGTAGTTGGGACTAACCTGTGAGGACTGGTTTCTCCTCAACCAACACGTAGGTGTAACGCCCATGAGTCGGCGCAAACCCAGAGTCAAGAAGGAGGATGCCTCGATGATAGCCATTCGAATCGCAGTGGCACACGGTGCGGATGTTAGGTTGGCAGCAGAAGTGAGCGACCATGCTGGCGGCGATTACTGGTCGGTTTTCGTTCCTGACCGAATTTCTGGGACAGACCCCGGCGGAGTGTTTGTGCGAGTTCACAAGCAGACAGGAGAGGCGGAGCTCGAAATGAGTTTATGACCAATGTCTGCACCATGTGCTGCGTCGCGGACGGGCGGCCGCAGTTCAGCGTTGGCCAAATCACTTCCCCGGACGCACGAACGCCCCGGACTGCCACTCCCTCTCCACCTCAGTCGCGCTAAGTTTCAAGCCGGCCTGCCGGTAAGCGCGTTCCACCTGAGCGAACTGCGTCTGCAAAATCCCCGCTAGCACCAGCACGCCATCAGGCCGCAGCCGGTTCAAGATGCGATCGCGCTCGGCGATGAGGAGGTCGTAAATCAAGTTCGCGCAGACGACGTGGTAACGGACCGCGCTGGCGAGCGGCAGCTTGGTGAGGTCGCGGCGGGCGGGCTTCACGAGGTGCGCCACGGCGTTCTGCGCCGCGTTCGCCTTCGCCACGCGGACGGACTCGGGATCGAAGTCGAAGCAGCGGACGGGCGAGTAACCCAGCTTCGCGGCGGCGATGGCGAGGATTCCGGAGCCGGTCCCGATGTCGAGGAGGGACAAGGGAGGAGCAGGATTAGGATCAGGATTACGAGCACGAGCCGAGGCGCGCGTTTCCCTTCGTGCTCCTGATCTTGATCCTGATCCTGCTCCTCTCCGCACCGCCACGAGTTGTCTGAGGCAGAACGAAGTCGTCGCGTGGTGCCCCGTTCCGAAGCTCAGGCCGGGATCGAGGACGACGACGGCCTGCCCCTTGCGCGGCTTTCGCTTCACCCAGCTTGGCTTGAGCAGCAGTGCGTCGCCGATCTCCAGTGGTTTGAAGTGCCGCTTCCAAGACTCCGCCCAGTCTTCGCGGCGCACCTTCGTCGCCGAGATTTCCCCAGGGCCGATGTCCAGCCCGCACTCGGTGAGCGTGCGCAGACCCGCTTGCAGCTCGGCGCGCGCGGCGGCAGTCCACTGAGCCGGCTTCTCCAAGTAAGTCGAAACCGTCGTCTCGCCCGTCTCGTTGTCGAAGTAAATCGAGGGCGTCTGGCCGAGGACGCGCAGGAGCAACTCTATGACGGCTTCCTCAGCCTCGGGCGAGGTGGTGACGGTGATTTTGGTGAGGGGAGCAGATTTCATTTTGGATCGCCCATGCCTAGCCCTGTAGCGGCGGTCTGTGACCGCCGTCGGCTGCTGTCGGCTGGGCGGAATCGGCGGTCACAGAC
>JBEBFV010000100.1:0-15580 GCA_040081795.1 Limisphaerales bacterium | reverse complement strand
GGGGAAAGCCCAGCCGATGAAGATTCCCAAGACCATGGAAATCAGAATCCATTTCGTGAGGCTGATACGGCGCAGGGCATTCCACATAGGCGAGCGGGGTGTTCGCGCGGAAGCTAGGCGGGGGCACTCAGGGTGTCGAGCGAGACTGTAGCCAAACTGTAGCGGCGCTCTGTGAGCGCCGAGGCTGAGACGGATCGGCGGTCACAGACCGCCGCTACAGCGGGTTGAATGGCGCGCCCTCAGCGGACCAACTGAAACTCTGGTAGCATCAGCACGGCCCAGAGAAGGTCTTGCACGCCCAGCGCCGTCGGCTTCTCGCCGAGGACTTCGCGGGCGAGGGCGAGTTCCGCAGTCGTCGGGACGCGGGCGAGGGCGAACTGGTAGAGCCACCTGGTCAGCGCGTCGCTGTTCGGCCATTGCTTCGCGAGAATGCGGGACGCGCCCTGCTCCAGGCGGGTGGCGAGGGTCTGGCCGTTGTTCAGGTCAATGGCCTCCAGCGTGTTCAGCTCGTTGGGGCGGACGCTGACGATCTGCTCGCGGTTCGGTCGGCCCAGAGCGCGCATGAAGAAGTCGCTCTTGAGCAGCGAGGCGCGGACCATGGGCTGCGCGGAGGTGGCGGCCTGCGCGAGCTGCGTGGCGAGCTGCTTGCCGACCTTGACGTTCCACAGCGCGGAGTTCGCGACCTCGACTGCTGCTCCACCGTCCTGCGGCTCGCTCTTGAACTTGCCCTTCGCATCCGGCGGCGACTTGAGAGTCTCCCAAGTGGCGTCGGTGCCGATGGTCACGGTCGTGCCGTCAGCGAGCTTGATGCGAGCCTCGAAGATGACGCCGGCGGGGTTCGGTGCGGTGCCGCCGTTCTTGGCGACGAGGACGATGTCGTTCGCGCCGGCCTTAAGTTTCGTCTCCAGCGGGATGGCCTCGGGGTTCTCCCAATTGTCGCCGGATGCGGCGAGCGCGCCGTTGACGTAGAGCTTGAACTCATTGTCCGCCGTCGCGACCGCGCCGGCGCGGACGGGCGCGGACTTCAGCGTGAACTTCTTGCGCGCGGTGAAGGCTTCACCGGCCTTCGCGTTGCCGGCGTCGGCGTGGCCCCAAATCCACTGGGCGGTCAGCTTCATCGCGTCCACGGCCTCGGCGGTGGGCTTGCCACGCACGACCTGCGCATCGAAGCGAGTCGGTGCCGAGCCGGTGATCTGCCAGACCGAGTCCACGAACTGCTCGGCTGTGAAGCGCTTCGCGCGCGGGCCGCCGTAGGTGTAGCCGTGCTCGTCGGTGTCCTTGCCCACGATCTGCGCGTGGGACTGGTAGGCGGCGGACGTGGCGATGAGATCCAGTGTCTTCTTCAGGTCGAACTTGTTCTCAGCGAGATGCGACGCGAGGAAGTCGAGGAGGTCGTGGTTCCAGGGCTCGCTCTGCATCGCGTCGGTGGGATGCACGATTCCGCGGCCCATGAGCCGGTGCCAGAGGCGGTTGACGATGGTGCGGGTGAAGCGGCCATTCTCCGGGTGGGTCATCAGCGCGGCGAGCTGCTTGAGCCGCTCGGGCTGCGACGCGTTGGCGTCCACCTGGCCAAGCTCGGGGAAGAGCCAGCTTGCCTTCGCAGTCTTGCCGACGGGCTTGTCGCAGCGGTGTATCTCCATCTTGGCAGTCGAGTAAATCGCGGCCAGCCCGTAGGCCTCCTCCAGCTTCCAGCGGTCGATGAAGCTGTCGTGGCAGGACGCGCACTTCAGGTTGATGCCGAGAAAGCTCTGGCCGACGGACTGTGCGAATTGAATCTCCGTCGTCGCGCCCGCGCTCACGTCGCCGCGCCACTTGATGCCGGCGGCGAAGCCCTCGCTCTCCGGCGTGTAGGCGATCAGCTCGCGCGCGAACTGGTCGTATGGACGGTTCTCGACGAGCGCGCGATAAAGCCACTTGGTGATCTGCTTGCGGCCGCTGGTGATGAAGCCGGTGCCGGAGTAGTCGTTGCGGAGAAGGTCGTTCCAGAACGTCAGCCAGTGCTCTGCGTAGGCGGTGTCGTTGGCGAGCAGCGAGCGAACGAGCGCGGCGCGTTTGTCTGGCGACTTGTCGGCGAGGAAGTTCGCGAGCGCCTCCGGTTCGGGCAGCAGGCCAACGATGTCGAGGTGTGCGCGGCGAGCGAAAGTGGCGTCGTCAATCGGCTTGGGCGCTGCGGCTTTGCGCCTCACAAGGTCGGCGTCGAGGATGCGGTCGAGCGGATTGCCGCGGCCCGCGACGACCGGCGGCAGCACGGGGCGACGTGGCTTGAGCGGCGGTTCGTAAGCAGGCTTTTTGAACGCGAAGCCCTCCTCCCACGGCGCGCCGGCATCAATCCAGTCGCGCAGCAGCTTCACCTTCTCCGGCGAGAGGCGCGCGCCCTTGGGCGGCATCTGCTTGTCGGGGTCCTTGCTCGTGATGGCCTCGATGAGAGGGGACTTGGCGGCGTTGCCGGGGACAACGGCCTTGCCGCTCTCGCCACCGGTGAGAAGCGACGCGCGGTCGTTCATGCTGAAGCTGCCCTTCTTCTTGTCGCCCGTGTGGCACTCGCCGCAATGCTCGCGGAGAATCGGGACAATTTGATGGGAGAAGTCCACCTTCGCCGCTGCGCCGGAGGCGACGGTGGACAGCGAAGTGACAACGGCTGCGAAGGCGATGCGAAACTTGAACTGCATGGCTGGAAGCATGGTGAAACTCAGACGGAGGGACAAGCGGGCTTGCTTCAAAAGCAAACTGGGCAGGCGCGCGGCCTGCCCGGTTTGGCGGAGTCGAACAAACTGCCGGTCACTGCTGGACGTTGTAGTAGCAAAGCCAGTTCCCAATCCGGGAGCCGAGGAAGATCTTGCTCTCCTTATACCAAGTCACGCTGCCGTCCTCGAAGAGGAAGTTGCCGCCTTCCATCATGCCAGTCGAGCCGCGATGGCTGGTGGTGGCAACCATCTGGCCACCGACGTTCACCTTCACGGTCGGGGTTCCGCTGACTGGCTTGACTACGGGCAACGCTGAAAGTGTGCTCGTTCCAACCTGGATCTGAAGCATGTCCCCGATCATCGGCCCTTCCCGAAACTGACTGTCCAGACGCGTGCGTTGCAGCCACTGGGCGACGTTGCCCGCGCCAATCGTGGTGCGCGCCGCAACCTGGTTAGCTGGCCGGCCCATCAGGTAGAAATAACCGGATAGTTCCTGATGCGGAACGTCGGGGTTTCCGTAGTTGACGTTTCCAATGAGATTCGCCTTGTCGTAGGCGCGATGGTATTCGCCGGTCGGACAGAAGAGCGGGCTGTTTTTGGTGCTGGAGGCGTTGGTGTTCGCGGGGATGAGGTAATACTTGTAGAGGCGCAAGACTGACGGACCGATCCAGCTCTCGTCCGCCCCATAGGTTCCAACACCAGCGATGACATCCGTGCCGGGCGGGATCTTGTTGTCATGGTCCCCGGCGTAGGCCGTGATGGCCACGCCCCATTGCTTGAGGTTGCTCGTGCAAAGCGCCTTGTTCGCCGAGTTCTTGGCCTTGGCCAGCGCGGGCAGCAGCATCCCGGCAAGAATCGCGATGATGGCGATGACGACAAGCAGTTCAATCAAGGTGAATCCGGAGCGGGCGCGCCGGGAGTTCTGATGCCTGAGGTTCATGTCTGTGGCGGTCGAGTTTCGTGGTGCGCGGCAAATAAACGCCATCCCGCTCCCGGGCGCCATGAGTTTCTGCGCAACTGGCTATTGATTATGCGCCAGCACGCCAGCACCGGCGGAAGCCGCCTACGGCCGCCCGACCTCGTAGTAGCGCCGCAGCTCCGCCGCGCTGAAGGGACGCGCCGCGACCACCAGCTCGTCCACAGCGCCGAAGAAACCGAAGTTCACGCCCTGCCGCGCCTCGGCGTCGGTCACGCTGAGGTTGCCGAGCGAGATATGCGTGAGCGCGAGCGGCGGGCCGGGCGGGAGATTGTGCCGCGCGACTGACATGCCGTTGATGAAGTGCGTCAGCTCGCCACGCGCCGCGTCGTGGACTGTGGCCAGGCAGAGCCACTGGCCGAGACGCTCGGTCGTCAGCAGCGGCGGCGCAACGTGCGACCCCCACTGGGGCTTGCCGGAAACGATGCCGCGCAGGATGTTGAAACCAAGCTGGCCGTTGGATTTCAGCTCCCAGCGCAGCGGCCTGCCGCTGGCCGGGTCGGAACTTGGCGGTGAAGTGGTGTTCTTCTGCTCGTCCGGGTCCCTGCTCTGCGACTCTTCAGTCGCCAGCAACGCCGTGACCGGCTGCGGCAGCGCGTCCACGCGCACCCACGCCAGCAGGGTCAGAGACGCGTGCGCGCCGGAAAGCCGCATGAGCACGCGCTGGCCTCGCCCGCGGAACTCCAGCGCCCCCTTCCCCGTCCAGCGGCCTTGGGACCAGCTAGCGCCGATGATCTGTCCGTCGCTGCCCGCGCCGTCGCCGCGCACACGGTTGCGGAGCGTGGCGTCCAGCGGCAACTGCTCCTCAAAGTTGAAATGGACGCGGACCGACGGATCGCTGTCCAAGGCGTCCGCAGCTGCACGCCACGCGAGCAAAAGTCGGGCGGCCTCGGCCTGACCGCGCTCACGCACGCGCTCGAACGCGGGAAAATCCTCCGGCCGGAACGGCGTTTCCGAAAAACCCGTGTCGTCCAGCCGCCGGGCCTGCTTCGCCAGAATCTGGCTCGTGTCGCTCTCGCCCGTGCGGCCAATCGTCACCTTTCCTTCGAGCGCATGGACCTCCTGCTCGCCGGTTTCGCTGACTTTCACGCCGAAGGAATTTCCCTGGTTCACGACCGTCAGCCCAGGCGTCAGAAGCCGGAAGCCGCGCGCCTGTTCGCCCAGCTCGCACGCCACTTTTCCGGTGAGCAGGAACGCCTCACTGGAGGAACGCAGTTCAATCTGCGCCGGCCCTTCCACAAAGAGCCGCGCGCCGGAGAACAGATCAATCTGCACAGTCCCCAGCGCCAGCCGCAGCCAGCCTGCCGGCAGCTCCGCGCCTTCCTGCCGCTCCGGCTCGCCATCGGCCCACGCGGCTTCGACGACGTGCGAGAGCACCGCGACGGCGGGGGATTGGATCGCGGTGCCGCTGGCAAGGCGAGTCGGCTGGGAACCCGGCTTTGTCGAGTCGTTCAACTGGCCCAAGCCGACGAAGACAGCGAGCGCGACTGCGGCAAACCCGCCGACTGCCCACCACGGATTCCACGTGCGCCGCCGCGTCGGCGTGGGCATCTGCGCCAGCCGCGCCATGACGGAATCCTCCAAGCCCGGCCCGTCCTCATGCCCGCCCATCGCCTCTTCGAGCAACGGCCAGCGCGGCTCCGAGGACTGCGCGGCGCGCACGTAGCCGTGCATCTGGATCTCCTCCACGAACTCGCGGCGAAAGCCATTGTCCGAGCGCAGCCGCGCGAGCAGCTCGTCCCGGCGTGACGCGGACAAGTCCGTGTTCCGCATCCACGCGGCGACGAGGTCTTGCAGGTCCGGGTCCATCACACGCCCTTCCGCGCCATGCACTCGCGCAGGAGCTTGTGCGCGCGGTGATTGGTGACGTAGATGACAGCGACCGAGGACTCCATCGCCTCCGCGAGCGCCTGCGCCTTCTGGCCTTCCAGCCCGCCCTGCACGATGCGGCGCATCTTGTCCGGCAGCTTGCTGATGCAGCTCAGGAGGCGCGCGAGCTGCTGCTCCTCGACGGCCTCCGAGGCCTGCTCCAAATCCGCCACCACCACGTCGCCGACCTCGGAGCGGAAGCGCTCCATCGCGTTCTCGCGGCGCATCCGGGTGCGGAAATACATCTTCACCTTGTTGCGCGCGATGCCCCGTAGCCACGCGCCGAACTCGTCGCCCTTGCGGAAGGAGCCGAGGCTCTCGAACGCTGCGAGGAACACGTCCTGCGCGAGATCGTCCACGTCATCGAGATGGTAGAGCTGGCTGGCGATGAACCCGCGCACGCTGAGGCCGTATTCGCGCACGATGTGGCGGAAGGCGTCGCGATGGCCCGCCAGCACCTCGTCAATGGCGGCGTGAAGCGCGTCGGCGTCGTGATCCATCGAGGAGAGTTTGCCAGAGGCCGGAAAAACTTACACGCGGCAAAACGTGGAGGAGCGCGGCCTTCAGGCCGCAGAAAGCCACGACTGCCCAAAGCATCTGGCTGCCACGACCCGTCAACGCTTCTGCGGCGTGAACGCCGCGCTCCTCTACTTCCCCTGCCCCGCCGGCTTTACCAGCGGCACCAACGTGATGCTCACCTCCACCACCGTATCCAGCGGCGGCACATCCTGCTTGCGCACCACCCATGTGTCATCCGCGTCGCGGTTCGGGCGAGGGTTGTTGAAGACCGCGTCGGGATCGGTGATGAGCGCGATGAGCGAGCCTTCCGTCTGCGCGATGAACTTGCCGTGCCACAAACGCGAGCCGGTGAAGGTGAATGCTCCCTTGCTCATCAGCTCCTTCGCGCGCTTGTTGAAGACCAACTCCTCGATGCCCCTGCGCTGCGCCTTGCCATCGTGCGTCCATCTCACCTCGATCAGCGCTGCCTCGCCCGGCAGCGGCGGATTGCGCTCACCGGCCTGCGGCTGAGTGATGGGGCCGCCGGGCGGCGGGTTGGTGAGGGCGGCGGCCTGCATCCCCTTCGCGCCGAGCAGAAGCATCGCCACCTGCAAGTGCTGCGGCTCAATGTCCGTCGTGAGGATGCTCTCGTGGGTCTTGCCTATCGTCGTGACGAGCAGGTATTCGAGCGGCCCCTCGGTCATGTTGAGTTTGGCGGGGAAGGACGCGCGGCGAGCTTCCTTCTCCAGCTTCACGCCGCCGACTTGGAAGACCCCAGGCGAGACTTCGCGAATCACTGGCGGGGCGGGCGGCTTCGCGGCTGGCAACTTCGACGGCAGTTGCGCTGGCAGGGAGATTCCCAGCACGCACAGCAGCAACAATTCAAGGCGAAGGCTCATCGTCGGTCGAACGCCGCGAACCTACGCAGCCCGCCACCGAACGCGAGCGTTTCCTCCTGAAGCACAGGCACGACGCTCCTCCACCCTGCCCCACTCAAGCCGGGCTTGCGCTTCCAGCAGGGCACAGCGATAAACGCCGCGATGTCCGAGACCAAAGCCATTTCAACCAGCCTCGCAGTTCTGTGTGCGCTGCTGACAAACGTCACCGCGCAGGTCGGCGAGCCGCGCGGGGTCATTCAAAGCAAGGCCCTCCTCGCGCCGTGGAGCCCCGAGGAAACCGTCCTCTACGCGGGCGCGACGGTCCATACCGTCTCCGGCGAAACGCTCTCGCCCGGCTTCCTGCTTGCTAAGGGCACGAAGATTCTTTCCGTCTCGAAGGCCACGCCCGCCGCCAAGCCCGACCGCACGGTGGACTTGAAAGGCCTTCACCTCTTCCCCGGCATCATCCTGCCGACGAGCTCGCTCGGCCTCACCGAGATCTCCGCCGTGCGCGCCACACAGGACACGACCGAGACCGGCACCTTCACACCCGACGTGCGCGCGTGGCTTTCAGTCAACCCGGACTCCGAACTCATCCCCGTCGCGCGCGCCAACGGCATCACGCACGCGCTCGTGCTGCCGCTCGGCGGGATGGTCAGCGGCCAATCCGGCGTCATCTCGCTCGCCGGCTGGACAACGGAGGAGATGACCGTCAAGGCCCCCGTCGCGATGCACGTCTTCTGGCCCGCGATGCACCTGAACGTGACGCCCAAGGAACTCGCCCGCAGCACTAAGGCCAAGTCGCCCGAAGACCAGGGCAAGGAACGCGCCAAGCGGGTGAAGGAACTCGACGACTTCTTCGCTGAGGCTCACGCCTACGCGAACGCCCGTGGCATCACACCCAAGGACGCCAAGCCCGCCGCGAAAGTGCCCGCGTGGGAGGCGATGCTTCCGTTCGTGCGCGGAGAGTTGCCGCTCATCGTCCACGCGGACGATGTCCGCCAGATCAAGGCTGCGCTTGTGTGGGCTGAGTCACGCAAATACAAAATCGCCATCGCCGGTGGGCGCGACGCGTGGCGCGTGGCCGACGAGCTGGCCGCCAAGAAGGTCCCCGTCGTCTTCGAGTCCACTTTCGACCAGCCAGCCCGTGACACGGACAGCTACGACGCGCATTTCAAAGGCGCGGCGACCTTGCACAAGGCTGGGGTGAAAGTGCTCTTCAGCGAAGGGCCGGGGTCAAGCGCGGCGGCTTTCGCGCGCAATGTTCCCTATCTGGCTGCGCAGTCAGTCGCTTTCGGACTCCCGGAGTCCGAGGCGCTCAAGGGTTTGACCCTGTATCCCGCGCAAGTCCTCGGCCTCGACACCCGCCTCGGCTCACTTGACGCAGGCAAGGAAGCCACCTTCTTTGCCAGCGACGGCAACATCCTCGATCTCCGCAGCAACGTGAAGCGCATGTGGATTGCCGGCCGCGAGGTGCCGTTGGACAGCCGACACACCCGGCTCCACGAGAAATACAAGAGTCGGCCAGCGGCTAAGTGACGGACGCCGCTCAAGCCGAACGCTCCGGCCCGGCCACCAACAGCAGCCGCGTCTGCTCCGGGCGGACCGGTGCCGCGGGTTGCCAATCCATCGCCTCGTCCACTGCCTTGCGCATCTGGTCGAACCACCAATGCGCGCTGGGCAGACGACGTTGGCGGCGCGCGGCGCGGCGATAGGCGGGGGTTGCGTTGGCGAGGGTCAGTTCCATTTGGTGCTTCATAGTTCGTCTTTCTTTTGAAGCAGGCTACGCAGCCGGCTCGGACATTGGCTGTCCGTCCCAAAAGATTCCTACGAGGAATAGAAGGTGTCTTCGCCGGGCTTTTTCCTTCCCGAAGCTGCTGGCGAGTCGCACATTGAAACACCGTGAAGCCGTCGAACATCCCCTGCCCCGCCCGCTGGCGCGCTGGCTGGTTCCTCGTTGGTTTTCTTGCCCTCCTGCCAGCCCTGTTCGCGCAATCCCCGCTCGCCACGCGTGATGAAGCGCTTGCCGCAAAGCTCGACCTCTGGGGCGACGCCGCGCTGCGCCAGACCAACGGCCCGACCTACGAATTCTTCGCCCCGCTCCTCCCGCCGCTGCGCTACGTCAACGCGGACTTCCACCACTACCCCATCGTCCTGAGTGCGCCCGGTGCGCCAGTGAAGGCGCGGCTCATCTCGAACGGCAGCGGCGTGAACCTGCGTGGCGGCACGCGCAGTTGGAACGATGTCGGCACGCCGGTTGTCTTCCGAGTCGGCCCGGACGAGCTGCGCTTCGGCGAGTTCCCGGAACGGCTCAACGGCCCGCGCTACGCGGAGGGCTGGCTGCCCATCGTGCAACTCGACTACGCGCACGACGGTGTCCGCGTCGCGCAAGAGGTCTTCGCCAGTGTGGAGCCATCGCTGGCTGAACACGGCGTGGTGCTGGTGAAATTCCGCCTCGCCGAGGGCGCGAAGGGCGCAGTTGCGATTCAAGTGGACTCCAAGACACCGCGCGTCGTGCAGCAGAACTCCCTCCGCGACGAGCAAGGCCGCGTGCTGGTATGGTTCGACGCGCCTTGGAAGTGGCAGCGCCAGCGGCTGGTCGCCAACCTCACGGACAAGAACTTTGTCACGCTCGCCATCGCCACCACGCCGATGGACGCGAGCACGCCGTCGCCGCTTGCGAACGGCGGCTTCGTCCGCCAGCGCGAGTTGTGCGTGAAGACTTGGAGCGAACTGGTCGGGCGCGGAATGCAAATCTCTATTCCCGAGCCGGTCGTGATGAATGCCTGGAAGTCACTGCTCGTGGGCACTCACGCGCTCATCCGCAGCAACCGGATGCACTACAGCGCGGGGAACCAATACGATCGCCTGTATCAAGCCGAGGGCTGCGACGCGCTCCACGCGCTGCTCTGGTGGGGCCACGAGATCCGTCCGCTCGCGATCTCGCAGCTCGACTTCACGCGCAAGGGGCTGGAGTTCCACCAAGCCGGCCACAAGCTCCAGCTCATGTCGCACCTGTGCGACTTCACGCGCGACGACGCCTTCATCCGCGAGATGCGCCCGCGCTGGGAGAAGGAGGTTCGCCTCATCGTGAACAGCCGCACCAACGCCGAGGGGCTTTTCCCGCGCGAGCAATACTGCGGCGACATCCCCACGCCGGTTTATTCGTTGAACTCGAACGCGAAGTCCTGGCGCGCTCTCCGCGACTTCGCCGCGATGCTTGAGGCGATGGGCGAACGCGACGATGCGAAGCGGCTCGCGGATGTCGCCGCCGAGTTCAAGCAGCGCATCCTCGCCGCAGTGAACAAGAGCACTCGGCCCGCGATGCCGGGCTTTGTGCCCATCGCGCTGTCCGGCGAGGAGGATCCTTACGAGACGATCACCGGCACGAAGATGGGCAGCTACTGGAACCTCATGGCAAACTACGTCCTCGGCACCGGCATCCTGCCAGAGCCACGCGAGCGCGGCTTGCTCGACTACATCCAGCAACACGGCGGCCTCGTGATGGGCATGACGCGCTCGCGCCCGAACGTGACTTTCTGGACCGGTCCGCACAGCGCGAATCCGCTCTACGGCACGCGCTACGTGCTCACGCTGCTGCGTCGTGACGAGCCGGAACGCGCGCTGGTGAGCTTCTACGGGATGCTTGCCCAGGGCTTCACGCGCGACACGTTCATCGCGGGCGAAGGCGGCTCGCTCACACCGCTGGACGCGCATGGCCGGATCTTCTACTGCCCGCCGAACAGCGCTGGAAACACACACTTCCTCACGATGCTCCGCCATCTGCTCGTGCAGGATTGGGACGCAGACGACGACGGCAAACCCGACACACTCCGCCTCGCCTTCGCCACGCCGAAGCGCTGGCTGGAGGACGGGAAGGAAATCAAAGCCGAGCGCGCGCCGACCGCCTTTGGAGAAATCTCCCTCAACCTGCGCTCGCGACTGAATGCCGGCGAAGTGCTCGCCGAGTTCACGCCGCAGCAGCGCGTTCCGAAGCAAACGCTCCTCCGCGTCCGCGTGCCAGACGGATGGCGTGTCATCTCAGCCCGCGCGGGTGAACGCGACTTGAAGCCGGACGCGCAAGGCACGGTGGACATCGGCTCCTTCCGCGCGCCGACGACGGTGCGGTTCGGCGTGGAGCGCAGCCGCTGAACTTCTCGCTGGCACTTCGCCCTCGCTTCGCTACCGTCGCCGCAATCCCAAAGGGAACCTCGAAGGAATTGTCATGAGCGAAATGTCACCGGCGTTTGTGCGCGAAGTGTATGAACGCCTCACCAAGGAACTGGGCAAGGTCATCGTCGGACAGGAGCGCATCATCGAGCTGCTGCTCATCTCGCTCTTCGCGCGCGGGCATTGCCTGCTGGTCGGCGTGCCGGGCCTCGCCAAGACGCTGCTGGTCAAGGCGCTTTCCGACGTGCTGCACCTGAGCTTCAAGCGCATCCAGTTCACGCCCGACCTCATGCCGGCGGACATCATCGGCTCCGAGCTGCTCCAAGAGCGCGACCGGCGGCTGGAGTTCGAGTATCTGCCCGGCCCCATCTTCGCGAACCTCCTGCTCGCCGATGAAGTCAACCGCACGCCGCCAAAGACGCAGTCCGCGCTCCTCGAAGCGATGCAGGAGCGCAAGGTCACAGTCGGCGGGCAATCGCGCGCGCTGCCGGACCCGTTTCTCGTCGTGGCCACGCAGAACCCCATCGAGCAGGAGGGCACGTATCCGCTGCCGGAGGCGCAGCTCGACCGCTTCATGTTCTCGCTGCACCTCGACTACCCGGAGAAGCACGAGGAAATCGAAATCGTCCGCCGCACGACGCTGAACCAGATGCCCACGCTCACGCCCTGCGTGACGCGCGAGGAAATCCTGCAAGTCCAGCAGCTCGTCTGGGCCGCGCCGGTGTCGGACCACGTGATCGAGTTCGCGGTGGACTTGGTCGGCGCGACGCGTCCGGGGCGCAATGGCTCGCCCAGCAGCGCACGGGACTTCATCGAGTGGGGCGCGGGACCGCGCGCGTCGCAGTATCTCATCCTCGGCGCGAAGGCGCTGGCGCTGCTCCAAGGCCGCATCTCCGCCGAGACCTCCGATGTGCGTGCGGTCGCTCCATCAGTCTTGCAGCATCGCGTGATCACGAACTACCGGGCAACCGGCGCGGGCAAGAAGTCGCCGGAGATCATCGCCGAGCTGCTGAAGACGGTGAAGGAGAAGGCGTATTGAACTGAACGCGGGGTAACTGATAGACGCATGGACACGAATGGACACGAGGGACCGGGTGATGCGTGTTGCGTGTTCCGTGACTTAGTCCGAGAGCGGGCGGTGCAAATCACGGAACACGGAGCACGGAACACGGATACCGCTCCGCGCTGCCAGCACCACTGACCCCATGTCCCACCTTCCTCAAACCCGCGCCCAAGTGCTCGCGGCCCAACTCGCAGCGAGCCGGCCTACCCCACCGCCGCTGCCACCGGCTCCGCCACCGTTGCCCCCTGCCCTGCCCTCGCGTGGTGAAGTGCCGCCGCTCATCGAGGCGTTTCGCGCGAAGCGTGGTTTGCCTTCTCCCAAGTTGAAGGAGTCGCTGCTCTCGCTGGAAGAGCTTGCGCGCTTCAAGAACCTCCTCGTCTTCGCCAAGGCCACGGTCGAGGGCTACTTCTCCGGCAAGCACAAGTCGCCTTACTACGGCTCCTCTGCCGAGTTCGCCGACTACAAGGAATACGTCGCCGGCGACGACGTGGGCCGCATGGACTGGCGGGCTTACGGGCGCACGCGGCGGCTCATCGTGCGGCGCTTCGAGGAGGAGACGGACATGGTGGTGTATCTGCTGCTCGATACCAGCGCCTCGATGCGTTACGCGGGCGAGGGACGGCAGACGAAGTTCAAACTCGCGGCCAAGGTCGCGGCGGCGTTGAGCTACCTGATGATGCGCCAGGGCGACAAGGCCGCGCTCGCGCTCTTCGCCGACAAGGTCACGAAGTTCATCCCGTCCGGCGGCACGCGGCGGCACCTGCACCGCGTCGTCACGGAGCTGGAGGCGGTGAAGCCGGCGTCCACCACCGGCCTCGTCCATTCACTGCACGAGTGCGGCAGCATCTTCAAGAAGCGCGGGCGGCTGGTGATTCTCTCGGACTTCCTCGCGCCGACGGAGGAGCTGTTCTCGGTGCTCGGGCAGTTCATCCATCGCAAGTTTGAAATCCTCCTGCTGCACGTCGTGGACCCGGATGAACTGAACCTGCCGGACGCGGCGGTGGCGCGTTTCGTGGACATGGAGACGCAGGAGGAGGTCGAGGTGGACCCGGAGGAAATCCGCGCGGCCTACCGTCAGAACATGAAGCAAATCCTCGACACGCTCGCCCGCGAGGCGAGCGCGCGGTGCATCGAGCATCGCGTGGTGGACACGCGCGAGCCGTATCTGGCGGCCATCGAGGCGTATCTGGGCTTCCGCGGGAACAACGCCTACTTCGCACAGTGAACCGGCCATGTCCTTCCTGAACCCAGCCCTGCTGACCGCGCTGCTGCCGCTGGTGTTCGTGCCGCTCATCATTCACCTGCTGAACCTGCGCTTCCCGAAGTTGTTTCAGTTCTCCTCCGTGCAGCTCATCAAGGAAACGGTCGCGCGCAGCTCGCGGCTGTTCCGGCTGCGGCACTGGATTCTCCTGCTCGTGCGCACGCTCGCGCTCGCGGCGCTGCTGCTGGCCTTCCTCAAGCCCTTCCTTGACCGCTACGGCGCGGCGCTCCAGCGCAAGGGCGGCCGCCACGTGCTGCTCGTCGTGGACCACTCGTTGAGCATGGAGTATCGCGGCGAAGGCGTGAGCTGTCGCAGCCGCGCGCTCGCGCAAGCCGGCAAAATCCTCGACACGCTCGGCGCGGATGACCGCGTGAACATCTTGCTCGCCGCGCAGCCGGTCACGACGTGCTTCGTGGACTTCTCGCCGAACTTCGCCGAGGCGCGGCGCTTCCTCGACAAACACCCAGCCGGCTTGACGCGTGCGGACTTCAATCAGGCGAACGCCGCCGCCGCGCAACTCATCGCGAAGGCAGGCAAGCCAGCCGAGCTGTATTTCCTCTCCGACTTCCAGCGCAAGAACTGGGCGAACGTGGACTTCACCAAGGTGCCGCCGGCCACGCGCCTGTTCTTCATGGACGTGTCCACGCAGGCCAAGGACAACCACGCCATCCTTGAAGCCGCCGTCAACCAGTCGCAAATCCTCGCCGGCGACACCGTCACGCTCGACGTGACTGTGGGCAACTTCGCCGCGCGCCCGCTGGAGTCGCGGCTCAAGGTCGTGCTCGACCAGCGCGTGAGTTTCGAGAAGGCGTTCAGCCTCTCGCCGTGGTCCGTCGGCAAGGTCACGCTGCCCGTGCCCGTCGGCGCGCCCGGCCTGCACGTCTGCGAAATCAGCCTGCCGCCCGATGGCTTAGAGCAGGACAACCACTTCCATCTCTCTCTGCCCGGGCTGGAGAAGGAGGAAGTGCTCATCGTGTCCGACGACCCGCAGCCCGAGCGCGACGCCGTGCAGTTCCTCAAGCTCGCGCTCAACCCCTACGACCGCCTGCAAGGCTCGTTGCTCCCGCGCCATATCCCGTCCAGCCAGCTCTCGCCCGCCGCGCTGGCCTCGGCGCGCAAGGTCTTCCTCACACGTCTTGACCGCCTCAACGACTCCTCCGCGCAGCATCTCGCGAAGTTCCTCTTCGGCGGTGGCGGCGTGGTCTGTTTCCTCGACGGCCAGCACGACGCGGAGAATGTCGAGTCGCTCGACCGCGCGCTGGGCAAGGGCAACGTGCCGCTCAAGCTCGGCGCGAAGCGGATGGTCGAGAACGTCGCCACCGGCGCGCAGCAGATGGTGAAGGGCGATTTCAAGTCGCGCTTCCTCCGGCTGTTTCGCGGCGCGTCGCGGCAGGACCTCGCGCTGCTGGAATTCTACGACTTCTACCAGGCCAGCGCGACCGGCGCGGGGAGCATCCTTCTGAGCTACGGCGACGAATCGCCCGCGATGGCGTCGTGTGACCACGGCCTCGGCACGTTGCTCCTGCTGAACTTCTCGGCGAGCGAACGCTCCAGCAATCTCGCGCGACAACGCATCTTCCCCGCTTGGATTCAGGAGTTCGTCCGCCAACTCGACACGCACGAGGCCGCGCCTGCTTCCTCCGTCATCGGCGAGGTGGTGCAGGCTGAGGTGTGGCGCACCGAGCTTCAGAACAACACCTTCCGCTCGCCGTCCGGTCTCGCAGTGCCGGTGAAACAGGAGCCGCTCGGCGAGCGCTACGCCATCGCGTTCACGCCCACGGAGCTGGGCTTCTACACGCTCACCGCCGGCAAGCCGCTCTACGCCTTTGGCATCAACGCCAGCGCCGACGAATCCGACCTGCGCTCCGTGGACAAATCGCTCCTGCCCGAGCAGATGAAGGACGGCCAGGAAAGCCACTTCGTCTCCGGTCAGGAGGAATTGAAGCAGCTCGTGCAGGGCAAGCACCTCTTCCACTGGTTCGTATTTGCCGCACTGACGCTCCTCGCGCTGGAACTCGCGCTGCAACTCCTCTTCAAACGGCTGGCGGCATGAGAACGAAATCTCAACGCAGTTCGTGGCCTGCTCTGGCATCGCAGCCGTTGCCCCCTCACCCCAGCCCTCTCCCCCGATGGGGGCGAGGGGGCGCGCTGTTTGGCGCTCAGGCTCCGCCAGTCTCTAGC
>JBEBFV010000513.1:0-4314 GCA_040081795.1 Limisphaerales bacterium | reverse complement strand
GCCGTCGCGCTCCACCGGCACGAGGCCGCGCAACGGGAACATCCCGCGGTCGGTGTGCGTGCTCCAGTTGCGCGTGGCCGTGTGGATGGTCGCCCATGGCGCGGCGGGGTCGTCGTTGAGGAACTGCCGGCGGGTCGGGTGGAAATCTATGTTGAACTGGAAGCCAAACACCGCGTCGCTGGGCATGAGCTTCGCCCAGCGCGGCTCGGGGTGCGGCGTGCGGAGGTCTTGCTCGCGGAGCATCGTGAGCGCTTCGAGCCGCAGGCCTTCGCGGATGTAGGGCTTGGGCGGCAGGCGGTCGGGCGTGCCGAACTCGTCGGTCAACTCCAGCTTGCGGAAGCGCGGCTCCAGTTTCTGCACGTGATGCAGCAGGCCGAGTGAGTGGCGCTTCGCGTCCTCGAACACGATGCGCCGCTGCGCGGGCGTGAGCGCGACGAGGTTCTTCTTCGACGCGCCCGGCTCCGTGGCGTCGAGCGCGTCGGCGACGGCTTTGGGCCAGACATCGAGCGGGTAATCCTGCGGCGGCCAGTTGAAGAAGAGGGCTTCGCGCTCGTGCGGTAGTTGATTGTGCGCGGCGTCCACGAGGCGGCGGTGCGTGTAGATGTTGACCGGCGGCGAGTAAGGCCCGGCGGGGTGCGTGGTGTCGGCGAAGGCCGGGACGTTCATGAAGAGGACGCCTTTGGGCCAGCCGGTGGCGGTGAAGTTCGTGCGCGTCTCGCGGCTGCAACCGAAGTAGCGGCGCGGGTCGAAGCCCGGCGGTTCGGGGATGATGCTTTCCTTCGTGGAGCCGCGCACGACGACGCACCACGTGAGTGGGTTCATTTCACGGCGATTGGCTTCGGTGATTTGGTCGGGCGCGCTGGGCTCGCCAAAGCGGGCTTTCGCGTCCGGACCAGCGCTCCACTTTGCGCCGCTGAGTTGGATGACATCGCCCCAGTCGGAGGCGTCGATGGTGAGGCGGGCGCGGACTTCGAGGCGCGCGGCAGCCTTGGCGAAACTCACGCCCGCGACGCGGTTGCCGGCGAGTTCCACTTTCACCGGCTCCCAGCCGCGCTCGATGCGGAGGTGGCCGCTGGCGACTTGCGGCGCGACGAGTTCCTCGAAGATGCGCGCGGCCTCGCGTGGTTCGATGGTGAGCCAGGCGCAGAAGGAGTTGGCCGGCTCGGCTTTGCCATACTTGCGTCGGTTGGTTTCCTCAATCGCCCGCGCGACTTCGAGAAACATCCCGGAGCGCGGGAAGCGCGCGCGCTTGCCCTGCACGGTGGTCCACTCGTCCACATTGCCGACGCCCTCGGCGCTGAACTGCCCACCGAGCATCGCGATGTCGCTGACGAGCACGACGCGTTTCACGCCAAGCCGCGCGGCCTGCACGGCAGCGGCTATGGCGGCTTCGTTGCCGCCCACGACGAGGAGGTCGGCATCGAGGCGCTGCGGTTCAGCGGCGACGAGGCATTGCCCGAAGGCCAGCACCGCAGCGAGCAGCCAGACGCAGCGAAGGGGAACGAAGCACTTCATTGCGAGACAGTCGGGTCCGCCGGACGGTTGACCAGCGCGGCCACCGTGATAAACGCGTGCGCGGGGTTCCAGAAGCCCTTCGCCACGAAGCCATGGAAGCACAGGATGTTGATGACGATGGGGCCGAGGATGAGCAGGCCTAGGTTGCGGGTCTTGGGCACGATGACGAGCGCGCCGCCCATGATTTCGCAGACCTTCACGAAGGCCATGTAGCCGGTCGGGCCGAACGCGGCCATGAACTTGCCGGGCAGGGAATCTTCCGGCGGCGCCGGCGGCAGCGTGCCGAAGAAGAAGAACAGCCCGCCGGCGAGAAAGATGAGGCCGAACAGGGTGGCGACGATGTGGGCGGCGATTTTCATGGCGGGTTTGGTTGAGTGCTTCGGCTGAAAGGGTTGGCTGCAAATCAAACGGGCAACTGCTTCTTCACTACCGCCATGCTCGCGGCGAACTTGCTCATCACAAACTCGCGCCCTTTCGCGGCCCTGGCCTTCGCGGCGGCGGGGTCCTTCGCCATCGCCAGCACGGCGGGGACGAGTTTCGCGCGGTCCTCTTCCTTGTCGAAGTCGAAGAGCCAGTCGCCGAGGCCGATGTCGCGCCACATGAGGCCCTTGGTCGTCTGCTCGGCCCAGCGACAGACGATGGCCGGGATGCCGTTGCCCACGCACATGATGGGCGAGTGCATTTCGTTGCCGAAGAGGCCGGCGCTGCGCGTGTAAACCGAGATGGCCTCGCCGGTCAGCCAGTAGTTCGGCCGCCAGACCGCGCGCGGCTTCACGTCGGCGGGCAGCGGGTCGTAGAGCAGTTCCTTGCCCACGGCCATCTGCGTCTGGTCCTCGGGGCAGATGAGCACCTTGAGCTTCGTCTGGCGCAGCACTTCGATGATGGCCTGCCGATGCGGCGCGTGGTCCTGCTCCTTCAAGGCCTCGTTGCGCGCGTGCTTCTTCTCGTCGAACGCCGCCTTCTTGTCGGGAATCGTCCAGTAGGGCGTGAAGCGCAGGCGCGGAATGCAGCAGAGGAACTGGCCGTCCTCCAAACCGTTCGCCTTGAGAAAAGCCGTCGCCTTCGCGTCATCGCGCAAGTCCGTGGCGAACGCGCCGTCCGGCCCATACTCCATCAGCGGGCTGGTGCAGCCGCGCTGCTTCGCCAGCTCCAGCGACTTCGAGTCGCGGAAGTAAACGAACTTCGCGCCGCTCAACACCGCGACCGTCGCGGCGATGGTTTTCTCCGACGCGGGTGTGGTGGCGGTGGAGCCTTGCAGCGGCAGCGTGATGCCATACACGCCGTAAGGCTTGCCGGTTTCCTTGGCCCAACGCGCCACGTCGTTCTGTGCGACGAGCGACGGCCCGGAGCCGTGCAGCAGAAAGTCGCACTCGGCGAACGCGGCCTTGAGCGCCTCCGGCCCCTTGACAACCGTCACCTTCGGGAAGCGCGCGCGGAGCATCTCCTCGACACCGTTGTCCACCTTGCTCGGCCACAGCCGCACCTCGACGCCGGGCAAATGCTTCTCGATGAGCGCCAGCACGCCCGGCGTGTGCGCGATGTCGCCGATGTTCACCGTCTGCCACGACGAGCGCAGCAGCAGGCGCGCGGGGCGCTTGTCAGCGGCGCGCACGGACGCGGCGAGGGATGCGACGACTGAAGTGGCGAGGAAGAGGCGGCGATTCATGGGTTCAAAGTCGGTTAGATTCGTTTCGTTCTCGTTCTTTTCAGTAGGGAGCTGGCAACGCCTCGAACTTCATGTCATTGAAATCGTGGAGAAGTTTACGCACACCCAGTCCGCTGCTCTTGATGGTCGCACGGAACAAACAACCGTCTTCTGCCCAAGTAAGTTTCTTGTCATCAAGGTCGGCCCACTCCCACTTGGCCCCGTCTATCCGCTGGCCCGACTTGCCCTGTTCCAGCTCGTGCTCATCCCAGTAGCAGCCTTTCCCCGGAGGTGCTCCAACTTGGGCGTGCGCATACTTGCGGAGAATCCAGCCATGCGACAATGGCTTCTCGAAGACGGTGAACTCGGAGTCGGAAACGGCAGGCTTCATAACCCACCCGTCACGCTGCAAGCGGACGTAATAAACACCTAGGCACTCACCGCCGTAGCTCACCGCCGGACGATATTTTTCATCCCTCCAGACCAGCTTACTGCTCTTGAGAGGTTGGTGGCCGTATCCATCGTTGAGCCAATACTTGTGCTCCGCTGTAAACAGCCCGCCGCCATGCCAGCAGTCGCCTTTGCTGAGTAAGAGGATGGCCTTCAGCCAAGGAACCTTAGAAACCGCTGTCCACGAGCCCTTCGTTTCCGATTTCCATCGACCATTCATCGCGAAGTAAATCAGGAACCGTCCATCCGGGGAAACATCCGAACGCCGTTCATAGATTCGCCCCCGCAACCACTGACCCAGCTCAAACTCATCCGTCTTACGGTTCCACATCACCGAGCAAACGCTCTTCGATGGGCCACGCCGCAGCACAACGCCCACCTTGGCGTCTCTCGCCAACAGAACGTGAATTCGCGCGGGGAACTTTTTCATCGGGCAAGTCCTCGGTTAGAAATACCCCGCCTTCTTGCGGTCTTCCATCGCGGCTTCGCTGGCTTTGTCGTCGGCGCGGGTGCCGCGCTCGGTGACGCGGGCGGCGGCGACTTCCCGGATGATGTCGGTCACGTTGTCGGCGGGGCTGTCAATCATCCCCGTGCTAATCATGTCGGCGATGGTGCGGACGCGGCAGACCATCGTCTTCACGGGCTCTTTCGCGGTCGGACGCGCGCCGGCGTAGGGGTCGGGCCGCGTGGCGTCGGTGTGCGGG
>JBEBFV010000099.1:0-15651 GCA_040081795.1 Limisphaerales bacterium | reverse complement strand
CTCACATGGATGGGCTTGCCGTTCAGCTTCGCCTTCTGCCCGCGCACCGCCGTCCACATTTCGTCGAGGAACGGGTCATACACCACGCCCACGAGCGTCATGTAGCCGCGCAACGGATCGCCGGGGAACTTGGACTTCTCATCTCGCACTTGCAGCGCGATGGACACACACGCGTGCGGGATGCCGTAAGTGAAGTTCACCGTGCCATCAATCGGGTCCACCACCCAGCGTGCGGCCGACACCGGGTCGCCGAGGATGCCCTCCTCGCCGAGGATCGCCACGGTGGGGAAAGCCTTTTGCAGCGAGCGCTCGATGAGCTTCTGACAGCGCACGTCCAGCTCCAGCTTGATGTCGTGCCGGGTGGACTCGTTGACACGCTTGGTCAGTGCGAGGTTTTGCCGCATCAGCTTCCCGGCGGCGCGGGCGGCCTGCGTGGCGGCGGACAAGGCGCGCTGCTGTTCTCGTAAACTCATGGCCGGCGGTTGTAGGCGAAGGCGCGAGTTGCGGGAAGCATGAAGCGTGGGGAGTGGAGGGATTGCGCAGAACCACGGGCCTGCACTAACCAGCGCTAATCCGAACCGGGGCCAGCATAGCAATGGGCTCGTCTCGAATCCCATCCCATTAGCACCAGTCGGTGCAGGAAAGTGGTTCCTCCCGGCGCGTTTCCCCGATGGCCCGCCCAGATTTCTCAATGGTGACATGTCAACAGTCTCTTGATAAACCATCCGCCGTGAAACGAAACCGAACCTCGCCCGGCCCGCGTTATCAGGCCCTCATCCAGTTGCTCCGCACCGCCGAGGAGCTGTGGAACGCCAGCCGCGTCTTCTTCGCCCGATGGGACCTCAGCCCCAGCCAGTTCAATCTCCTCAACGTCCTCTCCGACTTTCCCGACGGCTGCACGCAGTCCGACCTGAGCCGCCAGCTCATCATGCACCGCTCGAACGTCACCGGGCTGGTGGACCGCCTTGAGGATCGCGGCCTGGTCACACGCAAGGAGAACGCCACCGACCGCCGCGCCTGGCTCGTGGTGCTCACGCCCGCCGCGCGCAAGCTGCTGGCTGAGATTTACCCGCACTACTACGCCGCCGCCGAGCAGGTCTGGGGCAAACTCCCCGCCGCCCGCGCCGAAAAGCTTCTCACCGAACTCGCCGTCATTAGCGACAACGCCAGCCGCGCCGCCCAAGCCAATTCCTGAACTCCATGAAATCCAACCGCAACTACCCACTCCTGCTTGCCAGCCAGTTCCTCGGCGCGTTTGGCGACAACGCCATCCTCGCCGTCATCGTCGGCCAGCTCACGCTGCTTCAGAAGGCCGGCGAGATCACCTCCGACGAGCTGCGCACGCGCGGCACCATCTACACAAGCATCCTCTTCATACCCTACATCCTGCTCGCACCGCTGGCGGGCTACCTCAACGACCGTTACGCCAAGACCAGTTGGCTCGCCGGCGGCAACGTGCTCAAGCTCCTCGGCACCGCCGTCTGCGCGTTGAGCATCTGGTTCGGCTACGCGTGGCAGGCGCTTGGCTACTTCATCGTCGGTATCGGCTCCGCGTTCTACGGCCCGGCGAAGTATGGCATCCTCCCGGAAATCCTCCCCACCGACCGGCTCGTGAAAGCCAACGGCATGGTGGAGCTCCTCACCCTGCTGGCCATCCTCACCGGCGCGATCGGCGGCTCGGTGATGGTAGACCAGTTGCCCGTCGGCATCTGCTACGTCGCGCTCGCAGGCATCTTCATCGCGTCGCTCGCGCTGAACCTTGTCATGGATCGCACACCGTCCGACGCGGCGGTGCGGCTCTCGGCGAGCGTCGGCGAATTCTTCGTCCACCTGCGCTCGCTATTTGCCGGGCCGCGGCTGGGCAAGGTTCTTGTCGGCACCGCGCTCTTCTGGGTCTGCGGCGCGACGATGAAGATCAACTTCCAAGCCTGGGGCCTCGAAGCGCTCAAGCTGCCGGACAACACGCAGATCGCGCTGCTGGGCCTGTGGTTGAGCGTCGGCGTGATGATCGGCAGCATCGCGGCGGGCAGGTTCTATCCCGTCAGCGACCTGCGGCACACACGCGGCTTCGGGCTGTTCCTCGCGGGCATGCTGCTCGCCGTGTTCGCGATTGAACCGCTCGGCCTGCAGCACATCGGCCAGCACATGATCACCAAGCTGAAACCCGACGGCTCGACCGTCACAGTCCTCGCCGTGCTGCCGCTCGTGATGGCGATGCTCGTGGGCGCGGGCCTCGCCGCCGGCCTCTTCCTCATCCCGCTCAACGCCTCGCTCCAGGCCGAGTCCGACCCGACCAAGCTGGGCAAGACCATCGCCGTGCAAAACCTCTTCGACAACCTGGGCATGATGCTCGCGGGCCTGCTGATCTTCGTGTGCGTAAAGGCGCACCTCTCCGCCTCGCAAGTCTTCATCGCCCTGGCCGTGCTGGTCGTGGCCGTCATCGCGTGGCTGAAATTCCCGGTGCTGGTGAAGGGGGAGGCGAAAGAGTGAGCTGATTTTCTGCCGACCGCGAATCACGCGAAGGGACGCGAATGAACACGAACGAAAGCCAACCCACCGGAGAGCGGACGCCCACGTCCGCAGCAGAGGGGACACTCCTGTCCCCCATTCCCGGCAGCGGTATCGGGCGCACCGCAGCGCCTGATGGGGGACAAGAGTGTCCCCCCCACGGCGATGCGGACGTGGGCGTCCGCGCTCCAAAGGCAGCGGCGCTCGGTTGGCGCGGAGTCATCGTGTGTGCTGTTGCGGCCTTGGCGTGCTTTCACCTCGCATACTACACCAACCCGCTCGCGCCGCTGATGCTGGGCTATGCGTGGGCGCTGGTGGAACTCACTCGGGCGGCTACCGGGCGACAGGCGTTTCTGTCCGGCTTTCTGGTTGGTCTCGGCATCTTCCCGGCGCAAATGGGTTTCCTCTGGACCATCTTTGGCGTCAGCGCCGTGCCGCTGTGGTGCGTGCTGGCGTTTTGGATTGGTTTGTTCGTGTGGGTTGGGCGGCTGGCCCGGCAGCAGTTTGGCGGCTGGGCTCTGCTGCTTTTTCCACTGCTCTGGATTGGCCTCGAATACTTCCGCAGCGAACTCTACTTCCTCCGCTTCACTTGGCTGAACATGGGCTATGCGTTCGCGGAATGGCCGTTGCTCGTCAAGGCGTGCGGTGGGGTTTATGGCGTCGGTGCAGCTTTAGTTCTGCTGGCGTGCCTCCATTCGTTCTGTTGGCACGACCTACGTTGGCCGCTGCGGAAGTTCCTGCTGTTCTGGTTGGTCTTCCTCCCGGCCGCGGTGCTGTGGGCGCTTCCACCGTTCGCTAGCTCGGGTCGAACCGGATGGCCGCTTCGCGTAGCAGGCATCCAACTCGAATTCCCCGCGATGCTCGACGTGCCGCCGGCTCTCGACCGCGTGCTGCTCGCCCATCCTAAGACCGACCTCTTCGTTCTCAGCGAATACACCTTCGATGGCACGGTGCCGACGCGCGTGCGCGACTGGTGCCGTAAGAACCAGAAACACCTGCTGGTCGGTGGCAAAGATGATTTGGGAGATGGCCGCTACTACAACACCGCTTTCGTCATCGGTCCGGACGGAGAGGTGGTCTTCAAGCAAGCCAAGGCCGTGCCCATCCAGTTCTTCAAAGACGGCCTTCCCGCGCCCGAGCAGAAGGTCTGGGACTCACCGTGGGGCAAGCTCGGTATCTGCATCTGTTACGACTCCAGTTTCACCCGCGTCACCGATGAACTGGTGGCTCAAGGCGCTCAGGCACTCATCGTCCCTGTAATGGACATGACCGAATGGGGCACGCACCAGCACCAGCTACATAGCCGCATCGCGCCGGTGCGCGCCGCAGAGTATCGGATGCCGGTCTTTCGTGTCTGCTCTTCAGGCATCTCCCAACTGGTAGGGAAGAATGGCGTGGTCTTTGAGAGCGCTCCCTTTCCCGGCCAAGGCGAAATTATTGGCGGAGCCGCGGCCGTCCGTCTCCCGGGCGAGGGAATAGGAAGGCTTCCTTTCGACCGCTGCTTGGTTTGGCTCGGCCTAGCTGGTGTGGCCTTCACACTCGGCGTGGCTTTGAAGCATCGTTTCCAGCGGAAACAGCCTTCCCCCGCTGCCTCATAATCGTAATCCTGCTCGTAATCTTATTCCTAATCCATCCGCATGAAATCCCTCCTCCGCCTCCTGGTTCGGCTCCTCTTCCGCTTCAGCGCCTTCAACGAGGACGCGCTTCGCACCTCCGGCCCGGTGCTGCTCATCCCCAACCACACCTCGTGGCTCGACTGGCTCTTCATCGGCGTCTGCCTGGAGGACGACTGGAAGTTCGTCACCTCCGCCAGCACCGCGCAGAAGTCCTGGCTGCACAAGCTCGTCATGACCAACTCGCGCACGTTCCCGATAGACAACGCCTCCCCCTACGCCGTGAAGCACATGGCGGAATTCCTCTCCAAGGGCGGCAAGCTCGTGCTCTTCGCCGAGGGCCGGCTCTCGAAGACCGGCACGTTGATGAAGCTCTTCGACGGCACGGGCTTCCTCATCCACAAGACGCACGCAAAGGTCATCACCGCCTACCTGCGCGGCGCACAACGGCTCCCCTTCTCGCCCAACACCGGATGGAAGCGCTGGTTCCCTACAGTCACCGCGCACTTCAGCGATGCCCTCGCCGCACCGCATCAAGAGCACCTGAGCACGTCGCAAAGCCGCACCCTCTTCACCCGCTGGCTGCGCGACCAGATGGTCGGCCAGCAGTTCAACACGGAGATGGAGTTCGGCGCTGCGACGATTCCGGCGGCCATCGTGCAAGCCGCGTCGGACGAACCTGGCAAGATCATCCTCGAAGACGCGACGCAGACAAAACTCACCTATCGCAAGCTCTTCATCGGCGCGGGGCTGATGGGTGAGCGCATCGCGGCAGCGTGCGGAGGCACCTCTTCCGGCACGGCGCACATCGGCGTCCTCCTGCCAAACGTCAACGCCACGCCTGTCGTGCTGCTCGCGCTCTGGAAACTCGGCAAGGTCCCGGCCATCCTCAACTACTCCACGGGCAGCGCCACCATGCTCGCGTGCGCCGAGCTGGCCGGCCTCAGGCACATCGTCACCTCGCGCCTCTTCCTCAAGCGCGCCAAGCTCGACGCCGAGCCGTTCGTGAAGGCCGGCGTGCAGATGCTCTACCTGGAAGACCTGCGCCAGAGCATCAGCGGCTGGGACAAGTTCGCTGCCCTGCTGGGAAGTTTTTTCACGCATCACGCGTCACGCATTACCTCCCCCACCGACACCGCCGTCATCCTCTTCACCAGCGGCTCCGAAGGCGTGCCCAAGGGCGTCGAGCTGACCCACCGCAACCTCCTCGCCAACGCCCGACAGCTTCTCGCGAAGTGCGACCTCCTCGACACCGACCGCTTCTTCAACGCCATGCCGCTCTTCCACAGCTTCGGCCTCGCCGCCGGACTGGTGCTGCCGCTGGTGCGGGGCAACTACATCTTCATCTATCCCTCTCCCTTGCATTACCGGGTCGTGCCCACCGTCTTCTACGACAAGGACTGCACCGTGCTCTTCGGCACCAATACCTTCCTCGGCGGCTATGGACGCAAGGCTCATCCCTACGACTTCCGCAGTCTCCGTTACCTCTTCGCCGGTGCGGAGAAGCTCCAGTCCGCCACCGCCGAGCTGTGGGCGCAGAAGTTTGGCGTCCGCGTCTTCGAAGGTTATGGCGCGACAGAGTGCAGCCCCGTCCTCAGCGCCACCACGCCGCTGGAGCCAAAGCACGGCACCGCCGGCCGCTTCCTGCCCGGCGTCGAGCACAAGCTCGAACCCGTGGACGGCGTGGCCGAAGGTGGCCGGCTGTTCGTCAAGGGACCGAACATCATGAAGGGCTACCTCAATGCCGATGCGAACGCGAAGTTCCACGCGGGCGGCGGCTGGTATGACACCGGCGACATCGTCAGCGTGGACGACGAAGGCTTCGTGAGCATCCGGGGCCGCATGAAACGCTTCGCCAAGATCAGCGGCGAGATGGTCAGCCTCACCGCCGTCGAGGACGCCCTCGCCGGAGCCTTCCCGCACTACGGCCTCCGCATGGCCACCGCCGTCGTCACCCGCCCTGACGAGGACAAAGGAGAAGCCCTCATCTGCTGCACGAACGAGCCGAGGCTCACCCTCGCCGAGATTCGCGACGCCATCAAAGGCAAAGGCCTCAGCAACCTCTGCGTCCCCAAGGAAATAGTCGTGGTAAAGGAAATCCCCAAGCTCGGCACCGGCAAGGTGAACCACCGGGAGCTGCAGACGATGGTCCAAAGTCTCAAGCCCCAATGAGCACAAACCCGCCAAACCCGGATGACCCACCACCACCCCCAGCGCCGGAGGCGTCGGGTTGGAAGTGCCTGCGCTGCGGAAAGCAGAATCCTCCCGCGCATCAGTCCATGGCCCGCTGCGCTGACTGTGGATGGATGCAGCAGTTGGCGGTGCCTGCCACTGCTTCGGCGGGCACAGAGGGATACCGGCTGGTGAAGCCCGCTCGGTCGGCACTGAATCCCTGGGCCGACCCGACCGCGTATTTCGCGCTTCTCCTGGCTGCGCTGGGCGCGGCCATCTTGAAACAGCCGGTCGCGGCCTTCATTGGCGGCATCATCCTGCTCGCCGCCGTGATGATGCTGGCATTTGGCCTCGCGCTGGCGGTCGAGGTTCAGAAGCGGCAGTGTGCTTTGGGTGGGGCGAAGGACTGTCCAGCGAGCGCCGGCCTTAACGCCCTGTGCTTGATTGCCCTCTTCTGTCTGGTGTTGCTCACCGTCTCGCCACTGTTTGGCGGCGGCGGCAAGGTGAGCGTGCCCGTCGAGTTTCCACGAGTCATTGCGTGCTTCATCCTCTCGGTGTTCTGCTCGGTGGGGCTGGTATCCTTCGCCTCCAAGGACACGAGCATCTCGGTTTCCCGGTGGTGGCTGATGGCATCCTACTGGCTCTGCTACGTGCCCGCTGCGGCATATATGGCCGCGAAGTTCAACGGCATGGGCTGGCGTGGCGGGAACTGAATCATGCACACCCATCGGAGCATCCGCGACAGCATGAAGGCCAAGGGCCTCGGGAACCTCTCCGTCCCGCGTGAAATTGTCGTCGAGAAGGAAATTCCCAAGCTCGGCACCGGCAAGGTGAACCACCGGGAGCTGCAGGCAATGGTCCAGACCCAGAAATAATATCTGCTCGCGAAACACGCGAATGAACGCTAGTGGAAAACGACTTGCCCGCCGCCGCGCCGCCTCGACACAAGCCAATGGCGGCCCTGCCTGCTCCCTCTCCCAGCGGGAGAGGGCCGGGGAGAGGGAGAAAGCTGACGAAGTCTTGTTGGCTGCCTTCGCCCTGAGCGTCCGTGGCCGTTCTCCCTCACCCTTGCCCTCTCTCGCTGGGAGAGGGGATGACGCCGTTCGCGCTCCTGTTTCGTGTCTTTTCGCGTGTTTAGCGGGCCAACTCTTGCCGACATGAACCTCAGCCCTCCTGCCACGCCCCCGCCCAAGCGCCGCTGGCCGCGCCTGCTCGCCATCACGCTGCTCACGCTTTCCCTCGGTGGCTGCGTGGCCTGCCGGGTCTTCCACTCCGGTCCCTACCGCACGCCCGAGCCTCTGCCCGAGGCCAAGCTCCTCGATATCCACGTCCACACAGCCGGCATCGGGGCAGGGGACAGCGGCTGCTTCATCTCCAAGCAGATGGAGTCGAGCTGGAAACTTGGCATCTACCTCAAGAGCTTCGGCACCACGCGCGAGGAAGTTCAGCAGAAGGGCGATGCGTTCGTCGTGCAGCGCATCTCCCGTCAGCTCGCGGAGAGCAAGCATGTCGGACAGGCCATCCTCCTTGCCATGGATGGTGTTGTAGATGCCAATGGCGAACTCGACAAGTCGCGCACGGAGATTTACGTCCCCAACGACTTCATCGCCAAGGAGACGGCGAAGACCACGAACCTCCTCTTCGGCGCGAGCATCAACCCGTTGCGCAAGGACGCCCTCGCGCAGCTTGATTGGGCGAAGGCGAACGGTGCGCGACTGGTAAAATGGATTCCCAGCATCATGCAGTTCGACCCCGCCGATGAACGGCTCACGCCCTTCTATCGAAAGCTCGTCGAGCTGAAACTCCCGCTCCTCACGCACGCGGGGCAGGAGCGTTCCTTCACCCACGCTCGCGATGAACTGTGTGACCCGCAACGCCTCCACCGGCCCCTGAAGCTCGGAGTCACCCTGATTGTCGCGCACATCGCCTCCACCGGCGCGAACGACGGTCAGCGGGACACCGACCGCCTTGCCCCGATGATGGCGCAGTATACAAACCTCTTCTCCGAAATCTCCTCCCTCACGCAAGTCAACAAGCTGGGCTATCTCAAGGAAGCCCTGACCCGTCCCGAGTGGCAGGGACGACTCCTCTTCGGCTCCGACTTCCCGCTCATCAACACCGCGCTCTGTTCTCCCTACTGCTATCCCCTCCAACTCACCGGGGAACAATGCCGCCGCCTCAGCGCGATTGGAAACCCGTGGGACCGGGACGTGGAACTCAAGCAGGCGCTCGGAGTGCCGAGGGAAGTCTTCGCCCGCTCGCGCGAGTTGTTCCGATGAGCGACTCGCTCCAAATCCGCGTCCACGGCGATGCCGCATTGCCGACGCTGATCTACCTGCCCGGCCTCCACGGGGACTGGCTTCTGGTGACGCGCTTCCGTGTGGCGGTGGCCGGGCGCGTGCGCTTCGTGGAGTTCACGTATCCGAACACGGTGACGTGGTCGCTGGCGGATTACGCGGCGGCGGTGGAGGGGAAGTTGCGCGAGCATGGCATCGCGCGCGGATGGTTGCTGGCGGAGTCGTTTGGGTCGCAGGTCGCGTGGCCGCTGTTGCAGTCGCAGAGCTTCCGCGCGGAAGGGCTGATTCTGGCGGGCGGCTTCGCGCGGCATCCGTGGATGGCGGCTGTGCGGGCGACGGAGTGGCTGATCAACCGAGCGCCATTACAGTGGTTGACGGCCATCGTGAGCGGCTATGCGGTGTTGGCGCGGTGGCGGTTCAAGCAGAACCCGGAGGTGCTCGCCGCGTTGCGGGAGTTCAAGGAGCGCTGGGGCGAGCCGCTGCGTCATGCGGCGGCGCATCGCGTGCGCTTGATTGCGGCAAACGATCCGCGACCCATCGCCCGCACCGCGACCTTGCCGGTCTTTTCCCTCTCGGGCATGCTGGACCCGGTGGTGCCGTGGCCTCCGGTGCAGCGCCGGCTCCGCCGCGAGTGCCCCGGCTGGCGCGCGAACGCAGTCGTCTGGACCGCCGACCACAACGTCCTTGGCACCGGCACGGAGGCGGCGGTGAAGAGAGTGTTGCATTGGATGGCGGGCGCTTCCCCGGACGCTCAAGCAAGCCAGTTGCGCCAAGATTCGGCTTGAGCCGGTGGAAACCGTTTGGCTTAATCCGCCCTCGCGCGCAGGCGCATGGCTGGCCGGTAGGATACCCAAGTGGCCAACGGGGGCAGACTGTAAATCTGCTGGCTCACGCCTTCCCTGGTTCGAATCCAGGTCCTACCACCACCGTCCTGTTCCCCCATTCCCGCTGCTCCGGCGGATGAAAAACACCCCTTGCCAAGCGTGAAGAGCAGGCGCATTTTTTCCCCTTAAGTCCTAGAAACACATGAAAACGCTGCGCTCACACTGCAAGCCGTCTTTCGCCCCGTCGGCCAGGGGTTTCACCCTCATTGAACTGCTCGTCGTCATCGCCATCATCGCGATCCTGGCGGGGATGCTCCTGCCGGCGTTGAGCAAGGCCAAGGAGAAGGCCAAGCGCACGCAATGCCTGTCGAATCAAAAACAGGTGGCTCTGGCGTTCATGATGTATTCCTCCGAATACGATGACCGGACAACCTACCAGAATGGCGGCAGCGTGAACTTCTTCGCCACCAGCGCGACTCCCAACTTCCTTGGCCTTCTCCAGCCCAACATCGGCACGAACAGCAAGGCGTTTACCTGCATCGCGGCAAGGACCGAGTGGCAGGCGGTGGGCAACGTCGCTGACGCCAACAACGACACCATCTACATCGGCAATGCAGTGGTCGTCAGCGCCAATAACTTCGTCCGGCGCACGGCCAATGTG
This sequence comes from Limisphaerales bacterium, assembly GCA_040081795.1. Lineage (GTDB taxonomy): Bacteria > Verrucomicrobiota > Verrucomicrobiia > Limisphaerales > SXTU01 > SXTU01. The sequence goes on along the minus strand of JBEBFV010000099.1, from coordinate 5,576 downwards.
CCCAACCCCAGCCGGATCATAGCGATGCAGGAAAGCTCCGCGCGGACGCACGTGGCTTGGTTGCGCCCCTCGGGCAATGCCGCCAACCCGCGGATTTTCACGAACTGGCACCTCACTCGCAATCCGGCCACTTATGCCGTGCCCTATCCCAATGGCTGGGAATTCTATTCCACAGTGCATCGGGGCGGCGGCAATCTCATCTTCATGGATGGCCACGTGGAATTCAGGGATCACTTGAAAATCACGAGCGGCGACTTCGGCCTGCTGAACGCGGCCGGGGCGGACACCGACACAGTGGCTGCCCCTTTTGGGGCGGCCTACACTGCCGCCTTCTAGGTTTCCCGCGCAGAAGCCCAGACTAAACGTGATGAAGTCGTCGCGGACAGCCCTCTTGGTGATCCTGGCAGGGCTGCTGGTTTTTCCGGGCTGTCGGCGCAAGCAACCAGCTCCGTCCGCCGCTCCTTCACCGGAGGAGGCCTCCGTATCAACGCCCAAACCGGCTGATGCGACCACGCCTGCCCTAGGCACGCCGGCTGCGAAACCGGTAGCCGAGCAGGTCGTGCCAGACAGGCTTCCCACGGCTCCGAATGACTCCTCCCTGCGCTTTCCGATTCAGCAGGAGCTCACCGGGGCGATACATCTCCACTTGATGGATCACCAGAAGATGCCGGCGGATTTCGAGGCGCTCGTGAAAGGAAAATATATCAAGGCCATGCCCAAGCCACCGCCCGGCAAGCGCTTCGCCGTGGATCGCAACCGGATGCAGGTCGTGATCTTGGACTGAGTGGGAACGAACTCGAAGCGACTGCAGCGGCGAGCGCCCGGCACCTCGCCTCACAGACGCGAAGAATCCCGACAGACTGCCGTGGCATGAACCGCATGGTCTCCCGCAATTGGCTCCCGGTCGCCGACGCGCTGGCCGTTGGCGGCACGGTCCTCGTGATGCTGGGCTGCGCGGGTTGTGACAAGGCCAGGCAGGTTCCTCCGAAGCCCGCCGAAACCAACACGCCGCCACCCGAGGCAGAAGCGCGTCCTCTGCCGCCGCCCGCCCCGACGAGTGCGCCCCCGAAGCCGAAGCTGCCCGCGCGCACACCGGCGGAGTTGTTTCAGGAAGGCCTGAGCTTGTGGGATGGCAAAGGCGTGACCAAAGACGCGGTGGAAGCGGTGAGGCTCTTCACCCTCGCCGCGCTGCAGGGAAATGTGGACGCACAGGCCTACCTCGCCGGCGCGTATCGCATCGGCGCGGGCGTGCCGAAGAATCCCGAGCAGACGGTGCGATGGTTTCGCGCCGCTGCGGAGCGCGGCGATGCGCGGTCGCAAGGCGTGCTTGCCTCGATCTTCGGCACCGGTGAGGGCGTGCCCAAGGATCTCGCCGAGGCGGCGAAGTGGTATCGCCTCGCCGCCGAGCAGGGCCTCGTGCGCGCGCAGGCGAACCTCGGCGCGTATTACTTCCTCGGTCAAGGCGTGGCCAAGAACCCGGTGGAGGCTTACAAGTGGCTGCATCTCGCCGCCCAAAAGGGCGACGCGGAAGCTGTGAAGAATCGCGGCATGGTGGCGCAAAAGCTTTCCGTGGCGCAGATGGCCGAGGGCCGCAAGCGCGCGGCAGAGTTCGTGCCGGCGAAGGCGAGGTGATCTTCACGGCGACCGACTCGGTATGACTCCGTTTCCGCTCCAGCCCGGCGAATGGACTTGCGACGCGGATGCGCTTCGGCAAACTGCGCCCGCCTTGCAGTGAGCTACGGAAGGGTGGCTGAGTGGTTAAAGGCACCTGACTCGAAATCAGGAGATGGGGCAACTCATCCGTAGGTTCGAATCCTACCCCTTCCGCCAAGCTCCTACTGATCGCGAGGCTGGTTTTTGCCATTCCTGCACCACTGAGGGGAACGCCGCCGCCGCCCGGAGCTGCCCAAGGTATTTCATTGTGCGACGGGCGCACCACCGTAGAATGCCGCCGGACGAGAGATGCAAATCCGCTTCACTCTCCTCCGAACACAGGCTGGATGCATGGGCGGCCGGGGACGGTCGCCTGTTCGTTTTTTGGCTGGCAAAACCTCCCGCGTTTTTCACGCACACCCGCCTGTGTGCAGCAACGACTGACCGCGAATGCAACGCAACAAATCATCATCGCCCGCCGGGAACCGCCCGGCCAACGACAACGCCCGTCTGCTCGCCCGCGCCGAGACGCGGCGCGTGTTCGACGCGCTGGAGGATTTCTTCGCAGGCGCGCTGACCAGCGAGGAGCCGGAATCCGCCGCCCTTTTTCTGGAGAAAATCGTCGCCCGCCTGCGCGAGGCCGGGCTGGAGGTGCCGCACACGGTCCAGACGCCTTACGTGAACACCATCCCGGTCGAGGACCAGCCGGCGTATCCGGGCGACTGGCAGATGGAGGTCAAAATCAAGAACCTCATCCGCTGGAACGCGATGGCGATGGTCGTGCGCGCCAACTCGCACACGAACGTCGGCGGGCACATCTCGTCGTTCGCGTCGAGCGCGACGCTGTATGACGTGGCGTTCAACAACTTCTTCCGCGGTCGCACGGACGACTTCAACGGCGACCTCGTTTACTTCCAAGGCCACGCGTCGCCGGGCGTTTATGCCCGCGCGTTTCTTGAGCGTCGGCTGGACGAGAAGCAGCTCGACAACTTCCGCCAGGAACTCGCCGAGGGCGGCGGGCTTTCGTCGTATCCGCATCCGTATCTGATGCCGGACTTCTGGCAGTTCCCGACGGTCTCGATGGGCCTTGGCCCCATCGGCTCCATTTACCAAGCACGGTTCAATCGCTACCTCAAGGCGCGCGGCTTCATCAAGGGCGAGGAGTCGAAGGTCTGGTGCTTCGTCGGCGACGGCGAGAGCGACGAGCCGGAATCGCTCGGCTCCATCACCCTCGGTTCGCGCGAGAACCTCGACAACCTCGTCTGGGTCATCAACTGCAACCTCCAACGCCTCGACGGTCCCGTGCGCGGCAACAGCAAAATCATCCAGGAGCTGGAAGCGCTCTTCCGCGGCGCGGGCTGGAACGTCATCAAGGTCATCTGGGGCAGCGATTGGGACGACCTGATTGCGCGCGACACGACCGGGCTGCTCCTCAAGCGCATGGAAGAAGCCGTGGACGGCGACTTCCAGAAATACACCGTCGAGCCGGGCAGCTACATCCGGAAGCATTTCTTCGGCAAGTATCCCGAGCTCCTTCCGCTCGTGCATCACCTCACGGACGAGCAGCTTCGCAAACTCATGCGCGGCGGCCACGACACGCGCAAGGTCTATGCCGCTTACAAGGCCGCCGTGGAGCACACCGGTTCGCCCACGGTCATTCTCGCCAAGACCATCAAGGGCTACGGCCTCGGCGAGGCGGGCGAGGGCCGCAACATTTCCCACAACCAAAAGAAGATGAACGAGAAGGAGCTGCGCGAGTTCCGCGCGCGCTTCAACGTGCCCATCGGCGACGACGAGATTGCGGAGATGCCCTTCTACCGACCCGCGGCCGACAGCGCGGAGACGAAGTATCTGCTCGAGCGCCGCAAGAAGCTCGGCGGCTTCCTCCCCAAGCGCATCGTCAACGCCCCGGCGCTCAACGTGCCGAAGCTCGAGTTCTTCGCCGACTCGTTCAAAGGCTCCGGCAAGGCGGTGGCCTCGACCACGATGGCCTTTGTCGGCCTGCTCCGTGGGTTGCTGAAGAATCCCGCCATCGGCCGCAACATCGTCCCCATCATCCCCGACGAGGCGCGCACGTTCGGCATGGACGCGCTCTTCCGCGAGGTCGGCATCTACGCGCACAAGGGCCAGCTCTACGAGCCGGTGGATAAGAAATCCCTGCTCTACTACCACGAGACGAAGGACGGGCAGATTCTTGAGGAAGGCATCACCGAGGCCGGCTCGATGGCGTCGTTCATCGCGGCGGGCACGGCTTACGCCACACACGGCGTGAACATGATTCCCTTCTACACCTACTACTCGATGTTCGGCTTCCAGCGCATCGGCGACCAGGTCTGGCTCGCCGGCGACATCAAGGCGAAGGGCTTCCTCCTCGGCGCGACGAGCGGCCGCACTTCGCTCAACGGCGAGGGCTTGCAACACCAAGACGGCCACAGCCTCCTGCTCGCGAGCACCATCCCGACGTTGATGGCTTACGATGCCGCCTTCGCCTACGAAGTCGCCGTCATCATCGCGGACGGTTTGCGCCGCATGTATCAGGAGGGCGAGGAAATCTTCTACTACCTCTGCCTCTACAACGACAACTACGCGCAGCCCGCGATGCCCGCCGGTGTCGAACAAGGCATCCTCGACGGCCTCTACAAGTTCCGCCCCGGCGCGACCGGCAAAGCGCACAAGGCCCACCTCATCGGCAGCGGCCCCATCATCAACAGCGCGACCCGCGCGCAGGAAATCCTCGAACGATACAACGTCTCCGCCGATGTCTGGAGCGCGACGAACTACAAGCTGCTCCGCAACGACGCGCTCCGGTGCGAGCGTTGGAACATGCTGCACCCCACCGAACCCGCGAAATTGCCGCGCGTCACCGAGATGCTGGAGAAGGAACAGGGCGTCTTCGTCGCCGTGTCGGACAACATGAAGATTGTGCCCGACCAAATCGCGCCATGGGTGCCCGGTGGCCTCACCACGCTCGGCACGGACGGCTTCGGCCGCAGCGACACCCGCGAGCGTCTCCGCCGCTTCTTCGAGGTGGACGCGGAGCTGACCGTCATCGCCACCCTGCACGCGCTCGCGAAGAAAGGTGCCATCGAGCGCACTGTCGTCGCCCAGGCCATCAAGGATTTGAACGTGAACCCGGAGAAACTCGCGCCGGTCTTGCTTTGAACCCGCTGCCGGTGCGTGGCACACTTACCAGCATGAACACAGTTCACGCCATCTACGAAGACGGGGTCTTTCGGCCATGCGAGAAGGTCGAGCTGCCGGAGCACTGCAAGGTCGAGTTCGAACCCCGCGTGGTGGACAGTCACAAGTGGCCCGCGCCCTCGGAGGCGGTGTATGCCATTCTCAACGAGCGCTACAGCTCGGGAGAGCACGACGTGGCCGCCCGCCACAATGAACACCAGCCATGAGCGTGGTGTTCCTCGATACGGTTGGGCTGCTGGCGCTCTGGGACAAAGATGACCAGTGGCACGCGGTCGCCCGCGCTGCCTACGAAGCACTGGTGCGTGAGCGACGGCCAATGGTTACGACGACATTTGTCCTGTTGGAATGTGGCAATGCGGCGGCGCGCCGGCCTTACCGACTCGCGGTGGACCGGCTTCGGAAGCAAATGCAGGACGAAGGAACGCTCATCGTCCCGACTGCCGAGGACTGGGATGCGGGTTGGTTGGGGTATCGCAACGGCACGCCTTCCACCGCCGGCATTGTTGACCAAGTGTCCTTCGCGCTCATGCGGCGTATCGGAATCACCAACGCGTTCACCAACGACCGCCACTTCCGCGCGGCGGGTTTCGAGGTTTGCTTTTGAGGCCGCTGACTCCGCGGCCCACAATAGACTCTATGCGTAATAGGTGAAAAGGCGTATGAATGAATTGGCGTTATTTTCAGGTGGTCGCCCGTGCCGTCGTGCGGAGGTTGTGCAAGCC
>JBEBFV010000512.1:0-4317 GCA_040081795.1 Limisphaerales bacterium | reverse complement strand
CCGGCGCACGATGGGTTCGCGCGGTGCTGCTCCATGCGCTGGCGGAGCGTGCCGGTGAGCTGCTTTTGGCCATCCAGCTCTGGCACGTTCGGAGCGGGCGGAGGTGGAGGCGTGGCGAGGAGATTTTCCAAGACCCACTTGCCGCGCTTCACGGGCGACGTGCGCGTGGGATTCGACGTGAGCGTGAGAATGCTCGCGTGAGTCAGCACGCCGGCGCGCGGCGTGCCCTTGAGGCTCACGCGCTGGAACTCCTCGCCGATCACTCCCGCGATGCCGTAGTGCTTCGCGAGCCGCTCGTTGACGAAGGTGTAATCCGCCGTGAGGAAGTCGAACAGGCTGCGGTCCTCACGCAGGATGTTCTCGAAGAGCAGCTCCGTCTCGCGCTGCATCGCGGCTCGCAGCTTCGGGTCAAACGTCGGGAACAGCTTCTTGTCCGGCTGCACGATGGCGAGGTTGCGGAGCTGGAGCCACTGCCCGGCGAAGTTCTCGACGAGCGCCTTGCTCTTCGGGTCCTTCAGCATGCGGCGCACCTGCGCTTCGAGGTTCTTCCGCAACTGGCCGCGCTCCGCGAGCTTGAACAGCTCCTCGTCCGGCATGGAGCTCCACAGGAAGTAACTGAGCCGCGACGCGAGCGCGAACTCGTTCACCAAATGCACAGACTTCGGATTGTCCGGCTCCGGCTGCAACTCGCCACGGAACAGGAAGTGCGGCGAGACGAGCACGGCCTTGAGCGCCTGCTGCACGCTGCCCTCGAACGACTCGCCGTGCTTCTGCCCTAGCTCGAAAAGCTTCATCAAGCGCTCGACCTCCGCCGTCGTCACCGGTCGGCGATACGCCCGGCGAGCAAACGCTCCGATGACCTCGCGTGCGAGCTGCGGCGCGATGGCCGGCGTGGCCCGTTTTGGGAAAATGCGCCGGTGCGTCTCCGGCACCATCTCGGCGGCGGCCTCGGGCGGGCCTTCGATTTCGAGATGATGCACGGTCACCGTGCCTTTCTGGTCCTTGCCTGATTTCCACTCGGCGGCCTTCTCGGGCGACAAACCGGTCTTGTTGCGCAGCACGACCACGCGCAGGTGATGTTTGCCCGCAGTCAGCCGGAACTTCGCCTCGTAATGCTGCGGGGCCGACTCTTCCGCCTCGACTGCCACCTGCCGGAGGATTTCCTTGTCGCGCATGAACGTGAGGACCATCGCGTTCGAGCCGGTCGCCTTCGCCCACGCGAGCGTGCGGAGGAAATACTCGCCGTCGCGCGGCGCGTTGAAATCGAACGCCACGCCATCCTCCTCCACGCTGTTGAGTGACACCCAGCCGTCTCCGAGTTGCTTGGCGTTGTAACCCACGAGCAGCAGGTCCGGCAGCAGCCGCACCACGGAGTTCGGCGTTGGCTCGACCACCTCAACCCACTCGACAGCGAAGGTCCGCGTCTGGCTGCGGCCTCTCGCGTCCTTCGGCGTCGTGTAGGGGTTCAACAAGGTCATTGTCAGCTCGTGCTGACCGGCCTTCAACTGCACGGGAAGTTCCGCGACATGGGCCAAATCCGTGTCTCCGCGCACCTCGATGACCGATACCACTTTGCCATCCACGCGAATCTCCATCCGCGTCTGCTCAGGTGCGACGTGGCGGTTCTGCGTCGAGAGCCTCAGCCGATGCTCGCCATCGCGCGCCACGGAGAACTTCGCTGTCAGCGGCTTCGTGCCAGAGACACGTCTCGGGGCATCCAGGCTGGTCGTGTCGTTGCCGCCGCTGAGCTGTCGCGCCGCAATGCGCTGCGCCGTGGGCCGGGCCTGCTCGACCGGCTGCGATGCGTCAGGCGGGTCGAGAAGCTCGATGAGTTCGATGGCCAGGCCGCGCGAATACTTGGTCCCCGTGCCGGCCGGGCCGTCGTGCGGATTGAGCAGGCCGAAGGAGAGCGAGTGGCTTCCCGTGTTCAGTTGCAGCTTCATCTCAAGCACCGTGGGCGACTCCAGCGTGCCGTTGACGGAAATGGTCTGCACGACCTTGTCATCCACGCGCACCTCCATCCGCGCCGACTCTTGGCCGGAGACGCGTTCCGCGGCGTGGATGCGCAGGCGATGCTCGCCGGCATGCACGGTGGCAAAACGCATCGTCGCTGCGCCCTTCGTGAACATGCGCATCGTGCCGGTCGCGCCGACGTAGGTTTCCACCGGTCCAACGAGGGCCTTGGTGTCGAGGCGCGTCGAGCGGACGCGCGGCACGCGCGGCACGACGATGGCCTGCGCGAGCACCTTCTCGGCGGCCGCGAGATACTTCTCTAGCAACACCGGCGGCATCGAAAGCACGTCGCCGATGTTGTCGAAGCCGTAGCCCGCGTCGTCGGCGGGGAAGTCATCAGCGGGACGGAAGTTCACGCCGATGAGGTCGCGGATGGTGTTGTTGTATTCCGAGCGATTGAGCCGGCGGAGCGTCACGCGGCCGGGGTCGGGATTCTTGCAGTCGCACTTGAAGACCTCGTAATCAATCCATGCTTGAATCACCTCGCGCTCCGCGAGAGTGGGCTGCTTCTTTTTGTCCGGCGGCGGCATCTCGCGGCTGCGGATGTTGAGGAGCGTGTGCTCCCACAGCTTGCGATCGCCGAGCAATTCCGCGTGCGACTTGTATTTGTCGAATTCGACGCCAGCCTTCTTCGCGCCGTCAGCGTGGCAGTCGTAGCAATACTTCTTGAGCAGCGGCAGCACGTCCTTCTGATAGGACAGCTTCGCCGGATCCTTCGCCGACGCTGTGCCGAAGAGCGCCCCCGAGGCGACGGGAGCCACCGCGAGCAACACCAAACCAGCCGTGACGAGAAGTTTCATGCGCGCGAACAGGATGACAGGCGGACAGACGCGCGGCAACCCACGGAGATTGCGGTGGGGCCGGCAAACTCGGCGCAGGGGGCGGGCAGTTGGACTCCGCTGCCAGTGAGGCAGAGAGGTTGTCGGTGGAAATTTCCGTTGACCGGTCAATGGAGCGATAGGACTGTCCGACCGTCACCAAATGAATCCTGCCATCAACACAGCGAAGAGGCACACCGGAGTCCCTGTTTGGACGGGTGCGCCTCGGCCGCTTCGTAGCGCTGCCTTCACCCTGATCGAACTGCTCGTCGTCATCGCCATCATCGCGATTCTGGCCGGGATGCTCCTGCCGGCGCTGGCGAAGGCCAAGTCGAAGGCCAAGGCAACGCAGTGCCTCAACAACATGAAGCAGATGGGTGTGGCATCGGCACTCTACTCAGACAGCAACGATGACAAGATCACCAAGATGTTCGACAACTTCATGAACGGGGCCGTGTCCGCGCTCATGCCGCCGGGAGTCGTGATCGTCACGAACACCATCGCGGGGAATCCAGCCGTGTATTGGGTGGACCTGCTGCGGCCCTATTCCGGCGCGACGTTCAAAAGCTCGCAGTGTGCTGAGTTCCAGCATGCGGGCAAAGGAGCAGCCTCGCTCGGCATTGGCATGGGCTATCCGGAGTTGGGCATCTCGTATCAGCCTGGGGCTTTCAACGGCTCCTATTCGCCACCCTTCCGCACTCACGAAATCAGCAAGCCGGCGGTCACGATCTACGTCGCCGACTGCGCCCTGGCCAGTGCCGCCAGCCTCACCGAGCCCAACCCAGACGCATGGCAGGAGAGTGCCAACGCGGGCGGGCAGGCTGCTTTCTGGTTGACGCCGCAAAGCACGACTGCGCCCTTTTTTACTTTTCCCGACCAGACGCGGCTTTTCGCCCGGCACAAGGGCCGCGCCAATCTCGCCAAGATGGACGGGCACATCGAAACCGCCCGGGCAAGCGATGTCGGGTGGCAATTCCCCAGGGGAGACTCGCGGGCGATGTGGGCCAAGTAGCTTCGTGGCTTACTGGTCCACGAGGAGCACCGAAGCCTTCTTGGGGTCGAGCACGTATTTCTTTCCCGGCGGGGCTGCGGGCAGGCGCTTGATGAAGCCAGTCTTGACCAACTCCTCCAGCGTGGCGGGTTCCTTCAACAGCCCCATGATGTGAGCACGCACGGCTTCGTTGAGCGCCTTCAAGTCCACCTCTGGATTGGGCGGGGCGGCGGGGGCCTCGGGCGCTGTGGAAGTTGAAGACGGCTTCCGCTTGCAGGCGGTCAGCGGTAGCGCGAACAGCAGAGTGCAGAGCAGGAGGCGGTTCATGGCTTGGATCATTTCTTTGCGGGAGCAGGCGCAGCGGCTCCGGGCATCACCGCATCCGTCCACTTGTCCGTGCGGAAGGGCGAGGCGGGGAGGCCGGCGGCGTTGGCGAGGTTCGGCTCGGCCAGTTCATGCCAGCCGAAGCGCACGGCGGCGGGACTGGCCACACCT
>JBEBFV010000511.1:0-4330 GCA_040081795.1 Limisphaerales bacterium | reverse complement strand
GGCTGGGACCGGGGAACGGAACCCAGCCCGGCAGTCATGGCGGCATTGGTCCTCCATGATGAAAACATTGCGAAGCTGCTCAACGCCGTGGAGCGCGTGCAACTCCTCGCCCTGAGCGAAGCCGCGCAGGAGCGTTACCAGCAGAAAACCAAGCCACCCAACCAACTCGGCAAAACCATTGCCGCATCCCTGAAGGAATCAATATGAACTACATCATCGGCTGCGGGGGCGTCGGCTCGGCCATCGTCCCCTCGTTCTGTCTGCTCAAATCGCCGGCGGAAGTCACCCTGATCGACGGCGACACCATCGAACGCAAGAACCTCAACCGCCAGATGTTCGATGCCGGCCAGATCGGCAAGAACAAGGCGCAGGCGCTCGCCGGCAAGTTCGGTTGTCACGCGCTCCCGGAGTGGTTTTCGCGGGGTAAGCTCCGGCTCTACCGGAACGACTGGCTGCTCTGCCTCGTGGATAACCACCGCACGCGCCTCGAAGCCATCGAGGTGTGTGACGAGCACGGCTGCCAGGCGATCTTCGCCGCGAATGAGATGCACTCGGCGGAGGCGTATTACTACCGGCGCAGTTGGAAAGGCACGCCGCGTGACCCTCGGGTGTATTACCCGGAGCTGCTCACCGACCGCAGCGGTGATCCGCGTGCCGCCGCGATTGGCTGCACGGGCGAGGCGCAGGAGGCCAACCGCCAGCTCGTGTCCGCGAACCTGATGGCGGCGGCGCTGGCGGAACACCTGTTCGTGTTGTGGCACCTGAAAGCGCCGCGCATGGACCGGGATACCGTCGAGCGGCTGCCGCACAAGTTCGCGGCCAACCTGAGCCGGCTCGAAACCTACACGCTCAAGGGAGGTTCACATGAGTGAGGTGATGACCGCGCCGGAGCCAGTGGCCGCGGTAACGCGCAAGTGCGTGTTCGAGGAAGTGTTCGATGCAAACTTCATCGAGCTCATCGCGCTGGCACCTCGCAATCCCCACGTCCGGGCGTTGATCCTCAAGCTCACTGGCAAGCTGCCCCCGCCGGAGTGCGCGACGTTCGCGCAGCTCAAGGACTGGGTGGAGCTGAACTGCGAGAAGCGGGCCAGACCCTTCGCAAGCGGAGCCGGACAGCACAGCCAGGAAGGCGGCATCGTGGTCAACGTGGACTTCTCGGAGACCGAATACGGTCGCGCCAATTACTCGGTGCGTCGTCACGGGAGCGAGTCATTCCGCATTGGTGCCGAGGATCTGATGACGATGGTCCGGACGGCCATTGACGACGGCGATGGCCTTGACGAAGTCGTTGAGGCCGTCGCCGGCAAGATCGACGACGACGCGTGGAGCCAGTGCGACCCCAGCATGGATGACTCCGGCGACCACGACTACAGCGAGCACGAAGAGAGCGAGACCGGCGACAGCACGACCGAGTGCTCCCGAAACGACATCCGCGCGGCCGTGCTCGCCTTCGTCCGGGAGCGCCACCCCGAGCTGGCGGCGGAGCTGTGAACCCCGAGTCGTCCTTGGAACCACGAAGGCTTGCGAAGGTCTTCGTGGTTCCTGCCCTTTTCAAACCCAACCCCAAACCAACATGAAACTCATCAAACTCAACCAAGCAGATGTCAGTGAAACGAAGGAAGTCCCCGGGCTCTTGAGCTGCCGGATTGACTACGAGGTCAAGACCGCCAAGGGCCGGCTGGACTATGCCGGGCCGAAGTTCGCGCCGGAACTGTGGCATCAGGTGATGTCGTTCTTCCGGTGGACGCACAAGGAGATGCAGAGCGAGAGCCAGGTGCGCCTTTACGTCAACCACCAGCTCGGCCGCTGGGGCGCGTGGGCCTTTCCGCAGGAGGCTCGCACGGGCATGACGGCGCGCGAGCTGCCGGCACAAGAAACGCCGGAGCAGGCGCGAGCACGGTTTGCCTCGTGGCAGTCCGAGCCGTCGGATGATTGGCTCTACTTCGGCACCGCGCATCATCATTGCTCGGCCAGCGCGTTCCAGTCGTCCACGGACGAGCAGAACGAGTGGAACCAGGACGGGCTGCACCTCACGGTGGGCCGGATGGACGCCGAGCAGCATGAGCTGCACGCCCGGCTGTATCTGGACGGCCACTGCTTCGAGCCGGACCTGAGCCGCTTCTGGCCGGTTGATCCCGGCCTCGCAGCGATGGTGCCTCCGGGCATGCTTGATGAGCTGGCGCGGTTCCAGATGGGCGCGAAAGTCACGGTGGACTTTCCCGATGCCTGGCGGACGAACCTCGTGGAGATCGCCGTCGAACGCCGTCCGTTGCTGCCCGAACAGCGCTGGGACTTGGACCGGCTCGATACGGGCCTGCGCTCACGGTTCCGGCTGGACGAGGCGCTGGAGGAAATCCACCACCGTTGCGCGGCGCTCGCCGTCCCGGAACAGCAATGGGTGGCCGAGTTGAGCACCCTGGCGGCGGATGACGTCAGCCAAGTCATCATCGAAGCCTGCCTCAAGCACGGCGTCATGCCGGACGAACTCCTCGCCGAAATCCCACCGGGCGCCTTCGATTACGAAGCCGCTGCCTGAGCCACATCAACGAGGGAGTTTTGGCCACAGATTGGCACAGATGAAACACAAATGGGGGAGGGCCTTCATCTGTGTTCAATCTGTGTTCATCTGTGGCTCCCCTCGGTCCTCTCAACCCTCAACTCTAAAACTCTCAACAATCCCATGTCTCACTTCACCACCATCAAAACGCAGATCAAGGACATCACGGCCTTGCGCGCGGCAGTCAGCGAACTGGGCCTTCAGCTCCTCGCCAACACCGAGGCGCGCGGCTACATCAGCAACAAAACCAAGGGGGACTTCGTCCTGCGGCTCAAAGGCCCCTACGACGTGGCCCTCAACCAGCAGCCCGACGGCACCTTCGGTCTCACGACCGACTGGTGGGATGGCCATGTCGAGCGGGAGGTCGGCCAGAACTTCGGCCGGCTGCTTCAGCTCTACGGCGTTCAGAAGGCGACCCTGGAGGCGAAGAAGAAAGGCATGACCGTCCTGCGCCGCTCCCAACCCAACGGCTCCATCAAGCTCGTCCTTGCCACCCTATGAAGCCGACCATCGAAATCATCGTCTCGCCCACCGGCGAGTTCACCATCGAGGGCGTCGGGTTCAAGGGCTCCGACTGCGAGCAGGCCACCCGGTTCCTCGAAGCCGCGCTGGGTGTGGTGAACACGAAGGTCAAGAAACCCGAGTTCCACCAGTCGGCCCGGTCCACGCGGCAACAGACGCTTGGCACATGAACCCGGTGCTGACGTTCGACCCGGACGGCCACGGCCACTGTCTCCACACCGACGCTATCCCGCTGCAATCCATCGGCACGCTGCACGTCGAGCGCGCCACCAGCATCGAGTTCAACCCTGCCACCCAGGAGTGGGACGTGTCGGACCCGAGCGGGGCGATCCTCTGCTCGGACTCCTCACGTTCCCGCTGCCTGGCGTGGGAACTTCAACACCTCAACCGCTAACCCCATGAGCCAGCCCATCAGTCAGGTCTGGACGTTCCGCTCCGATTCCAACCCGGACACCGAATACCAGACGCTCCGTTACACCGACCGGTCCCTGTCCTGCAACTGTCCGGGCTGGACGCGTCGCCTCGCGGCGGACGGCTCCCGCTCGTGCAAGCACACCCGCTGGGTGGACCTCGGCCAGGCCGACCGCCACAGCATCGCCACCCACAACTACGAACCCTTGACCGCCCAACCCCAACCACACCATGCCCAATCCAAAACCATCGAAAAGCCCAGGCTCGGACAGCGCCGTTTCGCCGTCTGAGATGTCCCTCGCCCTCACGAACTACATCCGCGCCGGTTATCCCGGCCTCTACGTCGTCTCGCCGGAGGAGCTGCGCGTCGAGGCGGAGTTCCGGGCCATCGCCGACCGCCTCGCCTACCGACTGCACTTTTGGTCGGTTGTGGATGGGCTGGTGGACGTGGCGAGCAAGACCGTAAAGAACGCCAACGATCCACTGGAGGCGTTGGAGGCCGTCGGCTCGCTGCCGGAGAAGTCGCTGGTCCTGCTCAAGGACTTTCACCTGTTCCTGAGTGATCCCAACCCGATCCTGCTGCGCAAGCTCAAGGACACGCTGCTCCTGGCGAAGATGCGTCAGAAAGTGATCGTCATTCTCGGTTGCCGCCTCTGCCTGCCGCCGGAGCTCGAACGCGAACTCACCGTCATCGAGTTTCAACTGCCCGGCAAGGAGGAGCTGCGCCCGGTGCTCGCCGGAATCATCGAGTCGGCCAAGCTCCCCGGCGTGGCTGTCGAGGTCCGGGAGAAGGCGGTCGAGGCTGCCTCGGGCCTGACGACGATGGAGGCGGAAAATGCC
>JBEBFV010000098.1:0-15701 GCA_040081795.1 Limisphaerales bacterium | reverse complement strand
CCGCGCAGCTTGCCCGCGCCGTCCCAGAAGAGGTCGGCCTTGTCCGGCGCGCCGTCGCCGTCGGTGTCGGAGAGCAGCCAGATTTGGCCGTTGTAGCCGACGCCGTAACACTTGCCGTCGGCGCGATACTTGATGGACGTGAGGTTCTTCAACTCCAGCGGCAGCTCGCGCCAGGTGAAGCCCGGCACGAGCATCTGCACAGCGGGCGGATTCGCGACGACTTCGAGCGGTCGCGCGCCGCCGGGCTGCGGACCGGCCGCGAACGTGTGCAACGGCGCGTGCTTGTCGGTCAAATATTTCTCCACCGCCTGCCGCTCGGCCTGCGGCAGCACGCGGCTGAAGACCAGCATCTCGGCGATGTCGCCATCAAGGAAACCCTGTGCGCTCGGCGGCTGTGCGTTGTTCGAGTAAAGCCGCGCACCGAGCGTGAACTCATCCATGCGCAGCGCGCCCGGATTGCGCTCGCGACGCCCCTGCCCGCCGCCGTCCACGAAGAGCCGCGCGCCGTTCGTGCCCGGCTGCGACGTGACGGTGAGCACGTGCCAACGTCCGAACGCGCCGGGCGTCGTGCGGAGGTTGCGCTGCCCGTTCATGCCTGCACCCTCGACGTTCACCGACGAGAAGTTCGGCGTGCCGGTGCCGCCCAAGTCCACGTTGAAGCCCGTGGTGTAGTCGTTTTGAGAAGTCGCGGCGAACGCGAGCAAGCCACGGAAGGAACCTTCGTTCGACTTCGGCGCAGCGACGATGAACGCGGTGCAGTTCGTGAGCGACCGCCGCAGGTTCGCCGCCGCGAGGAAGTCATCCTTGCCGTCGAAGCGAAGGAAGGCGCTCACGCCTGCTGACTTAAACTTCGGCTGCGCATCCGCCACGCGCTGCGTCAGGTCGCGCTGCTGGCCGGAACCATCGAGCAGCACGTCCACAGCCGAGTTGTCCGCGAGCGCAGGCAGCTTGCGCGCGGCGCGGGCGGCGCTCTGCTTGGTCGCGTCGAGCCAGAGTTCGAGACTCTTGTCCGTCGGCAGCTTGGCGTCCGCCCACGGCTCGGCAGCAGGCGCGGCCAAGGCAATGGCGAGGAGAAACAGGGCGGTGAGCAATTGCATGTGAAGGTGCCGACTTGATGCCACCTGCACGCGATGCGGAGCAAGAGCAAAGGCATCCAGTCATTTGAACTTCCGCAGAATCCGGCCATCCTCGCGGGCGTCTGAATGCACCGAATGTCGTTTCATCGGAATCTCGTCGCCCTCGCCGGCCTGCTGCTCACCGGCCTTTGGCTGGCCCCGCCCGCGTCTGCCGCGACGTTCTCGCTGTTCTCCCGCAAGCCCGACGGCCCGGCCATTTACAAGCAGCAGTGCGTCAAGTGCCACGGCCCCGCCGGCCAGGGCGTGAAGGGCAAATACAACGACCCGCTCGTCGGCGACTGGTCCGTTGAGAAGCTCACGCGCTACATTGCGAAGACCATGCCGGAGGACAAACCCGGCTCCTGCACCGGCCCAAAGGCCGACGCGGTCGCGCGCTACATCCACGACACGTTCTACTCGCGCGAGGCGCGGGCCAGGGCGCAGACCGCGCGCGTCGAGCTGGTGCGGCTGACCAACCGCCAGCACTTGCTCTCCGTCGCGGACCTTTTCCGCGCCACGGGCGAGGAGCCGAAAGTCACGGCCGGCAAGGGCCTGCAAGCCGCCGGTTACAAGTCCGCCCGTGGCACCCGTCGCGAGGACCGGGCGCTGGACCGCACCGACCGGAAAATTGAGTTCGACTTCGGCACCGACCGGCCGCAATGGGCCGGCGAGGGCACCAATGGCTTTGCGTTGCATTGGTCCGGCTCGGTCATCGCGGACGAGACCGGCGAGCATGAGTTCGTGGTCAAGGCGGCCAACGGCATCCGGCTCTGGGTCAACGACGACGACAAGCCGCTCATTGACGGCTCGGTCTCGTCGGCGAAGGGCATCGAGCACCGGGCCGGCATCCGGCTCATCGGCGGGCGCGCGTATCCCATCCGCCTCGAATTCTTCAAGGCCGCGCGCGACAAAATCGCCAATGTCGCCCTGCTCTGGCAGCCGCCGCACGGCGCGTTGCAGGTCATCCCCGCGCGCAACCTCGCCCCCGAGCGTGCCGCGACCACGTTCATCCTCACCACGCCGTTCCCCGCCGACGACAGCAGCGTGGGCTACGAGCGCGGCGTGTCCGTGTCGAAGGAATGGGACGAGGCGGTCACGCACGCGGCCATCGAGGTCGCCACGCACGCGGCCAAAAACCTCGACCGTCTCACGCGCGGCAAGGCCAGCGACTCCGACCGCGCGACGAAGGTGGAAGCCTTCTGCGCCGAGTTCGTCACCCGCGCCTTCCGCCGCCCGCTGACGGACGAGCAGAAGAATCTCTTTGTCACGCTGCCGTTGCGCAGCGCCGCCAAGCTGGAAGATGGCGTGAAACGCGTCGTGCTCCTCACGCTCAAGTCGCCACGCTTCCTGTATCTCGGCCTGGAAGGCGCGGGCGCGCAGCCGGACGACTTCACCGTCGCCGAGCGGCTGTCCTTCGGGCTGTGGGATTCGCTGCCTGACACCGCGCTCACCAAGGCCGCCGCGGAAGGCAAGCTGCGCACGCGCGAGCAGGTCGCCGAGCAGGCGCGCCGCATGTTGGCCGACGCCCGCACGCGCGGGAAGATGCAGTATTTCCTCCATCGCTGGCTCCAGATGAACCACATCGAGGACCTGACCAAAGACCCGAGCGTCTTCCCCGGCTTCACGCCCGAAATCATCGCCGACCTCCGCACGTCGCTGAACCTCTTCCTCGACGACGTGGTTTGGACCGAATCCTCCGACTACCGCCGGCTGGTGCTGGAGGACGACTTCTTCGTCAACGGCCGCCTCGCGAAGTTCTACGGCGTGAACACCGACGCCACCGAGGACTTCGTGCGCGTGCAACTCGACCCCAAGCAGCGCTCCGGCGTCATCACGCATCCCTACCTGCTCGCCGCCTTCTCCTACAACAAGTCCAGCTCGCCCATCCATCGCGGGGTGTTCCTCACCCGCAACATCGTGGGCCGCGCACTGCGCCCGCCGCCGATGGCGATTGCCTTCAAGGACGGCGACTTCAAGCCCGGCATGAGCATGCGCGAGAAAATCACCGAGCTGACGCGCCCACAGGCTTGCCAGAGCTGCCACTCCGTCATCAACCCGCTCGGCTTCAGCCTGGAAAACTTCGACGCCGTGGGCCGCTTCCGCGACCAGGATGGCAACCGTCGCATCAACGCCGCCGCCGACTACACCACCGACGACGGCGGCATCGTCCGGCTCAAGGGCGCGCGCGACGTGGCCGAGTTCGCCGTGAAGAGCGAGCACGCGCACCAGGCGTTCATCGAACAGTTGTTCAGCCAGGTCGTGAAACAGCCGATGCTGGCTTACGGCCCGGACGTGTTGAACCAGTTGCGCCTTTCCTTCGTCGAGTCAGGGTATAACATCCAGAAATTGCTCGTGGACATCGCGACCGTGTCCGCGTTGCAGGAAACCGGGAAGCCGGCCAGCACATCAAAATAGAAAACATGAACGCCCTCCACCGCCGCACGTTCCTCAAGCAAGCCGGCCTCTCCGCCGCGTCGCTCCCTTTCATCACCGGCCTGCCCAGCCTCGGTCTCGCCGCGCCCGCGCGCCCGCGTCAGCGGCTGGTGTTCATGTTCAGCCCCAACGGCACCATCCCCGCCGCCTTCTGGCCCGACGAGACCGGCACCGACTTCCAGCTCAAGGAAATCATGACGCCGCTCGCGGCCTTCAAGGACCGCATGCTCGTCCTCAACGGTGTTAACAACAAAGTCAAAGGCGACGGCGACAGCCATATGCGCGGCATGAGCTGCCTGCTCACGGGCATCGAGCTCTTCCCCGGCAACATCATGGGCGGCGGCGGCCAACCCGCTGGTTGGGCCAGCGGCATTTCCATTGACCAGGAAATCAAGAACCACCTCCAGAAGAGCGACGACACCCGCACGCGCTTCGGCTCGCTGGAATTCGGCGTCGGCGTCACGGACCGCGCCGACCCTTGGACCCGCATGAGCTACGCCGGCGCGAACAAGCCCATCGCGCCCATCTCCGACCCCTACCAGATGTATGAGAAGCTCTACGGTCAGATGAAGGACAAGGAGAACCTCCAGAGCGTCCTCGACACCGTGAAAGGCGACCTCCAGAAAGTCGGCAAGCTCATCAGCGCCGCCGACCGCCGCTTGCTCGAAGAGCACCAAGCCCTCGTGCGCCAGATGGAGCAGGAGATTGTCAACGCCAAGCAGCAGAAGCTCCGCGCCGCCCCCCCGACCTTGGGCGAAGGCGTCGCCGACCAAAACGACAACCTGCCGCGCCTGAGCCGCATGCAGATTGACCTGCTCGTCAACAGCTTCGTCAACGACATGGCCCGCGTGGCCACGCTCCAGTTCACCAAGTCCGTCGGCGGCGCGCGCATGAACTGGCTCGACATCAAGGAAGGCCATCACACCCTGTCGCACGACGACCGGGAAGAGGCCGTGGCCGCCAAGCTGGTGAAAATCAACAAGTGGTTCGCCGGCGAACTCGCCTACCTCGTGCAGAAACTCTCCACCACACCCGAACCCGGCGGCGAAGGCATGATGCTCGACAACACCCTCATCGTGTGGACAAACGAACTCGGCCGGGGCAGTTCCCACACGCTGAACAACATCCCCTTCTTGCTCATCGGCGGTGCGCCCGGCTTCACGATGGGCCGCTCGCTCCAACTGGACCAGGTCGCGCACAACCGCCTGCACCTCGCCCTCGCGCACTCCATGGGCTACCGCCTCGAAACCTTCGGCAAAGCGGCCCTCTGCGACGGCGGGCCGCTGAAGCTGACGGCGTAGCTCCTGTAGCGGCCGGTCTGTGACCGCCGCCGCGTCAACCCCGCGCAAACGACGGCGGTCACAGACCGCCGCTACAGGGACAGCCATCTTTTCCATTCTCTCCCCGCCGCCCCGCGACTAGCCTGCGCGCGTGTTGCCGGAACGAAAATGGGAAGCTGAACCGCTGCTGCGCTTTGTCGCAGGCGTGTGCTTCTGCCTGTCCATCGGCTCGCTGGCGACGCGCGCCATCCTGCCCGAGGCCGCCTTCGCCACACAGGAGGGAAAGTTCTTCCTGTTCGTGAGCAACTCCATCGTGCTGCACGGCGGGACGCTGCTGCTCGTGGCCATCTTTCTGCGCGAGCATGGGGTCGGCTGGCGGGATGGCTTCGGTTTTGGGAGCGCCGGCTGCTTGCGGACGCTTGGGCTGGCGGTCGCCGCTGTGCTGGTGGCACTGCCGGTGGCGATCATGCTTCAGCAACTCTCCGCGATGGGCATGAAGAGCGTGAGCGTGCAGCCAGAGGTGCAGGTGGTGGTGCAGACCTTGCAGGAGACGCAGAGCCTGCAACAGCGCGTGTTCTTTGCTTTCGTCGCCATCCTCGGCGCGCCGGTGGTCGAGGAAATCATCTTCCGCGGCATCCTCTATCCCGCCATCAAGCAGCGCGGCTGGCCGCAGCTCGCGCTCTGGGGCACATCGCTCCTCTTCGCCCTCACGCACGCGAACACGGCGACCTTCCTGCCGTTGACCTTCCTCGCGATGGTGCTGGTGTTCCTCTACGAGCGCACCGGCAACCTGCTCGCGCCCATCCTCACGCACAGCCTGTTCAACGCGGCGAACTACTTCGCGCTCGTCTTCCAGAACGAGCTGAAGCAGCTCTTCAAAGTGCAATGAGAACAATGCCGACTCACTGGGTAGGGCGCGTCTGTCCCAGCGCGCCGCTCCGTAACGCAAGCAGCCGACGGCGCGCTGAGGACAGGCGCGCCCTACCTGGTTGCGCGGGTTTCTGAAACATCTGTGAAAGAGTTCGACCTCATCGCCCGCCTGAAGGCCATGCTCCCCACGCACGACTCCGTGCTGGCCGGCGCGGGCGATGATTGCGCCGTGCTCGACCTTGGCCTGCCGCACCACCTCCTGCTCTTCAAGACCGACGCCGTGGTCGAGGGGGTCCACTTCACCGCCGATGCACCGCCGGAGAAGATCGGCCACAAGGCGCTCGCCCGCTGCCTCAGCGACATCGCCGCGATGGCCGGCACGCCCACGCACGCCGTCGTCACGCTCGCGCTGCCCACGAAGTGCGACCCCGCGCGCATCGAGGCCATCTACGCCGGGATGAACTCGCGCGCGCGCAAGCACGGCGTTGCCATCGTCGGCGGCGAGACCACGACGAACCCCGAGCGGCTTCTGCTCTCCATCGCCTTGCTCGGCACCGTGCCGCGCAGCCGACAAGTGCTGCGCTCCGGCGCGAAGGCCGGCGACGCCATCTTCGTCACCGGCACGCTCGGCGGTTCACTGGCGGGGCGGCATCTCGACTTCGAGCCGCGCCTGGCAGAGGCGCGCTGGCTGGCCGAGCGTTTCACCCTCCACGCGATGATTGACCTGAGCGACGGCCTCGCCGGTGACCTGCGGCACATCCTCGAAGCCAGCGGCGTCGGCGCGGACTTGCTGTCGAGTGCCATCCCCATCAGCCGCGCGGCTAAGCTTCAAGCCCGCGCGGAATCTTCCGCCAAACCACCGCTCCTCGCCGCACTCACGGACGGCGAGGACTTTGAGCTGCTCTTCACCGTCGCCAGCCGAACCGCAGTGCCGCTGCTCGACGCATGGAAGACGCAGTTCCCCGACGTGAACCTCTCGTGCGTCGGCAAGATCACCACCGCCCCCGGCCTGCGCCTCCGCGACGAGCGCGGCCTCCGCGAGTTCAACCTGCGCGGCTACGAGCATTTCGCCAGTTGAAGGAAGTTGTCACCAATTCACCGGAGGAAACCGCCGCTCTCGGCGAGGCATGGGCGCGGGAAGCTGCCTCCGGCTGGACGCTCGCGCTCTGCGGCGACCTTGGCGCGGGCAAAACGCAGTTGGTGAAAGGCCTGGCGCGCGGCCTGGGCATCACGGCGCGCATCGCGTCGCCTACCTTCGCACTCGTCAACGAGCACACGAGCGGACGCGTGCCGCTCTTCCACCTCGACCTCTACCGGCTCGACACCCGCGCGCAGATCGCCGGCGCCGGGCTGGACGAATACTTCTTCACCCCGCGCGGCGTGACGGTGGTGGAGTGGGCGGAGCGATGGTTTGGCACAGTTCCGAGTTTGGAGTTTGGTGTTTCGAGTATTCCCGGTCGCTTGCGCTGGGTGAAATTCACCTCCGAAAGCGAGACGCGGCGGCGCATCGAGTATGAAGATTTTGGCGCTTGAATTCTCCTCCGCTCGGCGCGGTGTGGCAGTCGTGGACGGCGACCGCGTGCTCGGCCACGCCGAGGCCGAGGGCATCACGCCGGGGCCGTTCGAGCTGATCGAATCGGCGCTGCGCGCGGCTGGTCTTGAGCGCGAGCAAGTCGAGTGCATCGCTGTTGGGCTGGGGCCGGGTTCCTACACCGGCGTGCGCTCGGCCATTGCGGTTGCGCAAGGCTGGCAGCTTGCCTTGGGAGTGAAGCTGCTCGGCATCAGCAGCGCGGAGGTGCTCGCGGCGACGGCGCAAGCGGCAGGAGTGACCGGTCGCGTCGCCGTGGTGATTGATGCGTTGCGCGGCGAGTTCTATTCCGCCAGCTACGAGATCAAGTCCGACGGCTGGCGCGAGGCGGCTCCGCTGCGGCTGCTGACGCGAGCTGCGGCCGAGGCGCTGGCGGCAGCGGGCGAGTTGCTCGTCAGCCCGGACGTGAAGTGTCCTTTCGCCGGAGCAAAGTTTCTTGCACCCTCCGCTGGCGAACTCGGCCGGCTGGCGTCCCAGTGCAGTGACTTCCTGCCGGGCGAGAAGCTGGAGCCGATTTACCTGCGCGAGACGACGTTTGTGAAGGCCCCGCCGCCGAGGCGATACTGAGTGGCGGTAGGGCGCGCTGTCCTCAGCGCGCCGGTTGGATGTCCGGGTGGTTCAGCGGCGCGCTGGGGACAGACGCGCCCTACCAAAACCTTCCTACTGATAGTGCGGCGGCTTCTGGTTGTTGGACCGGATGCGCTCCAGCTCCTGCGTCTCCATCGCCACCGAGGCACGGGCCACTTCCTTCTGGAGCCGCGCGATGATGCGGGCCTGTTCGGTGACGACGCCGTTGAGCTGCTCGTGCTGGTGCTCAAGGTGGGCGAGGGCGGATTCAACTTTCTCCAGCCGTGCGGCGGTCGCGATATCCATGAGCCAAGAGTGGCGGGAAAATTCCGAATGGCGAGTTGCGAATGGGGAATCGTCATCCGAACGCCGGATTCGACATTCGACATTCTCCGTTCGCAATTTATCGGTGGTTGTGCCGCGCTGTGAAGAAGCCGGCGATGGCTCCACAGAGATGGCCTTCCCACGAGATGGGACCGGACTGCGGGAGCACGCCGTAGATGATGCCGCCGTAAGCGACTCCCACGCCCACCGCGACGAAGACCGCGCGCCAACTGTCCATGAGGAAGCCGGCGACGAGCAGATACACGACGAGGCCGTAGATCACCGAGCTGGCCCCGATGTGCACCGTGAGTTGGCCGTTCGTCATGCCGCGTCCGATGAGCCAGGTGCCCAGGCCGCTCGCCAGCCAGATGAGCGCGAGCGTGCGCCAGGGGTGATACTTGCGGTCCCAGAAAAGCAGCGTGAGCAGGACGAAGAGCGGCGCGGCGTTGGCGAGCAGATGCGCCGCGTTGCCATGCAGGAGCGGGCTGAAGAGCAGGCCAATCAATCCGTGCTGGTCGCGCGGCACGATGCCAAAGCCTGCGAGGGAAATGCCGGCGACAAGCTCGACGGCCTTGATGAAGAACATCAGGCCCACCACCACGAAGCTGGTTTGCAGCGCGCCGAGGAAACCAGCTTGTCGGGATCGGGCCATCCTCGGCGTTCAGGCTCGGCCGAGACGGGTGCGCACGCGCTGCCTCACGCGCTTCGCCAACGCACGAAGGTGGCTGTGCGGCATGGTGCGTTCGAGTGTCCAGGTGCAGTGCGGCACCGGGGAGCGGAAGAGATTTTCCGGTGCGGTGTGCTTCACGTCGAGGCCGGGCGTGAGGTCGCAACTGACCTTGGAGAACATGTGCCGCACCAGTGCCGAGCAGAAGAAGGCGTTGTCGCGGTCGAGCAGGTTGCTTCGCGGGCGCAGCGTCGGGTGGCGGAGAGCGATGAGGATGCCGAGGATTTCGCGCAGCGAGTAGCGGACACGGCGGGAGACGAGATCCAGGCCTTCTGCAAGGATGCGGTTCACGGACTCGGGCGGGAGCTGGAAGTCGAGGATGGCGAGCGAGGAGTAGAGTTTCTCGTCGTGGTATTTCGTCGTGCGGTTCTCCTGCACGCCGAACTGGACGTGGCCGCGCAGCACCTGCATGTCGGACTCGATGATCCACAGGTGGCCGTCGCTGCGGCGTTCGCCAAAGACGAAGGCGTGTGTCCAGCGGCTCCAGCGACCATCGGGCGTGGCGTGGCGTTCGGCGGCGGCGATGCCGCGGTCAATGAGCGAATCGCCGCCGCAGAGGCCGACGCGACCGGGCTGCGCGAACTGCTCCAGAAACTCGCGGTTCGTCGTGCCGGGCGGGGCGGTGATGACTTCGGGCATGGTGGAAGGCATTCACGCCGGACAGGAATGCCCGGCTTACTTGCCCATGAGATGTTCGATCACCAACTGGTCGAGCGCCTGGTAGTTGCGGTCGTCAACGAGCGCCTGCGCGGCCTTCTCGTCGAAGCTGCGGACTTTCTCGAGCACGCGCAGGAAGGTGCGGCGGCTGTTGGTGAGGTGGTCGAGCCAGTGCTCCTCCTTCGTGGTGCGGAAGGGATGCACGTCGAAGCAGACGTATTCGCCCTTCCGGCCGTAGCCGTTGCGTTCGAGTGAGCGGATTTGGTCGAAGGCGCTGCGGAGGTTCGTGCAGCCGAACGGGCGGTCCTGGTCATACTTGAGGCCGTTCTGGTCGTTGAGATGGAGCGACCAGAGCTTCCCGAAGGCGCAGGCGAAATCTATTTCATCGGCTGGGTCGAGGCCGGCGAGGATGGCGTGAGCGCTTTCGATGAGGCAGCCAACGCGCTTGGGGTCGCGCGTGAGCTGCGCGATGGCGAGCGCGTGGCCGATGGTAGGGATGTAGGCGTGGTCCATCGGCTCGTTGGGCTTGGGCTCGATGGAGAGGCGGATGCTCTTGTCGTAGCCGAGCATCTTGTCGAAGGCCTCGACCAAGTAGTCCACGCATCGGCGGGCGTTCTTGGACTCGCGGATGTAGCTGCCCTCGCGGGCGAGCCAGAGAACGATGAGGTCGGTGTCCAGCTCGTGCGCGATGTCTATGCAGACCTTCGAGCGCTCGATGGCGTAGGCGCGGCACTTGGGGTCGTTGCTGGTGTAGGCGCCGTCAACGGTGTTCGGGTGGAACCACAGGCGCGGCGCGACCATCTCGGCGGCGATGCCGAGGCCGTCGAGGCGCTTCTTCAGCTCGCGCGCCTCGCGGGCGATTTGTTTCGCGGACTTGCCGTCGAGGTCGGGCACCGCGTCGTCGTCGTGGAACATCATCGCGTCGAAGCCGTGCTTCTTGAGCTGCGCGAGCTTCCACTCGAAGGTCTGCGGCTGCCGGACGGGCGGGCCGTAGGGGTCCTGTCCTTCGCTGATGTTCCACGGGCCGAAACAGAATTTGTAGGAGTGAGCTTTTGCCATAGGTTTCGGCGCGGAGGCTGGCGAAAGGCCTCAGGGATGAAAAGGGAAAACAAAAACGGCGCGGACCGAAGTCCACGCCGTGGTGAGAAGCAAGTTTTGCGACCGACTACTTCTTGCCCTTCTTGGCGGCGGGAAGCGGGACGGTGTTGATGGTCTGCAGGATGCGGCCCGCGATCTTGTAGGGGTCGCCCTGGGAGTTGGGACGGCGGTCTTCGAGGTAGCCGCGATACTCGTTGTTCACGAAGCTGTGCGGGACGCGCACGGACGCGCCGCGGTTGGCGATGCCGTAGTTGAACTTGTCGATGGACTGCGTCTCGTGGAGGCCGGTGAGGCGGAGGTGGTTGTCCGGGCCATAGACTGCGATGTGCTCGTTCTTGTATTTGTCGAACGCGGCCATGAGGGCCTCGAAGTAGGCCTTGCCACCGACTGTGCGCATGAACTCGGTGGAGAAGTTGGAGTGCATGCCGGAGCCGTTCCAGTCCACATCCTTGCCGAGGGGCTTGCAGTGCCAGACGATGTCCACCTCATACTTCTCGCAGAGCCGCATGAGGAGGTAACGGGCAACCCAGACCTGATCAGCTGCGTTCTTGGAGCCTTTGCCGAAGATCTGGAATTCCCACTGGCCCTTCGCCACTTCGGCGTTGATGCCTTCGTGGTTGATGCCGGCGTCGAGGCAGAGGTCGAGGTGCGTGTCCACAATCTCGCGGGCGATGCTGCCGACGTTTTTGTAGCCGACGCCGGTGTAGTATTCGCCCTGCGGGAAGGGGAAGCCGCCGCCGCACGGGAAGCCCAGGGGCTTGCCGTCCTTGTAGAGGAAATACTCCTGCTCGAAGCCGAACCACGCGCCGGGATCATCGGGGATGGTCGCGCGGCCGTTGGAGGGATGCGGCGTCTTGCAGTCGGGCATCATGACTTCGCACATCACGAGCACGCCGTTCTTCTTGGTCGTGTCGGGATAGACCGCGACGGGCTTGAGCATGCAGTCGGAGCTGCGGCCTTCAGCCTGACGGGTCGAGCTGCCGTCGAAGCCCCACATCGGGAGCTGTTCGAGTTTCGGGAAGCTCGCAAATTCTTTGACCTGCGTTTTGCCGCGGATGTTCGCGACGGGTTCGTAGCCGTCGAGCCAGAGGTATTCGAGTTTGTATTTAGCCATGTGCGTGTTGTTAGTTGTGAACCCAAACGCTCTCAGGCGAACTACGCCAGAGCTTCCGAGTTACCGATGGACGGGGATTTCAGCAGGGAAAATGCCACGCCGCTAGAAAAATTCTCGGCCCTGTGCGGAGCTGCGCCGGGAAGCGCGCTGGCAGGGGATTCTTCGGCCAAAAGTTTTTCCGCCCTGATTTCCACGCAAGCCCGCCGACCTGTCTAGGTTTAGCCACCATGCTTGGATTTGCCCGAGGAGATGGCTCCGGTGGCTCGGTTAAGGCGCAGCGATTACGCCAGTCCGCCGAGTTCCTGTGCGCCCTTGCCGCCGCTGATCAGGTAGAGCACCGCCATGCGGATGGCGAGGCCATTGGTGACTTGCTCCAAGATCACCGAGCGGCCGCAGTCTGCGAGGTCGCTGGCGATCTCGACGCCGCGGTTGATGGGGCCGGGGTGCATGATGAGCGCGTTGGGCCGGGTCCTGGCAAAGCGCGCGTGGGTCAGGCCGAAGAGCGCGGCGTATTCGCCGATGCTGGGAAACATGGTCTGGCGCTGACGCTCGTGCTGGATGCGCAGGAGATTGATGACGTCGGCGTCGGCGATGGCCTCGTCCACGTTGTAAGTCACGCGGCAGCCCATCTGCTCGAAGACGCGCGGGACGAGGGTGGAAGGGCCGCAGAGGGTGACGTTCGCGCCCAGCTTGAGCAGCGCCCAGATGTTGGAGCGGGCCACACGGCTGTAGAGAATGTCACCGAGGATCGTGACGTTGAGGCCGGCGATTTTGCCCCGGTGCTCGCGGATGGTGAACGTGTCGAGCAGAGCCTGCGTGGGGTGCTCGTGCGCGCCGTCGCCGGCGTTGACGACGCTGCCCTTCAAGAAGCGAGAGAGGAAGTGCGGCGCGCCGGTGGCGCTGTGGCGAATGATGATGATGTCGGCGTTGAGGGCCTCGAGGTTGCGGGCGGTGTCCTTGAGCGTCTCGCCCTTCTTGAGCGAGCTGGCCTCGGCACCGAAGTTGATGACGTCCGCGCTGAGGCGGATGGCGGCCAGCTCGAAGCTGATGCGCGTGCGCGTGCTCGGCTCGACAAACAAATTGACGACGGTCTTGCCGCGCAGGGCCGGGACTTTCTTGATGGCGCGCTCGCCGACGGCCTTGAACTGGCGGGCGGTGTCGAGGACGGCGATGATTTCGTCGGCGGAAAGGGACTCGATGTCTAGGAGGTGTTTGCGGTTCCAGGTCATGCGCGGCTCACGGCTGGGGGGATGGAGTAATGGAGTTGGGGCGGATTGGAAAGTCATTACTCCGTCGAACCACTAGCAATGGCTCGGCAAACTCAAGCCGGCGAACCATTGCCATTCTTCACCAGCCAAACGCCGTCCTCGCCGTCGGCTTCCTTCAGCTTCACGTTCACGCGCTCGTTGGCGCGGGTGGTGACGTTCTTGCCGACGAAATCAGCCTTGATGGGCAGCTCCCGATGACCGCGGTCAATCAGCACGGCGAGCTGCACGCGGCGCGGGCGGCCGAAGTCGTTGAGCGCGTCCAGCGCGGCGCGCGTGGTGCGCCCGCTGAAGAGCACGTCATCCACGAGCACAACCGTCTTGCCCGTGATGTCCCCGGGGATTTGCGTGGGATGGACGGTGGGCGCGAGGTGATTGCCCAGGTCGTCGCGGTGCATGTTCACGTCGAGCGCGCCGGCGGGGACGGGCTGGTTCCAAAGTTCTCGGAGTGTTTTCGCCAGCCGGTGCGCGATGTGCACGCCGCCAGTCTGCACGCCCACGAGCACCACGTCCGCTCCAGACTCGTTGCGCTCGACGATCTCATGGGCGATGCGCGTGAGCGCACGGGAAAGCGCGGCGGCGTCGAGGAGAAGCGAATCAGGCATGGGAATGGGACGAGAGAACCAAGGCCGCCAGAGGGGAGCGGAAGCTAGTTCTGGCCGTGCGCGTGCCGCGACTTGCGCCACTTGGCCCGGTGCTTGACGATCCAGTCCGTCAGCGCGCGCTCGAAGCCGACATCGTGCTGGGCCTTCTCGGACTCGATCCACTTGTGCTTCATGATCTCCTCGCGCTCGGCGAGGAACTCGCGGTAGAGCGACGAATTTTTCACCCACTCGTCGTCGCCGCCCGATTGGCCAGGGTTGTTTGACATATCAGCCACGGTTGCCGGTCTGCAATGGCGAGGAAATGTATCAGCGGGCCAGTTCGTGACAATCTGATTTTCGGGCGGGGAAATTCCCTACGGGGGAACCCGGTCGCCGCTGGTTGTGAACATCCGGTGAATGGCTGCCGATACGGATTCAAACTTTACCTCGACGGCCTCGTGGCTTTAGCGGTGAATTCCCAACGTGAGCGAAGACAATCCGTTGCGATGGGCTGAACCGGAGGAAGTTGTGCGCATGGCGCGCGAGGCCGGGCTATCCACCGTGGAGATTGTTCGCCACCTTTGTCGCGGGGTGCCATATCGCGAGGTGCAAGGAATTGCCAATGACTACTCGCCGCTTCTTGGAATCACCGTGAGGGAGTTTTTGGAGCTGCGGAAGAACGGCTGACCGGGTCGCCATCAAAGCGTTTGGAGCCGCGCGATGGTCGCCTCGCTGTAGCCGCGCTTTCGGAGGTCATCCTCCTCAATCCGACCGTGCTCCTTGAGCACCTTGTCCTTCACCGCCTTGAGCAGTCGGTCGCCTGCTTCCAAGCTTGCCTTGGAAAACTTCCGTTTCGTGACTGGCTCGGCAACCGTGCTCATGGGGCGAACCTAGCGCAGAGACCGACGAACGCGCAACCTGAACTTGTCCTCGCGGGGTTGCGGCGGGCGACTTGCCTGTGAATACTTTTCCAGCAAGTTCCTAGTGCCATGGGAACCAGTTTCCCGTCTCCTCAAGCCGTGATTGATTCCGTTGACCTGCCCGCCGAGGCGTCCGCCGCGCCGCCCGACCTGAAGCGCACGCGCCGCCGCAAGGATGCGGCCATCGACCTCTCCAAGGTGGACCGCCTCCCACCGCACTCCATCGAGGCCGAACAAGGCGTGCTGGGCTGCATGCTGCTCGACCCCAACACCGCCATCGGCACCTGCGTCGAGAAGTTCAAATCCCGCCGCGATGACACCACGAACGCCCGGTCGAGCCGCCGCGACGCGCCCGCGCCCAATCCCCACGCCGGAGCCTCCGCCGCCTTCTACGACCTCCGCCACCAGTCCATCTACGAGACCCTCGTGACGATGTATGACGCGAAGGAGGCGATTGACCTCATCACCGTTCGCCAGCGCCTCAAGGACAAGGGCCAGCTCGACGCCATCGGCGGCGTGGCCTACCTCACCGCGCTCGTGGACGCCACGCCCTCTTCCGCGAACCTCCCTTTCTACGCGGACATCGTCGTCGAGAAGCACCTACTCCGCCGGATGATCCAGACCTGCTCCAGCGTCATCGGCCGCATCTTCGACGAGGAACAGCAGGGCGATGTCGAGCAGTTGCTCGACGAGGTGGAGAAAGAAGTTCTGCACATCAGCGAGGAGCGCGAAGAGACCGTCAGCCTCGTGATGAAAGATCTCGTCCACAAGGCCATCGCGCAGATCGAGGACTTCCACTCGCGGCAGGGACAGACCACGGGCATCGCCACTGGCTTCACTGACCTCGACAAGATGACCACCGGCTTCCATGGCGGGGAAATGATCGTCATCGCCGCGCGCCCCTCGATGGGCAAGACCTCCCTCGCCATGAACATCGCCGAGCACGTCGCGATGGACCTGAAGCTGCCCGTGGGCGTGTTCAGCCTGGAAATGTCCGCCGACTCGCTCGTGTTGCGCATGCTCTGCTCGCGCGCCCGCGTGAACCTCCGTGACATCCGCGAGGGCTTCCTGGCCGAGCGCGATTTCCCGAAGCTCACCGCCGTCGCCGGCAAGATGGCCGGCTGCCCACTCTACATCGACGACACCGCCAGTCTCAGCA
>JBEBFV010000097.1:0-15707 GCA_040081795.1 Limisphaerales bacterium | reverse complement strand
CGCCAGAGGAACTCGTGTTCCTGCTGCCGGATGATGGCCGTGGCCGAATAGACGCAGAGCCGGCCGGCCAACGCCCAACAACGGCAATGACCGGTGCCATCCAAACCTGCTTCTCACCGCTCTATTCGGCGGAAACCCCGACCGCCTCAATGCGCAAACTCGGTCCCGTGGCGTGGCACGCCGTGGCCAACGGTTGGGCTGAAATCGATGTGCCTGAACCCGTTGATGCTGACCGGATGCGCCAGCTCCACGCACCCGAATACGTGGATGCATTTCTGACAGGCCGCGCACCCTTGGCGTCCTCTCAAGGCTGGCCATGGACACCGAAGGTTCGCGACGGCGTGCTCGCTATCAACGGCGGGCAACTGCTGGGAGCGAAGCTGGCCATGGAGCACGGCGTCGCCGCGAATGTTGCCCAAGGATTTCATCATGCGGGGTATGCCCGTGGTGGCGGCTACTGCACGTTCAATGGGCTCGCGCTTGTCGCCCAAGAATTCCCTGAGCTTAGAGTGATGGTCCTAGACTGCGATGAGCATGGGGGCAACGGCACAGAGGAGTTCACGCACCGGCTCCCGAACCTCTTCAACTTCTCGATTCATGGAAACTCCTTCGGCATGCGCGGCGGAGAGCGGAGCATTCCTCGCAGATTGCCGAGCGTCACGCAGAACTTCAGTCTCTACGAGCAGGCCTTGGACGACGCCTTCGACATGGTGGAGTGCTGGCGGCCTGACCTGCTCATCTACCAAGCGGGCGCAGACCCGCACCTCAACGATCCGCTCGGCTCCCTGGGTATGACGACGGAGCAGATGTTCGAGCGTGACCGGATCGTGTTTCAGCGATGCAAGGGGCGTGATCTGCCCGTGCTCTTCGTTCTGGCTGGTGGTTATCAGGAGCCCATCAATTCCAAGCTCCTTCCGCTGCACTTGAACACTTTCAAAGCTGCCCATGCGGTGTTTGCAGGTGGAGGGACCAAATGATCACCCGTGGCACGAGTTTTTCATCGGCCGCGCGCGGGTTTTGCATTGCCTGCGTGTGGCTGTATTTTTCCGGTTCCATTAGCGGCGGAGCCCGCTAAGGTTTCGTTCACTGCAAGCCGACAAGTCCTACAAAACAAAAGCAGCCACGCATCGACGGGGCGTGATACCCACATGAAGCCCACCGAATTCCCCTGCTGGATCGAAGGCGAAGTTGACAGTTCCAAAGAGCACGCGGAAGTTTGGTGGGGCGACGGCAAGGAACCCGTGGCCTTGGTCGGAGCTCCTATAGCGGGTTCTTACGTGGTCGAGTTCCTTCCCGTCCCAGAAGGGCCAAGATGTGCTGACGCGATCGCAGTGGTAAAAAAGAACCTGACCTTCGAATTAGGACGATGCACGCCAACGGACCCGTGGGGGCATATCCGCGAATGCTGTAAAGAGACAGGGTCGGGGTTGGGAGGACCGGCTCGCTGGGTATGGAGTGATGGGCATCGCGCTGAAAAACTGACCAGTGAGGTGGCGGCCCGGGCATGCCGTTACTCCAACCTGATTCAAGCATATGCCGACTGGTTGCCACATCGCGACGCGGGCGATTCTGAGGAGAGGCGTTACTTTGAAAACCGCTGGCGAGCTTATTCAAAGGCCTTCGGGATCTCGCTGTCGTTGGATGAACCGGATGCTGTCCGCGTAAGGACTAAAGTTCAGTCCCCAAAGGCCTACCTGAGCTTGATTGAGCGTGCAGCGCGCTCTTATGGGCAGACTAGCAGGCAGTCCAATGACTGCTTTTCCGGTGTTTTGGAGGCACCGGAGGCCTTTTGTCGACTCTACGAACGGTATGCCCTAAGGATTCAGAAAGCTGATCGAAATCGGCTAAAGGCCGAGGAAAAGCTAAGAACGGTCTTGATGGCTACCTGCTGTGACGCGGTGAAGATTCTCTACGGGCGACAGAAGAAGCCTGTGACTGTTACGGACCTCAAGGCATGCGGGATCGATGCCGTGCCTTGTCCGGCATCGCTAGAATCTCCAGAACCTCTGAAGACTGGCTGGGATTGTTGGGAGTGACAACGCTGACTGGTTTGCTCGCTTCGGCGGGCAGAGAAAGAGGGGTTGGGACTATGCGGTGGCGACAATGGCCACAGCAGGCTAGTCACGGGTCAACTCCGCCTCAACCAGCGACCAGGGGATTACCCGCCGTAGCGCACCCACTTGGCTGGATAGTCTTGGCGGGGCGCTCAGGACCGCCTCATTGGCTTCGGTAATCTTTGCGGCTGCGACGCCCGCTGCCTCTGCCAACCAAAGTAGCCCCTGAGGACACTGAAAGTGGTTGTAAACGAACCGGGCATCACGATCCCAACGACGGCGACCGTAGAATCCGGGTCCATCGTATCCCTTCAGCCAGCCCAACAGATGTTCCTGCTGCGTGTGATACCACACCTTCCGGCTTCCTGAATCACGTCTGCGTTGTCGCTCGAACGAATCCGAAATTTTGGCTTTGGGCGAAAGTCGTGCAACATGGTCGCGAAGTTCTGCAATCGTCATAGTTTTACGCGTTCTTCGTTTCAGCCTCTCTGCCGGTTCTTTAGTTTCTTTCACAACCGCTGCCGCAGCCAGAGTGCAGGAGCGTGAAGTTGCGAGTGACCCAGCATCAAGTTTCGATTCCACCCTCCTCCTGGAACGGCTGAATTGATTTAGGTGCGGCTGCCACACGCGGCCAGTCGGCCTGCGGCAGCAAGGCGGCTGCGCTGACCGGGTCGTCCATGTCAACGACTCGAAAATTGCGATTGCCGCCAAACTGAATCCAAGCGTCGAAATACTTCTCCGGCTCGGTGATTCTCAACTCACGCCCCTCGTCGGGATGGAACATTGACTCGCGGACAAAACTATCTGTGACGAACTTGTTGTCCGTCCACTCGACACGGCCATCCGGCAACAGCAGAACGTCGCCAGCGGCATACCACTCGTCGCCTTTCCCAATGAACTGAATTTGAACGTGCTTAGGCATGGGCAGTGGATGGTGAATGCTGGGCAGCCGCTTCCGGCTGGCTGAGAAGATGAACGCCTGCGGGCACGGCTCTAGGCATGGTGATAGTGGCAACGATGGCAACGGTGTGGTGGGCTCTCGCCTGTTGTTCGGCGAAGGCGACCGTCATGGTCTTCTGCGCCTCAAGGCCGGCCTCAGGAGGCGGGACGTTCGGATTGACGATGCGTAATGGCATTGGCGGTGTCCACGCTTGGCCCACTCCAAGCAGCCCAATCGCAAAAAAGGACGGCGCTGATTCGTTCCAAAGCTAGCCGGAGCACCTCGGCGGTTCAAGAAAATTGGCCACTTGGAATGAAGCGCCTCACCGCTGCGAATCGGCCATCCTCGCCGGTTGCCTGAACCAGAAACCGCGCTGCGCCTAGACGTGGCTTTTTGCGTCATCGGGGAACGAGTGCCGCGCAGCACTGGAACAGCTCGTCCGAATGAAGGCGCCGGATATGGTCACGTCGCGATGGGGTGACTGCTCGCTTCGGACCCGAATTTAATGCTGCCAAACCGAATGGTGGTTCGGCTACATTTCTGCCGACTCCAAACGGCCCGCTCCTGAAGAGCAGTCGGCCCGAGTTCAGTTTGACCGAGGCCTGTTGGCCGAGTGGGGCGGACACGAAGGTGCGGGGGATCCCGCTGTGAAAGTTGAACGCAGTTTGCCTATGCCAGCAATCAACACCACCGGGGACTTCTACCCCGCCTACCGAAGCAAAAACCCCCACTTTGCCGTCGAGACGTTTGCTTGTGCTGAGCGGACGGTTTCCCGCCTGCTCGACGCCTCCATCCCAGCCAAGGAGCGCTGGCAGGTTCTCCTGCGGGGGCAGATTTCCAGCTTCCCCTCCAAAGCGAAGACGTTATCCTCCTCTTAACACCCAATGTGGCTTTTCACGATAAGACAGCGAGACCCATCCCGTCGCGTGACCTTCGTCTCGCAAACATTCACTCGCCGGAATGAAGGAAAGCCTGGCCGCACAGCCTCACGCTGCCTTGAGAACGCACGTGAGCACGGACCAGTGGTTCTCTAGGATCTTCAGAAACACCCCAAAAAGTCTGACATGTTTCGCTTTATCCACGCCGCCGACGTGCATCTGGACAGTCCCCTCCAAGGATTGGAAGCTCACGAGGGAGCACCCCTTGAGTTACTTCGGGGCGCCACGCGCCGTGCCCTAGAGAACTTGGTTCAACTGGCTCTCGACGAGATCGTCGACTTCGTGGTCATTGCCGGGGACCTCTACGATGGAGATTGGAAGGACTACAGCACCGGCCTCTTCTTCCGCGGCCAAATGGTCAAGTTGTTCGCCCAGAATATTCCGGTTTACCTGATCGCCGGCAACCATGATGCGGCGTCAGTGATTTCGAAGAAGCTCACTCTGCCGGAAAATGTGCATGTCTTTTCCACGCGGTCAGCCGAGACCATGGATGTGGAGGGACATCCGGTGGTGATCCATGGGCGCGGATTTCCCAACCGGGCGGTGCCGGAGAACCTGGTCATCGATTATCCCTCGGCTGTGCCACGCAAATTTAATCTGGGCGTTCTGCACACCAGCCTCACCGGAAAACCCGGGCACGACACTTACGCCCCGTGTTCGGAAGCGGATCTGCGTGAGAAAGGCTACGGCTATTGGGCTCTTGGTCACATTCATCAGCCCGAAGTGATCAGCGAGGATCCGTGGATTGTCTTCGCCGGCAACTGCCAGGGGCGACATGTGAAGGAGACTGGACCGCGGGGTTGCCGTTTGGTTACGGTGAATGATCTCCTCCAGGTGGAAAGTGCCGAATGGCGCAACCTGGACGTCGTTCGCTGGCAGGAGCTGAATGTCGATTTCACCGGCGTCGAATCTGAAGAGGAGGCGTTCCGTCGGGTCGGTGACGTGTTGGGCAAAGCGGTGACCGCTGCGGAGGGACGGCTAGTCGCCGCCCGGATGGTCATCATTGGCACCACCTCCTTGCACGGGTCGCTGCACCGCGATGCCCAGCACTGGCGAGCTCAATTCCTGGCGCGCGCGCAGGATCAGGGTGCCGAGGCCATCTGGATTGAACGCATCAAAATGGCCACCGCCCCGGTCTATGAAATAGCGCAATTGGCCGAGCGGGATGCCCTGACCAGGATCGTGGTGGAGAATTTGGATGCGGCTCATGACCATCAGATAGCCCTGCCCACCGAAATTGAGGAAATGCTCGGCGTGCTGCCGCCTGAGCTCCGCAGTGAGGTCGAAGCGGAATGGAGTGGGGACCAACGAACCGCCGTCCTCAGCGATGTCCGGGCCATCATTCTGGACTCCCTGGCAACCAAGGGAGGACAGGACTCTTGAGATTTCAACGATTACAGATCCCGGCCTTCGGACCATTCACGGATTTAGATTTCCAGTTCTCCGCTCTGCCAGGAGATCTACATGTCATTTACGGGGCCAATGAGGCAGGCAAAAGCTCGTTGCTCCGGGCGATCCGGGATCTGCTCTTCGGCATTCACGGGCAGTCCACCGATAACTTTCTCCATGACTACGCGGATCTGCGAATCAAAGGGGAGCTCCGCAACCGCGCTGGGACCCAATTAGTTTTTCAAAGGCGCAAAGGGAACAAGAACACTTTGCTGAATGAGGATGGCACTCAGCTTCCCGATAACGCCCTGGCCCCATTTCTCGGCAGTGTGGATCAGGCCTATTTCTCGGCCATGTTCGGCCTGGGCACCCGGGAGCTTCAGGAAGGAGCACAGCAACTTCTCCGCGGTGAGGGGAACATCGGCAATGCGCTCTTCTCCGCCAGCCTGGGGGGAACTCCCGTCCAGAAGATCGTGGAGGCGCTGCAACAGGAAGCGGAGCGGCTCTACAAAGGGAATGCCCGGGTGAACGTCTCGATCCGCCCCGCCGCCACACGCTACAAAGAACTGCTGAAGCAGAGCCGCGACGCCATGGTCAATCCCGAAGATTGGGAAAAGCTGGAAAAGGAGTTGTCGGAAGCAGAAGCCGCGAAATTGCTTCTCGACGCGGAGATCTCCAAACTGGACCGGGAGCTTCAATGGATTTCGCGCTGTGAAGACGCTCTGCCCATGGTCGGACGTTTGGGAGAGGAAGCGCAAAAGCTCGCGCAGATTCCGCCCCTGCCGGATTTGGCCGGCGATTTCACGTCGCGGGCGCAGGCGGCGCGCCAGGACGTGAGTGACGCGCAGGCCAAAGTTCAGGGTCTGACGGCCAGCATTGCAAAACTCCGGATTCAGTTACAGGGGTGTCAGACGGCCCCCGCTGTGCTGGCCCAGGCGGACGTTCTCGATCAGTTACACCAAGATTTTGGGGTGTATCGTGATCGTAAAAAGTCTCTGACCGATGCGCAGGCCAGGCTCGAGGGCCTTGAGCCGCTCATTCGCGCCGGCATGGACAACTTGCAGTTGGCTGGAGAATTTGCCTCTTTGGAGAATCACCGCCTCAGTATTCCAGTTCGACTGGCCAGCGAAGAGGCCGCCGGCACGCTCAAGGTCGTCTTGGCCGAGCAAACCGCCAATTCCGACAAGGCCGAGAATCTTGAGACTAAAATCACCGCTCAGGAAACCGAGTTGCTGTCTCTCCTGGAATCGAACCTGACCGGACTCCGAGAAGCCTTGGCCGTGGCCGCCGAGGCCACGGAGGCAGACCGAACTTTCTTAACGAGTCAGTTGGAGGTCAATCGATTGACCCGGGAAACAACCGACCTGCACCAACAGGTAGCGGGCGCTCCCGTGGACTTGGATGCGACCGCCCGGCTTGCGGTCCCGGCCAGCGCCACCATCCGTCGTTATCACGAGCGACTTGAAGCCTTCAAGCGAGCGATCAAAAGCGAAGAAGACAAAATCAACGAGGCCAATAAACGAGCCGCAGCAATTAACGCCGAACTAGGACGACTTCAACGACAGGGAGAATTGCCTACCGAGGAAGCGCTCCGCCAAGGTCGGGAACATCGAGACCATGGCTGGAGTCTGGTGCTGGCGGATTGGAAAGGTGGCGGTGCCAAGGAAGAACTGGTTCCAGGATTGCCGCTGGAGGAAGCGTTCCCGCTGACCATCGCGAAGGCCGACGGCATTGCGGATAAGCTTCGGTTCGATGCCGAAGCCGTCGCTCAAGCCGAAGAAAAACGATCTCAATTGCGTGAAATCGAAGCGCAGAACGGTGCATGTCAACAGAAACTCCTGGAACTCCAAGGCGATCGGGATGGGTGCCAAAAGACCTGGCAAGCCGAGTGGTCAGCCTGCGGAATCACCCCTCGTTCGCCTCTGGAAATGGAAGAATGGCGCGAGGGCTGGATCGAGTTCCGGGAGCGACTCGGCAAACTAAGAACTGCGGAGGAATCCTTTAAGCAGAAAGGACAACAAATCAAGCAGGCCAAGAAGAGCCTGGCTGCGGTTCTTGGCCAGACCGAAGACAAGGAGTTTTCCTTGTTGTTTGCGGAGGCCAAGAAACTTGTCCAAGACGGCGAACAATCAGCCGGTCAGCGCATCGAGTTGAACAAGCAACTTGGCGGCCTGAAGAGTGAAGTCGCCAAATTCAAAAAAGAACGTGTTCGGCTGGCCAAGGCCGTCAGCACCTCGACCGCAAAATGGAATGCACAATGCGCGGTCGTGGGCCTGACCGAAGCCACCTCTCCCGAGGCCGGCTTGACGCTCTTGGCGGAGCGAAAGGAGCTCCTCGTTAAATTTGATGAATGGCAGGAGTTGTCCGGAAAATCTCAATCGACGACCGAGGCGATTTCACAATACGAGAAGAACGTCGGCACGAAGGCCGCTGCACTGGACATCAAGAGGGACACGACCGAAGCCCTGGAATCCGCTCTTTGGAAAGCGCTCACGGAAGCCCGAAAATCACAAGAGCGCCATGACCAACTCGCCGAACAGATTGAAGAGACCACCGATGAATTGACGGATGCCCAAGGGCTCGCCACACAGTCGGAGCAAACCCTCAATGATTTGCTTAAGCTGGCGGGGTTGGTCTCGGTAACAGAGCTCGAACCGTTACTGGCCCACCTCGAACAGCGCGCCACGGTGCAGGTTCAAATTGACTACTTGCGCAAGACTCTCAGCGGTCTCGCCCGCGGGCAGGCCGTAGACGAATTTGTGGCCAAGGTTCGTGCCGAAGACCCAGACACGCTTGCAGCGAGAGAACCAATAGCAGCTGGGGAGAAAGCCGAAAAGGAATCAGCCCTCCCTGCCATCCGCGAAATGTTGTTTCGGCTCGGGAACGAGAAGAAAACGTTGGAAAAGGCCGGAGATGCAGCCGCTGATTTCCGTCAGCAGGCCGAATCCTGTGCGGCCACGCTGAAGCAGGACGCCGCCCGATTTCTGCGCCTCCGCCTTGCCACCCATCTTTTGGAGGCCCAGATCGAGCAGTTCCGAAAGGAAAACCAAGGCCCGCTCCTCCAGAAGTCCGGCGAGGTGTTCCAAGCCATCACCCGCGGAGCGTTCAGCGGGTTGGGCGCGGAGTTCAATGCCGACGATGTCCCCGTCCTCGTGGGCGTCCGGCCGGACCAGAACAAGGTTTTCGTGGAAGGTTTGAGCGATGGTTCACGTGACCAGTTGTTTCTCGCTCTCCGGTTGGCAGCGCTTGATCGGTATCTGGAGGAGCACGAGCCGATGCCGCTAATTCTGGATGACCTTTTGATCACTTTCGACGACGAACGCGCTAAAGCCATTCTCCCGCA
The DNA here is from genome assembly GCA_040081795.1 of Limisphaerales bacterium. Lineage (GTDB taxonomy): Bacteria > Verrucomicrobiota > Verrucomicrobiia > Limisphaerales > SXTU01 > SXTU01. The sequence continues at coordinate 7,043 of JBEBFV010000097.1, read as the reverse complement.
ACTCGTAGCCTTGGCCAAACGAACGCAAATCCTTCTCCTCACCCATCACGAACACCTGGTCGAACTCTGCCGCCAGACCTTGGGAAGAGACCAATTTCATCTTCACCACCTTGGCAGAGCCGCATGACCCATGCTCACTCAGCAGAGGAATTCTTGCCCCCCACGGAGTTCGACATCACAATTGCTTGCCGTAAGCATTGAAGGTAGGAAAATGAGCTTGCCCTTCCAAAACTCCTTCAGCATCGGGCCGTTCTGGGTCTACGCCAGCCGTTCTGGCGTAGGTTACTCGGCGGCCTGGAAGAATCTGTCCGGAGAGATTCTTGCTTGCACCTTGGCCATCGGCGGAGCGGAGTGGTCAGGTGAGCTTCCGCCAAGAAGTTCGACTCGCCCGAGCCAAGCAAAGGAATTATGCTAAACACGCTGCCAGCGAGATTTGCTAGGGTTAGGATCGCCGTAGCCTTTCTAGGCGAGGCTGGCTCGGCGGGTTGGTGGTCGAGCTCGTTCCTTGCTCCCAACGGGATCGCCGTCGCGGCCTACAATTTCCCCCGTGCCGCCGCGTATGCGGCTCTTAATGGCACCACGGCAGCCGCCAAGCGCGTGCACGATGAGCGGATCGGCAGACGGCGTTGTGTCCACCTTTTTAGGCTCTCGTTAGGGGACGAGATCCAGATTCAGCACGCCACCCAGCGGGATGGTTCCATCCTCCTTAACTCCCTGCCCAAGCGCCGCGAGGACGCCTTAAAAGTGCTCGAATCCGAAGGCGGCGAGGTCATCTCGGTCGATCCCGGCCCCGTCCAGATTGGAACGACCAGGGATGCCTTCAGCGAGGCGGGCCTGGTCGAGTTGGCCAAGCACTATCTCGCGGCTTTCCGTCAGGACGTCCAGTGCCTGCCATATTTCTCGAGCGTAACGCGATGACGAACGCACCGCACTACACCACCAACCTGTCCAAAGCACAGGGCATGGTTCCTGAGACGCTTGAGCTTTTGGAGCTTTGGGAGCCGGGGATGTCCGTCGGTGCCCTCAAAGCCCGGGTCCGCGCCATGGGAGCGCTCGGCAAAGCGACGCAAGTCCGGGTGGATGACTTGGTAGGGAGGGGTTTCGCCCAGCGCTACCTCACCGGAGATGGTAAGCCGGCCGAGTGGTTGCGACATCTCCTGTTGACCCGGGCACCTCGCGGACTGCTCCGCCAGTTGACCCTCATCTACACCGCCCGCGCGAACCTCATTCTACACGACTTCATCCGGGAAGTGTTTTGGCCCAAGTATTCCTCTCGCGCCGGTGAGGTCGCCAAGCAGGATGCACGTGACTTCATCGACCGGGCGGTCAGCCGGGGTGCCTTGGAAAAACGATGGTCGGACAGCATGGTGGAACGCGTCACCCGCTACCTGCTGGGAACCCTGGTGGACTTTGAATTGATCGCTGACAACCGATTCGGCCATCGGCAAATCCGACCGATGTTCATCATGCCCGAAACGGTCGTGTTCCTGGCCCATGAACTCCATTTCGGCGGAGCAGATGATGAGGAAATCGTTCGCCACCGCGATTGGGGATTGTTCGGCCTCTCACCCGCCGACGTGATCTCGTCCTTGGAAAAAGCCGCCACACAGGGCCATCTCTTCGTTCAACACTCAGGTTCTCTGCTCCGCGTGGAGTGGAAGCACCAAACCATGGAGGAAATGCTGGATGCGCTCGCTCGCTGAGAAGTTCAATGAGTTGCGGGGCCTGCTCAAGAACGGGATGGGCTCCATCCGTCCGACCGGTTTCGACCCTGTCTACTACCTGCTGTTTCCACCGCAGCAGATCATCGAGGTCAAGCAACGCCTCCCGGAATGGGAAGCCCAACTGATCGTCGATGGCTTTCAAGCCCATCACCTCTCCATGACCCGCGTGATCAACGACTACTTTCGCGCCCACGAGCTGCGCGAGCCGCTGGTCGAGGCCGCGCGCCTGCAAGCTGACGATCATTCCGTCATCACCCGCTCCCTGACCACGCATCTGCACCAGGACAATGTCGTCGGCTCCGCCATCCTCAGCGCCATTGAGTCGCACCAACACGACTCTACGTCCGTTCTTTTCCTCACGGACTTGGAGGCGCTGCATCCGTTCCTGAGGATTGGCGCGGTGGAGCAACAACTGGTGGGCAAATTCTCCATCCCCACCGTTGTCCTGTATCCCGGCACGGCGGGCGGTGCCTACAGCCGCCGCTTTCTCGGGGTCCACAAAGAGGATGGTAATTACCGCTCGCCTCATATCGACTGAGCGCACCTTTCCATCAGCATGAAGAACATTCGCGAAATCTTTGATCAAACCCGCCCGATTGACCGGCAGATCACCTCCGTCATCAATTACGCCGGTGCCACGGAGGACCAGCTCGAACGCGAAATCCGCGAGTATGAGGTGACCGACAGTCTCGCCCGCCACTACGAGCGCCTGTTGAACAATCTGGCGGACGGCTTCTCCGCTGGGGCCGGCCACGAGATCGGCGTCTGGGTGTCCGGCTTCTACGGCTCGGGCAAAAGCTCGTTCACCAAATACCTCGGCTTCGCCTTCGACCCGAAACGCAAACTCAAGGGCGACCCCTTCCTCAAATGGCTGCAAAACCAGTTCCCCGGCATCCAACTCCGCCAGCAACTCGCCGTCGTCGCCAGTAGATTCCCCGCCACCGTCATCATGCTCGATCTGGCGGCGGTCGCCTCGGTCCAGGCTGCTGCTCAAGGTGTCTCGCGGCTGCTCTATGATGAAGTGATGGGCTGGGCCGGCTACTCCAAGGATGAAAAACTGGCTCTGCTCGAATTGCTCCTGGAAAAGGACGGCAAACTCGACGCCTTCAAAACCAGATTCCAAGAAGTTGCCAAGGGCCGTTCTTGGGACAGCCTGAAGAACGATCTCCTGCTGGGCGTCACCTTCGCTTCTCGCATCGTTTCGGAGTTCTACGCGGAGATCTGGCCAGACGCAAAAAGCTTCAACGACACCAAAATCAGTGCCCGCTACGGCGAGGACGAACGCGTCAAACAGATGCTCGATCTGGTTGAGCGCCGCTCCGGCTCCCGGCGTGTCATCTTCATCATTGACGAGGTGGGCCAATTCCTCGAAGGCAGCCCGCAACTGATTCTCAACATGCAGGGGCTGGCCGAAAACCTGAAGAACCTCGGCTTCGGCCATGCCTGGGTCATTGCTACCGCGCAGCAGACGCTCCCGGTCACCGGCCCGCTTTTCAAACTCAAGGATCGTTTCCCGGAAGCCCGGCGCGTGGATATCGAATCCTCCGACATCCGCGAGATAACCTACCGTCGCCTGCTCCGAAAGTCCCCTGCTGGTGATGAACTATTGCGTTCGCTCTTCAAGGAAAAGGAAGGCGCGATCCTCCACGCCACCCAGCTCAAGAACACCAAGCTCTTCCAGTCCACCCTCACGGGGGACGCCTTCGTCCGGCTCTACCCGTTCCTGCCGCAGCATTTCTCGCTGCTCATGGAATTGCTGCGTTCGCTCGCCCGTTCCACCGGCGGCATCGGCCTGCGCTCCGCCATCAAGGTCATCCAAGACGTGCTCGTGGACGTCAGCGGTTATCGTTCCGGCCACAAGCTTCTCGCGGACACGCCCATCGGCGCGCTCGCCACGGCGGACGTGTTCTACGACACACTGCGACGCGACATCGAGCGGGCCAACCGGCAGCTCGTCGAGACCGTGGACCGGGTTGGCGAAGTCTTCGGTGCCAGCTCGGCCCATCTCCGCGTCGCCAAAACCATCGTCATCTTGCAGTTCATTGATGGTTTCCCTGTCAGCCGCGAAAATGTTGCTGCCTTGCTCTACCCTAATCTGAACGTCGCCCCGCTGTCCGGTGAGGTGGACACGGTCGTCAACCAAATGCTCGCGGAGAAGGGCCTGCCGCTTACCGAGATTGACGGCTCGCTTCGCTTTATGAGCGAGGCGGTCTCGCAGATCATGGGTGAGAAATCGCTCCTGCAACCATCTTCCTCCGATGCCAACCTCCTGCTCTCGGAGCGCCTGCGCGAGATTCTAACCCCCGAACCATCCGCTTTGGTCGAGGGCACTTTGAAGGTCAAGGTGCAGACGAAGCTTTTGCAGGGTTCGATGCCCATACCGATCAGCCACGAGAAATCCGAGATCGAACTTCATCTGGAACTCGTCCCGCCGGCGGAATTCGGTGTCGCCCAGACCGCTCGCATCACCGACTCCCGCGTCCTGTCCAATCAGCACATTATTTATCTCACCGGCGAGGACAGCTCCCAGATCCGCGACTTGATCAAGGAGATCTATCAGTGCGAGAGAATCCATTTCCTTCATCGTGGCGAGGCTGCGGAAAAGGAAGTGGCTGACTTCGTCCGTGCCCAAGGACAACGGGCAGACAAGCTCAAGAGTCAAGAACTCGACACGGCGCTCCAGAACGCCTTCCTCAAAGGCAGCTTCGTCTTTCGCGGCAAACCACAGGCCGTGGCTACGCGTGGCACCGAGTTGCTCGCCGCCTGCAAATCCCAGGTGCAACAGGTCGCGGCCGATGTCTTTCATCGTTTCAAGGAAGCACCCGAGAACGTGGACGCCAATCTCGCCGAGCGCCTGCTCCAAACCAAAGACCTCTCCACCATCGCCACCGCTGTCGATCCGCTCGGCTTGGTGAAGAGACAAGGCAACGCCACCCGTATCAACGACACCCATCCCGCGCTGGTAGCCATTTTGGATCACCTCAAGAAGCACGGCGAGGTCGATGGGCGCAAGTTGCTCGACGACTTCGGGCGCGCGCCTTTCGGCTGGTTTAAGGACACCACCCGCTACCTGGTCGCTGCCCTGCTCATCGCCGGTCGTATCCGCATTCGCGTGGCCTCGCAGTGGATCAAAGTGTCTGGCGAGAAGGCCGTCGAAGGCCTGAAGAACACCAATGCCTTTGGCAAAGTGGACATGGCCTCCAATGACGAGACCGTGTCGCAGGAAACGCTGCTGCGCGCCTCCACCCGTCTGCTCAGCGTCACCGGCCAGAACATTCTGCCCATGCCGCAGAACGTAAGTCGCGGCGTGCAGGAACATTTCCCGAAATTCCAGCGCGACTACGCCTCGCTCGCCGCCGAACTGACCGCCGCCGGCCTGCCCGGGGCCGAGCGCACGGGGCGATTGCAGAAGCAGTTGTCGCAGGTGCTCCAAGGCGATGCCTCAGAAGCGCCCACCGTGATCGGCGCGGAGCAGTGTGAACTCATTGATAACCTCATCTGGGCGCGCGAAGTGCGGAAGGCGTTCGATCAAAAGCTCGACGACACCGCCCTCGCGGCCGGCACATTGCTCCGCGAGATTCCGCTCCTCCCCAAGATTGGCGCGGCCGAGATTCTGCTGAACGAATCCGTCACGCTCCGCACCGAACTCGCCGGGTATCTGGAACGCGAGGACTTCTTTGCCGTCGGCGCGGACATCCGCAACCGCCTTCAGAACCTGAACCTCCTCGTCAAGGCCGGTGCAGAGCAGCTCACGAATGAGTTTACCAAGTCACTGGACCTCGAACGCGACGCCCTTCGCTCCACGCCCGTCTGGGCCACTCTGCCCGAGGCCGACCGCGCCACGTTCTCCGAGGAGCTCGATGCCCTCGATCTCGGCACGGCCACGGACCTCGCCGGTATGCGCGCCCTGGTGAACCGCAAGCTTGAAGCTGACGGCATGCTCACCCGGATGCGCTCCAAGGTGGAGGCGCGAGCCAGGGAAGTGGCCGAGGCGAAAGCCGCGCAGCCCCCGCCGACGCCGGAGACACCCACGCCCACGCCGCCGGCTCCGACTCCCGGCACGAAGCCGGAGCCGGCTCGGATCAAGGCTAAACGCCGCTACGAAACGGGTGCGGAAGTGAAACCGCTGATCAAAGAACTTCAGGATGCAGCGGATGCCGACCGTCCGGTGGATTTGGAGATCGAATAGTTCATGGCCTTTGACCAAAAAACGCGGAATCTCCTCCAGCGCACTGTGACCGCGTGTCGGCGCGTGCTGGACCGCGAGTTCACCGCCCAGTTGCAGGAGCTTTACGGCATCCAGCCGGATGGTTCACTCACACCGACCGCTGCGCTCGACCATCTGGGGGATGAGTCCCTGGAAATCGCCCGCCTGTTGCGCGAACGCATCAACCATCTCGAAGGCGGTTCAGCCTCCGAGGCGTTCAGCCGCACCCAAGCTCGGCCCGAGCACATCGCCCGCGTCATCCGCGAGCAGGCGTTCACCGTGCTCAATCGCCTCGCCGCACTCCGGCTGTGCGAGGAACGCGGGCTGGTGCTGGAATGTGTCCGCAAGGGCGTCAACTCCGAGGGCTTTCAGTTGTTCAAGTCCTCCGCCGGCAGCGCGCTAGGTGAGACGCACGAAGCCTACCGCGTCTATCTCCACTGCCTGTTTGACGAGCTCGCCCTCGACCTTGGCGTGCTGTTCGACCGCTTCAGCCCGCTCGCGCTGCTCTTCCCGCGTCACGATGCGCTCGTAGAAGTGCTCCAGGAGCTGAACGGCTCCGGCAAGGCCGCGGAGCGCGACGAGATACCGCCCGAGCAGTTCGCGGAAATCTGGCAGGCCGATGAAACCGTTGGCTGGATTTACCAGTATTACAACGACGAGACCGAGCGGAAGAAGATGCGTGAAGAATCTTCCGCCCCGCGCAACAGCCGCGAGCTGGCCGTCCGCAACCAGTTCTTCACCCCGCGCTACGTGGTCGAGTTTCTGACCGACAACACGCTGGGCCGCACTTGGTATGAGATGAGTGGCGGTGCCACCTCCCTAAAGGAAAAGTGCCGCTATCTGGTGCGGCGGCCAGATGAAGTCTTTCTAAGCGACCTGACCGATGCCAAGGCCGAGCATCCCCAAGCTGGCGTCATCGCAATGGCGCGACTGCTCATCGAAGGCCGGGAATCTGACTTTCCCGCCTTCAACTCTCGCAATCTGCAGCCGCTGATCGATCTCGGCCGAACCGTAAGCGGTTGCGAGCGTCTGCCAGCCTCTGAAACACTTTGGGGTGGCTGGTTCGAGGAGGCGACAACAGCCGCGAGCCGGGGTGAGTATCTGCCGCGCAC
>JBEBFV010000096.1:0-15711 GCA_040081795.1 Limisphaerales bacterium | reverse complement strand
TGCTCACGCCGTGCTCCTGCATGGTCACGCCGTAGAGGATGTCGGCGATGCCGATGGTGCGCTTGTTGTGCGTGATGATGACGAACTGCGAGTGGACGAGGAAGCGCTGCAAGACCCGGATGAAGCGGTTGATGTTCGACTCGTCGAGCGGCGCGTCCAGCTCGTCCAGAACGCAGAACGGCGAGGGCTTCACCTGGTAAATGGAGAAGAGCAGCGCGACGGCCGTCATGGTCTGCTCGCCGCCGGAGAGCAGGCTGATGCTCTGAAGCTGCTTGCCGGGTGGCTTGGCGACGATCTCGACGCCAGACTCCAAGAGGTCGTTCTCATCCACGAGGACGAGGTCGGCCTTGCCGCCGCCGAAGATTTCCGTGAAGAGCACGCGGAAGTTGTCGCGGATCTTGGCGAAGGTCTCGGCAAACATGACCTTGGTCTGGTTGTTGATCTTGTTGATGATCTCCAGGAGCTGCGCCTTCGCCGCGACGAGGTCGCCGTGCTGCTGCGTGAGGAAGGCGTGGCGCGTCTCGGCCTCCTCGTATTCCTCGATGGAGGCGTGGTTCACCGGGCCGAGGTCGTCGAGCTTCTGCTGGAGCGTGCCGACCTGCTCGGCGACCTTTTCCCAATCCGTGGCCATGCCGCGATTCGCCATTTCCTCGGGTGAAACTGTCTCGACCTTGGGCGCGCCCTCGTCGGCGTAGGTGATCGTGATGCACTCGCTGCGCACGTCGTCGAGGTTGAGCTGGTATTTCTCGTGGATGCGCTGACGGAGGTTCTGCACCTGCATCGTTTTCTGCGTCAGCTCGATGTCAATCGCCCCGCGCCTGCCCTGGAGTTCCCCGAGCTCCTTCCGACGCTCGCGCAAGCCTTCCTCGCGCAGCTCGATGTCGCCTTCCTGCGCGGTCTTCTGCGTGCCCAGCTCGGTGACGCGCTGGCCAACCTGCTCGCGCTCGTGCTGGAGCCGCTCGATCTGGTGGCGCGAGTCGGCGATCTCGCCCTCGGCCTGCGTCTTGCGCTGCGCGAACGCGCCGATCTCCGTCTGACGCGTCTGGATCAACTGCTCCAGCTCGCGAATGCGGGCTTCAAGCGGGGCCTTCTGGCCGGCGAACGAGCGGACAAGCTGCTCTTCCGTCGCGGTGGCGACCTTGGTGTCGTTGAGGGCGGTGAGGGCCGCGTCACGCTGCTGCCGGAGCGAGTCAATGTTCGCGCCGAGTTCCGCGACGCGGTCGGTGAGGGACTTCTCACGGGTCTCCAACTCGGCGATCTGCGTCGCGAGTCCGGCGCGCTTGGCGTTGCCCTCCTGCTCCTGCGCAGCGAGCGACTGGATTTCATAGACGACCGTGTCAATGCGGAGGTGGAGATTCTGGAGCGAGAGCTTGAGCGCCTTGAACTCGCCCTCGCGCGTGGCGATGGCGACCTCCTGCGTGCGGAGGTCCGCCTGGGCCTGCTGGAGGCCGGCCTGAAGCGCGGTCTGCTCGCTCTGGAGCGCGCCCTTCTTGCGGCTGATCTCGTCGCTCTGCGCCTGGGCCTGGTCTATCTCAGCCTTCAGTCCGGTAATTTGATTTTTGCGGCCGAGGATGGAGGACGGGGCCTTGCCGTTGGCGCTGCCGTTCAAGTAGCCACCGGTGAAGATGCCCTGACGATTGAGCAAATCGCCCGTGAGCGTGGCGAAGTTGTAAGCGCCATTCGTCTGCTGCCACGCGACGGTGGCGGCGGCGAGGTCGGCGACGATGCGCGTGTTGCCGAGAAGACCGTTGATCAGGTAGGCGACAGATTCTTCCGCCTCGATGACCTTCAAGGCTGACTCGCCGGGGGCGTCTTCCGTCGCGACAGCGGGCTTGAAGTCGGGATTCTTCAATCCGAGGCAGCCGATGTTGGCGCGACCCTTCTTGTTTGCGATCAAGTCCGCGAAGATTTGCTGCGCGGCCTCGGGCTGCTCGGTCAAAACTAACTGGAGGTGGTGGCCGAGCGCGGCCTCGACAGCCACGACATACTGGTCCGGCACACGAATGCGGTCGGCGAGTGTGCCGAGCGCGAGCTTGGACTGCTTGAGCGCGGCCTGCGCGCCTGCGCTAAAACCCTCGTGGCTGCCCTGCAACTGTTCGAGGACGTTGAGGCGCGACTTCACGCCCGCCTGCGCGCGGAGGATGGTGTCGAGTTCCTGGCTGACGGAATTGATTTCGCCCTGGATGTCGCGGAGCCGCTGCTGGCGCTGCTCAACCGTGCCGCGCTGGGCGACAACACTGAGCTTCTCCGTCTCGACGTTCGCGGCGAACTCCGAGAGCCGTGAGTCGAGGCGCGCGCGTTCCTCCTCAAGCTGGATTTTCTCCGAGGACAGCTTCTCCAGCCGCACGACGTTGCCCTGTTTCTGCAAGTCGAGCGCGTTGATTTCGTTGCGCACGCGGCTGAGTTGCTGCGAGGAGTTGAAGGCCTCGGTCTGCGCGCGACGGAGTTCCTCCTGGCGGGTGATAAGTTCGCGCTCGACCGTCTGCACGGACTGTTGCTTCGCGCTGAGTTCGCCGCGCAGGGTTTCGAGCTTCTGCTGCGACTCGGCGAGACGCTGCGTGACGGCGACGTGTTCCTGGCGCGCGTAGCCGATGCGCTCCTCGGACTCGGTGATGTCGCGGAAGGCCTTCGTGTTCTGCGCCTCAAGCTCGCGGAGCCGCTCGTCGTTGAACTGGATGCGGTGTTCGTGGTGCTCGCTCTGGCCCTTGAGTTCGAGGCCTTGCTGGCGCGACGCGTTGATTTCCGCGTCGAGGTCGGAGAGGCGATGACGAAGCTGCTGAAGCTCGTCCTCGCTGCGCAGCACGCTCTGCGAAAGGTCTTCCATCGCCGCGCGAAGCTGTTCGCCCTCGTGCGTGCGCTGGGAAATCTCCGCTTGCAACGTGTCGAACTGATGCCGCGCGAGCTGCGTGTCGAGGTGCTGGAGTTCCATTGCGACCTGCTTGTAGCGGCGGGCCTTGCCAGCCTGGCGCTGGAGCGAGCCGATTTGCCGCTTCACTTCGCGGATGAGGTCTTCCACGCGCAGCAGATTTTGGTCGGTGTGCTCCAGCTTGCGGAGCGACTCCTTCTTCTGTGCCTTGAACTTGGTGATGCCCGCAGCCTCCTCGAAGACCATGCGCCGGTCCTCGGGCTTGCTCTGAATGATTTGCGTGATGTGGCCCTGCGCCATGATGGAGTAGCTCGTCTTCCCCATCCCCGTGCCCATGAAGAACTGCTGAATGTCGCGCAGGCGGCATGGCACCTTGTTGATGTAATACTCCGATCCGCCGTCGCGGAAGATACGGCGCGTGATGGTGATTTCGTTGAAGGCGATCGCGACGCCCGACGCCTTGAGTTGCTCGGCGTCCACGTCGCCGATTGTCAGGGAGACTTCGGCCATGCCGAGCGCACGACGGCCATCCGTGCCGTTGAAAATCACGTCCGCCATCTCACCGCCGCGCAGCGCCCGCGCTGACTGCTCACCCAGCACCCAACGGATAGCGTCTGCCACGTTTGATTTACCGCACCCATTGGGGCCTACGACGGCTGTGATGCCGGGTTGGAAGTTGAGCGAGGTCTTGTCTGCAAAGGACTTGAAGCCCAGAACGGTGAGGTTCTTCAGATACATGTGTGCCACTTTAAGCCCCATATCCGGTAGGGTGTAAAGCGGAAACCTACCATATATGGGGTAAGAATTTGCACTCCCCAGTAGCAACTACGCGTCGGATGTGACGGGAATCGCCAGCCAGAAAAGGCCTCCACCCTTCATGGAAGACTGACCCACCGCCTCGTTTTGCTGCTCCTCAATATGGTCTCGCAGAGTTGGACTTCGTGATGTCCGTCCACCGCTTTGGCGAAGATCGCCGGAGCCTTCCGCCCGGTGGCGATGTGTTCATAGACGGCGCGGTAGTGCATCTTGTGGCTGTCGGGAAAGCCCTCGGGATGGCCGCCGGGATAATCGGTGAAACCCGCCACGTCCTCGCTGAAACCGGCGGTGGCGCGCTGGAGAACCTGATTCGGCTCATCGCGGCGGCCCAAAAGGATTTCGTTCGGCTGCTGCAAGTCCCACCGCACGCTGCCCTTGGTCCCGTAGATGCCGAGCGCGAGGCTGCACTTCCAGCCGGCGGCAACCTGCGAGATGGAGGCGTTGGCGTGCGTGCCGTTCACATAGCCGTGCTTCGCCTTGCCGAACTTCAGCAGCACCGTGCCGAAGTCCTCGGTGTCGCACTTGTAGGGAACCATCGTCCTCGGGTCCACCTTCGCGAAGGTCTGCACCTCGCCCGTGGGCCGATAGCGGGTCTTGTGAAACGTCTCCAAGTGCGCGAGCACCGCCTCGGCCTTCGCGCCGAGGATGAAGCTCACCGCGTCAATCCAGTGCGTCCCGATGTCGCCCACGGCGCGGAGCTTGCCGCCCTCGCTGGCGAGCAGCCGCCAGTTGTAGTCCGTCGCGTGTAGCAGCCAGTCTTGGAAGAAATGGCCTTGGACGTGGATGATTTGCCCGAGGTCGCCGCGCTCGACCAACGCGCGCATCTGAAGCACGGCAGGGAAAAAGCGGCACATGTAGTTCACTGCGAAGACGGGCGCGCCCTTCCGCTTCACGGCGGCCACGACCTTGGCCGTCTCCTTCGCCGTCATGCCGAGCGGCTTCTCGCAGACGACGTGTTTGCCCGCCGCCAGCGCGGCGAGGGACTGCTCGACGTGAACCTTGTTCGGCGAGGTGATGTGGACGACGTCCACGTTTGGCGACGCGAGCATCGCGCGATAGTCGTAATCGCCATAGACCTCGGGGATGCCCCACTTCTCTGCGGTGGCACGAGCGTTCTTGGTCGAGCCGCAGATCGCCGTGACCTGCACGCCGAGGCGCTTGAGGGCTTCGATGTGAACCGGGCCGATGAAGCCGGTGCCGATAACGCCGGCGCGAAGCTGGTGAAGCGGGATGCTCATGCGCGAAAGCGTGCATGAACCGAAGCCCAAGGCAAGGCGGTGCTTGCCGGACGTTTGGTTTCCCTCTCTAATCCGCCGCGTGACCACGACACCTCCCACCATGAAACGCATCACGTTCCTCAAACTCACCGCCGCCCTCTGCCTCGCTGCCGCCACGGCCCAAGCCGCCGACGCGTGGAAGCCCGACGCGGGCTTCACAAGCCTCTACAACGGCAAGGACCTCACCGGCTGGGGCTATCGCGACAAGGACTTCAAGCCCGCCGAGACGTTCGACGGCAAGGCCAACGCCAGCGACGAACGCTACACGGCCAAGGGCGAGTCGCTCACGGTCAATCCCTTCACGGAGGGCAAAGGCCCCAAGCTCCGCCAGCTCTACACCACGAAGGAGTTTCCGAAGGACTTCATCCTGAAGCTTGAGTTCCGCGCCGCCGTGAACGCGGACAGCGGCATCTTCCTGCGCAAGCCCCAGCTCCAGTGCCGCGACTATCTCGTGGCCGGGCCTTACAAGGAGCTGAAGAAATACAAGGCGCAGGACTGGAACGTCATCGAGGTCGTGGTGAAGGACGGCAAGGCCCGCTGCACCTGCAACGGCGAGGTGCTGGCCGAGGCGCTCGCACTGCCCGCCACCGGCCCCATCGGCCTCGAAGCCGACCGCGGCACGATGGAGTATCGCCGGATTCAGATTAAGGAACTGCCTTAATCTGAATCGGAAATAGGCTAGGCAAGCCTTGGCATCGTGGCTTCAGTTATTTCTGGAAACCTAAAATTAACTGCGCAAAACAATTGCCAGACCCTATGTCAATCGATGCAGCCACCGCTACTGTCTTGGGTGCGGCGGTTGGTGCGGCGGTTGCCGGAGTCTTCACCGTTTTCAACCTGTGGATAGCACGACGAAGCGATGAGCGGCGCCAGATTCGCGAGTTAGCGGTTCGGGCAGCAATCGAGAACTGGAAATACTACGACGAGGCGGCAAAGCAGCTCGGTCAAGAATCACCGCCGCTCGATATTTACATCTTGCACGCCTCCCGATTGGTCTCAGCCATTGATGGCAGAGAATTGACGCCCGTCGAGATCCGAGTCCGAATTCGAAGTGCTTTAGAAGCTGCTGACGCCGCTAGAATGGAGATCGACGAATACAATCAACGGCAGAAAAGGGACCAAGTTTAGCACTTCGATGTGGTTTTCGGTTAATGGATCCGACCCAAGTGCATATGGACAAGAAACGTGCAAAGCTGAAGCTCTACAGGAATCTGATTTTCTTCATCGCACTGTTGAAATCGGTTGTCACCGAATTCAACAGACCCGATTTGTCGGCATCCCAAACGTCGGCGGTGGTCTTAGCGCTCGTCTTTTGCGTGAACGTCACGATTGGGCTTTTGGAATTTTTTCTGACTGTGAATGGTTTCGGCTTAATCGTGCTGTATGTGGGGCTTTACTACTGGTCCAAGGCTCCCCCGAAAGAAGGCGAATAGATCCTCCTCGTTCCCACCTGCAGCTACAGCCCGCCGAAGCGCCGGTGGCGGCGCGTGTATTCCTCGAGCGCCTCGTAGAGCTGCGGCTTGCGGAAGTCCGGCCAGAGTGTGGGCGTGACGACGAATTCCGCGTAAGAGATTTGCCAGAGGAGAAAGTTGCTCACACGCAGCTCGCCGCTGGTGCGGATGAGCAGGTCGGGGTCGGGGTAGGCGTGCGTGTAGAGGTTTTGCGCGATGACCTGCTCGTTGATTTCGGCGGGGTCGAGCTTGCCGGACTTCACCTGCTGCGCGATGGCGCGCGTGGCCTCGACGATCTCGGTGCGTCCGCCGTAGCTCAAGGCAAGGATGAGCGTGAGGCCGGTGTTCTTCGCCAGCGCGGCCTTGGTCTTCGCGAGTTGCTCCTGCACGAACTCCGGCAGCCGGTAAATCTGCCCGACGGCTTCGAGGCGGACGTTGTTCTTCATCAGCTCGCCGATCTCGTTCTTCAGGAAGCGCGCGAGGTATTTCATCAGCGTGTCCACCTCGTCCTTGGGACGGTTCCAGTTCTCGACTGAGAACGCGTAGAGGGTGAGATACTTCACGCCCAGCTCGCCGCAGGTTCGAACGGTGCTGCGCACAGACTCGACGCCGTTGCGGTGGCCCTCGACGCGCGGGAGGCCGCGCGTCTTGGCCCAGCGGCCGTTGCCATCCATGATGATGGCGATGTGCGTGGGGATGTTCGCCCTGGCCGAGGGGCTGAGTTGCGGCGCGTGACTGCTCATGTCGAGGGCGGCAGAGTATTTCCGTCGCGCGCCTGCGTCCACGCGCAAGTGCGGGCGGCTGATTCCCTGAAACACACTGCGCTCTGCCGCGTCTGCCTTTCTGTTGCCATGAAAAAACTAACCTATTTCGTTCCCCTGATCCTCATCGCCGCCCTGCCCTGCTCCGCCGCGAACTGGCCCGCCTGGCGCGGCGCGAACGCCGACGGCATCTCCACCGAGAAGAATCTCCCGGTGAAATGGAGCAAGACCGAAAACGTCCGCTGGCGCATCCCGCTGCCGGAGGCCGGCAACTCCACGCCCATCGTCTGGGGCGAGCGCATCTTCGTCACGCAGCCCGTCGGTGATCGCCGCACGCTCATGTGCCTGAACCGCGCCGACGGCAAGTTGCTTTGGCAGATGGGCGTCACTACGAAGGAGAAGGAGCCGACGCACGGGACGAACCCGTATTGCTCGGCCTCGCCGGTGACGGACGGCGAGCGCGTCATCGTGTCCTTCGCGAGCGACGGCCTGTTCTGCTACGACTTCAGCGGCAAGGAACTTTGGAAACGCACGGACTTGGGCCGACAGATTCACATTTGGGGCAACGCCGCCTCGCCGGTGATCTACAAGGATCTCTGCTTCCTCGATTTCGGGCCCGGCGAGACTACTTATCTCATCGCCGTGGACAAGAGGACCGGCAAAACCGTTTGGAAGAACGAGGAGCCGGGCGGCGACTCCGGTAATCCGCCCGCCGCCCCGAAGGATGCCCCCAAGGACGCGCCCGGTGAGAAGAAGGCCGCCCCGCGCGGCAAGTGGCTCGGTTCTTGGACGACTCCGCCGATCATCAACGAAGGCGGGCGCGACTCTCTCCTCATGTCCTGGCCGGGCCGCCTCTGCGCACTCGATCCGATGACGGGAAAAGAACGCTGGAACTCCACCGGCCTGACTCCGCTTGTTTACACCTCACCGATTCATGCCAACGGCATCGTGGTGGCGATGAGCGGCTTCGGCGGCTCGGCGCTGGCCGTCCGCGCCGCTGGCAGTGGCGACGTGACCACCTCGCACCGCCTCTGGCACCACCCGCGCTCGCCGCAGCGCATCGGCTCCGGAGTCATCCACGAGGGACATATCTACATGCACAACGACCCGGGCACCGCCATGTGCCTCAACCTCGAAACCGGCAAGGAAGTCTGGAGCGAACGCCTCACGGGCGGGTCCGCCAGCGGGCAGAACTGGAGCAGCGTGCTGCTCGCCGACGGCAAGTGCTACACCATCACGCACGGAGGCGACTGCTTCGTCTTCAAGGCCAGCCCCACGTTCGAGCTGCTCGCAACGAACCCGCTCGGGGAAAGATCCTACAGCTCCATCGTCCCCTCGAACGGCGACCTGCTCATCCGCACGCACAAGTCACTGTGGTGCATTGGCGGAAAGTGAGGCGCGCGGCATTCATGCCGCAGAGACATCCGGCAACAAGAGTGCGCACGAATGCCCTGGCGTAGGCACATTTCTGCGGCCTGAAGGCCGCGCTCCGGCTCACCGCACCACGAACGGCAGGCCAATCTCCGACGCGACTACTGGCAGCGCGCGTTGCTGCAAGTTCACCTCGAAGGGCCGCGCAAGGCTGTTTCCCGCGTGGTCTTCAATCGCAGTGCCCACGCGCAGTTCATGCGGACCGGCTGCCCACGCCTTCTCCGGCACAAACTGCCATTCCTGCTCGCCGCGCGTGACGGTGATGGCTCCGGCGATGTCCCCGGCCTTGCCAGTCACGCGCAACAGGCGATGCAGCGTGGCCCAGTCGAGCGGTTGCGGAAACACGACGCGCAGCGGGTCGCGAGTGCCGGCGGCAGGCGCGTGGACTTGCCAGCTCCGCGTGGTGAGTTGGTCGTGCAGCGGCTCGATGGCGCGGAAGGATTTGGTCACGTTGGCACCGAGCGGAACACCGCGCGCGGAGGGCCAGTGACCGTCGATCACCAGCCGGTAGTCGCCGCCTTCGCGCAGCACGGGGCCGAACTCGACGTTGAGGTTCACGCCGGTCTTCTGCCGGCCGGGATGAAACCACAGCGTCAGCCGCCGCCCGTCCGGCGACCACAGTTCCGTCTCGCGGAACGGAGCTTCCACCTCGCGCCCGCGCGCGTCCACGAGCCGACAGTAGTTGAGGAAAACGACGCTCTCCATCGGCTCGGAGAAGACGAGGTAGAACTTGAGGTGGTTCGCGGGGAGACGGTCCCCCGTGGGGTAGATGACGAGGAGTTTGGGTGCGGCAGCACCAGCGGGCGCAGGCGTGCGATGCTCGGCGCGCAGACTGACGCCGGGGCGTTCGAGCCGCGCGGTGTAGGTCTGCCCCGGCAAAAGCGGCAGGCTCGGGCGGAACCGGAGCTGCGAACCTCGCAGCGAGTAAGTGCCGGCAAGCGCGGCGATGCCGGGTTTCACCTCACCCAGCCACAGGCCGAACCACGGCTGCGCGCTGCGTGTCAACTCATCCGCCGGTTGATCTCGCCAGAAGTCCCGGTCGAGGGCGTCGGCGATGAGTTCGGTCTGGAGCGGATCGGTGGCGGCGGCTTCAAAACGCAGCGCGACCGAGGGCGGAGTTGCCGCTTGGGCAAGTTGAACAAGGAAAGTTGCGGCCAGTGTGACCAGCAACCGCCGGGGCTGCGTTGCCCGCGCGGCCTTCACGGCAGCAGGGCGATCTCCAGCGCGAGCGTGGCACCCATGTCACGCAAGACCACCACCTCGGTGTTGCTGAGTTTGTCCACATGCACCGCGCCGAAGAGGCTCTCCACGATTTCGATGCCGTCCGGTCCCTTGGGCTGCTTCACGTCACGGCGCACGGCCTTCTGGTTGATCTTCGCCTCATCGCGGACCTTGATGTGCGACATGTCCACGCGCGCGCCCCAGTATTTGCTCGGGCCAAAAAGGTTTTGATGGAAGCGCATCGTGTGCGTCACGAGCCATTGCTTGCCGTCCTTCTCGTAGGTGAACATGTCGAGCGGGCGGTTGCCGGAACCAAGCTCGACGACGCTCGTGCCCTTGACCTGCGCGTTGGGCTTGAGGTCATCGAGTTCAAACTTCGCGATTGGCGTGCAGGCGAACGAGCCAACTACGTAGTGCTTACCGTTCTCCTCCATCGGCACAAAGCTCGTGATCGGGGCCTTGGTCTCCCACTTGCCGTGCGCGACGTGGTAGGTCTCCGCGCTGAGGGGCATCGCGCTGCCGCCATGCGTGAGCGGGAGCGACAGGGTGAAAATCTTGCTGGAGAACTCCTCGTTCGACGCACCCGCCGCAAGCACGCGGTCGCCGGCGAAGGCGACATCGGAGACGTTGCCGACCTTGGCGGTGTCGGAGATGGGCAGCGAGACGCGGGCGTGCTTGGTCTTCTCGTAGTTCAACGGCGTGGCCTGGCCATCGGCGGTGACGACGACGATAAGCGCGGCGTTGTCGGCCTTGCGCGTGACGGAGAGGTAGATTTTGCCGCTGGCCTGGTTCACGGCCATGTCCACGATCTGGATGCCGGCCTCGGGCGCGCCGAGGCGGGCGGAGAGGAGGGCGTTCACGTTCTCCACGCGTTGCTTGAGCTTCTGCACGGGGCCGGTGTCGCCGGTCTCGATGGCGACGATGGCTGCGTGGCGTGGTTCCGCGACGAGCAGCAGGCCGCCGGGGCCGAAGGACATCGCGCCGACGGAGCGCAGCTTCGGATCGCCGGTGGCGGCGTCCTTGAGATGGCTTGCGGCAAGGAGTTGGGAGGAGAACGTGGCGGCAAGAGCCACGCCGAGGAGGAGTGAGGGGAACGTGCGCATAGGCTTGTTAGGCGGTGGCGGGCGCGCGGGCATTCACACCCCGAGCCGCCCAGTCCTGCCGGCGAGCCGCATCCGCCCGCTCGAAGCTTGTCTTTTCACCCTCCGCGTGAACACTGGCGCGGCCACGATGAAATCCGCCCTGCTCATTGATGACGACCCCATTGTGCGCAAGGTGCTTTCCAAGACCCTTGCCGCCGCTGGCTGGTCCGTGCGCGAGGCGAAAGACGGCGAGGAGGGCATCCAGGCCGCGCTTCAGCACCGGCCCGACGCCGTCATCTGCGACCTGCTCATGCCGCGCTGCAACGGCTTCCAAGTCTGCCGTGCCTTGCGCGAGAAGTCGGCGGAGCTGCCCGGCCTCAAGATCATCGTCACCACGCACCGGGGTTTCGCCACTGACCGGCTCAACGCCTTCGAGTCCGGTGCGGATCATTATCTGGTGAAGCCGATCCTCGCCGAGGACATCCTCCGGATTCTTGAGGGCAAGGATGCGGAGAAGGCCGCTCCCACAGGTCCGTCCGGCGCACCGGTGCCAGCCGCGCAACTGCCTCCGGGGAATCTCCTGCGCTTCTGGGGTGTGCGCGGCTCCATCCCCACGCCCGGGCCGAACACGGTCTTTTACGGCGGCAACACCACCTGCGTCGAACTCCGCGCGGACGGCCAGCTCATCATCCTGGATTCCGGCTCGGGCATCCGACTTCTTGGCCAGCACTTGGTCGAGGAGTTCAAGGGCCGCTCCCTCGAACTCACCCTGTTGCTCACGCACACCCACTGGGACCACATCCAGGGTTTTCCCTTCTTCGCCCCCGCCTACATCGCGAACAACCAGGTCCGGATCATGGGCTACGAAGGCTACCGCAAGGGCCTTGAAAGCACCCTCGCCGTGCAGATGGAAAGCAGCTACTTCCCCATCGGCCTGCGCCAGTTGCCCAGCAACATCACCTTCGTGGACCAGCGCGAGATGGAGTTCCACGTCGGCCCCGTGCGCGTGCGCGCCATCTTCGCCAACCACCCCAGCGTCTGCGTCGGCTATCGCATGGACACCAGCACCGGCTCCGTCGCCTTCCTGCCGGACCACGAATCCTACGCCCGCATGCGTCTGCACCCGCGCGCGGGCGGCCCGAAGGGACAGGAGACCCTCGACTACTGCCGCGCGGAGGACGAGAAACTCGTCGAGTTCCTGCGCGGCGTGGACGTGCTGATCCTCGACGCGCAATACGACGAGACGGAATACCAGACGCACATCGGCTGGGGCCACAGTTGCTACGAGGATAGCGTCGGCACCGCCTTGGCGGCCGGGGCGAAGCATCTCTTCCTCTTCCACCACGACCCCGGCCACGACGACGCCCGCGTCTCCCGCCTCGTCGGCCACGCCCGCGAACTCGTGGCCAGCCACAAGGGCACGCTGATCGTGGAAGCCGCACGGGAAGGACTGGAAGTTTCCCTCTTGAAGACGAAACCGAACTGACACGTCAACCACCGCTGCGGACGGCTGACACCAAACATCCAGTTGAACAACGCGCTGAGTTGGCTACTATTGGGCCAGCCTCCACACGACATGCACACCAAATCGCGACAGCCCGGGTTCAAGGAGCAGAACAGCGCCTTCACCCTGATCGAACTTCTCGTCGTCATTGCGATTATCGCAATTCTGGCGGGCATGCTGTTGCCGGCGTTGGCGAGGGCGAAGGCGAAAGGCAAAGCGACGTTCTGCTTGAACAACGCCAAACAGTTGGGATTGGCCTTCACTCTCTACGCAGATGGCTCTGATGATAAAACCCCGCCTGACACGGACAACGTCAACAATTTCGCCACGACAGCGACTCCGAACTATTTCCAAAACCTCATTCCCTACCTCGGGGTTACCAACAGCCTGGCCAAGATGGTCACCTGTCCCTCAACCAAGGGAAGTGCCGGATTGGAAATCAGCAACACAAACGTCACGAGCATGGTCGGCAATGCGAACGCGATGAACCGACGCTTTTCAAGCATCGCCAAGCCTACGGACATTGTCTTCCTGCAAGAACTCTTTGACCGTCGGAACATTGCATTCATGCGCCCATTCCGAAGCGGTGCCACAGCGGGTGTCGCAAACTATCGGTGGTGGCATTACAACACCTCACCGACTCTTAATTCGATCGGCCAGATGGAAAACTACACCACCATTCACGAGGCTGGCGGCAACCTGCCCTTTGTGGATGGGCACGGCGAATATCGCAAGGTCACCAAGATGGACAGCGGGGCGTTTGGGTTGGGCATCAACGGTGCCCCGGTCCAGGCAAGCGCCGAGCCAAATCCATCCACCGCGCCGCTCAACTACCAGTCCCTCTTTTGATTTCGATGAAGCACATCCTCGCCCTTTTGTTCGTCACCGCGCTTCTGCACGCAAGCGTCGCCTGCAAACGCAAGCCTGCCACATCCCCAGAAACGTCGGGTGCTTCTGAGACGACTACCACTGCGCCGGCAACCTCGACTGGTAAAAGTGATTCCACAGAGCCGTCCGCACCCGCTATTGCACAAGCCAAACCCGGCGCCTCCGAAAACTCCCCGTTGAACGGTGAACTCACAGACGCGGTCGCGCGCTTCCGTGACAAACATAAGCGACTTCCGACCAGCTGGCAGGAGTTGGTTCAGACTGGGTTTCTCAAGTCACTGCCCAAACCGCCACCAGGAGTTCGATACGCAATCGACCCAATCTCGGCGATGGTTGTGGAGGTGAAATAGCGGGCTGGTGCTTTCACCCGCAAGCGTCCCCGGTGTTTCTTCACCCACAATGAAACGCATTGCCAGTTTCCTCACCATCGCCTGCCTCGCCGCCCGCGCCTCCGCCGCCACCGTCCTCGTCGAGGCCGAGTCCTTCAAAGCCCCCGGCGGCTGGGTGCTGGACACGCAGTTCATCGAGACGATGGGCTCGCCCTACCTCATGGCCCACGGCCTCGGCACGCCCGTCGCGGACGCCACTACCACGGTCAAACTCCCGCAGGCCGGCAACTGGCGCGTCTGGGTCCGCACGATGGACTGGGTCGGGCGCTGGAAGGCATCCGGCGCGCCCGGAAAGTTTCAGGTGCTCGTGGACAGCGCGCCGCTCAAACCCACGTTCGGCACACAGGGCGCGGACTGGTCGTGGCACGACGGCGGTTCGGTGAGCGTGGCGAAGCCCGAAGTCGCTCTCGCGCTCCACGACCTCACCGGCTTCAACGGCCGTTGCGACGCCATCCTGCTCACCACCGACCCCGTCTTGCGCCCGTCGAGCGACTCCGCGCCGCTGGCTTCGTGGCGCATGGCACTCGCCGGATTGCCGCCAAAGCCCGAGGAGGCTGGCCAGTTTGACCTCGTCGTGGTCGGCGGTGGCTATGGCGGCATGGGCGCGGCGCTCGCGGCGGCGCGCATGGGCTGCAAGGTCGCGCTCATCCAGAACCGCCCCGTGCTCGGCGGCAACGGCAGCTCGGAAATCCGCGTTTGGGCGCAGGGCGGCATCCGGCGCGGCCTTTACCCGATGCTCGGCGAAGTCGTCGAGGAATACATGGACCGCGCGAAGTCCTCGCCCGGCACTTTCGAGGAGTTTGGCGATGCGAAGAAGGAGGAGCTCGTCCGCGCGGAGAAGAACATTTCGCTCTTCCTGAACCACCACGCCTTCCGTGTCGAGGTGGACGGCAGCCGCCTCAAGTCCATCACCGCCTTCGACACGCGGACCGGCCACATCCGGCGCTTCGCCGGCACGCTCTTCGTGGACAGCACCGGCCACGCGGGCATCGGCGCGCTCGCCGGCGCGGACCACACGACCAAAGACGACGGCCACCTCGGCATGAGCAACATGTGGCGCTGGAGCGACGCCGGGAAGCCAGTGCCCTTCCCAAATACGCCGTGGGCGCTCGACCTCGTGATGGACGACTTCCCCTATCCGCGCCGCGGCCACGCCGAGTGGTTCTGGGAAAGCGGTTTTAACAAGCACCCCATCCTCGAACTCGAATCCACGCGCGACTGGAATTTCCGCGCCATCTTCGGCGCGTTCAACGCGATGAAGAACCGCGACGGCAAGGCCGAGCACGCGAACGCCAAGCTCGAATGGGTCGCGCATATCGGCGGCACACGTGAAAGCCGCCAACTCCTCGGCGACGTGGTGCTCACCCGCGAAGACATCGTGGCGAAGAAGCAGTTCCCCGACGGCACCGTGCCGACGACGTGGGACATCGACCTCCATTACCCGAAGCAACAATACGCCAAGAAATTCCCGAACGACCCGTTCATCTCGATGGCCGTCTTCGACAAAGCCGTGGACCGCCAGCACGGCTACCCGGTGCCTTACCGAAGCTTTTACTCGCGCAACATCGAGAACCTCTTCATGGCCGGCCGCAACGTCAGCGTCACGCACGAGGCGCTGGGCACCGTGCGCGTCATGAAGACCGGCGGGATGATTGGCGAAGTCGTCGGCAAGGCCGCGAGCCTCTGCATCAAGCACGCCACCACGCCACGCGCAATTTACCACTCGCACTTCCCCGAGTTGCAGGCGCTGCTGAAACTCCCCGGCGCCGCGCGCCGCGACAAGGTCACTGACGA
Source organism: Limisphaerales bacterium (assembly GCA_040081795.1). Lineage (GTDB taxonomy): Bacteria > Verrucomicrobiota > Verrucomicrobiia > Limisphaerales > SXTU01 > SXTU01. The sequence goes on along the minus strand of JBEBFV010000096.1, from coordinate 231 downwards.
GCCGAAGCTCCCCGCCGATTACAAGCCGCTCCCCCCGCAGGTCATCGCCGCCGCTGGCGACAGCGTCGAGCCGGGCATTGACGTGAAGAAACTCCCCGGCCTCGTCCTCGACGACGCACAGGCCAAGCTCACCGGCAAGTGGACCGTCGCCGGCAATCCATCGCTCCAGCCCTACGTCGCCAGCGGCTCCCGCTATCGCGGCGCGAAGGAAGAGGGCGCGGCGCGATAGCG
>JBEBFV010000510.1:0-4341 GCA_040081795.1 Limisphaerales bacterium | reverse complement strand
CCAGTGCCCCATCAGGGCACAAACCGTTTGGGCGCTTAACCCAGGGTAGGCTTTGCTTCGCTCCGCCAACCCTGGGCTGTATTCCAGCACCCCGTTGGGGTGCGACGCCAACAGCGAATTGCACCTGCTCCTGCTGATTGGAGACGCGAACTCTCATGCGCCTTGGAAAACCTTCTTCAGATAGCGCGTGTTCGCGCCAAAATTACCCTTCACGTCGCGGCCGTTCTTCGCGCTGCGACTCCGCTCGATGACCAGCCAGCCGCGCCAGCCCAGCTCGTCCAGTGCGCGCTTCACGGCGGGCATGTCGAGGCGCTTGTTGTCCTCGAGCCACACGCCGTCCTCGTCGGTGCAATGGATTTGGCAGATGCGGTCCTTGCCCAACGTCCGCAGCTCGGCGAGCAGGTCGCGGCCGTTTTGCAGCGCGTTGGCGAAGTTGAAGTAGCTGCGAATCGCGGGGGAGCCGATGTCTTCGAGCAGCTTCACCTCGTCCTTCGCCGCGAGCGCGGTCTCGATGCCGATGACGACACCGGCCTTCTCCGCCTGCGCGCCAGCGGCCTTCAGTCGCGCGACGATGGCGGGGCGCAGTTCCGGGTGTTTCACGAGGTCGCCGCGCACGCCGAGCGGGAGGAACGCGATCTTCACGCCCATCGCGACCATCGTGTCCACCGTGTCCTGCACCATGCGCGGCACCGTGGGCCGCTCGGCGAACGACTGCGCGTAAAAGCCCGACATCGCGAGCGACGAAATGCCGAGGCCGAGCTCGCGGGCCTTGACGAGAAAGGCGTCGCGCACCTCCGGTTTGGCCAGTTGGTTCTCGAAGGTCTCGCGCTCGCCGAGGGAGCCCATGTCCACCTCCACGCCTTCCGCACCTATGTCTTTGGTGAGCTGAAACGCGCCGAGTTTCTGGCGTTTGAGAATCATCCAATCGCACACGGAGATGCGGTAGCGCGGGGCGGCTTCGGCGGCGGGGGAAGGAAGTGGGGCAACAGCCAACGTCGCGAGCGAAGCGGCGATGAAGTGGCGGCGCGATTCAGATTGGGGACCACACGCGCCCCGCGTGTTGGTCGCCGCGCCCTCGCGGCGACCCTCGGCGGCGTGCGAGAACGGCGCGGCTTCGACTTCGCACGCGCCACTGCCAACCGCGAGGGCGCGGCTGGCTGCGCCCGGGGCGAGCGCGGTCCCCGAGTTCTGAGGGTTCAGGTATGTCATGGTTTCACCTTTTGCAGCCAGCAGACCATTGGGCCGGCGGCGGAAGAGAGCTTCACCACTCCGCCGGCTTGCACGGGTTGGGCTACGGGTTTGAGCTGGCCAGTCTTCAAATCAATCTGCGTCACAGCGAACGCGCCGGTCTCGCCGGACAAATCCACTTCCGCCGCGCCGCCGCAAAAGACGAGCATCTGCTTGCCCGGTTCGCGCAACGCCCATTGTTTCTTCGCGGCGTCGGCGCGCCACGGAGTCATGCGCGGGATGGCGGCGAGGAGTTTGGCGTCGGTGGTTTGGGGGAGATTGGGCAACGAGCCACCGGCGCAAAGGTAAGCCCAGCCGGGTTCGCCGACGCTCGCGAGGACGGGCTTGGCTGGGAACTTCGCGCGATACTCGGCGGCCATCGCGGCGAGGTTGTGGTCCTTCGGGCGACCGCCGCGGAACTGCCGCTCGAATTGGCGCGGGGCGAGGTTTTGTCCACCGGCCGGGGCAAACTCGCCTTTGTCGGTTTGCCACCAGTAGCGGAGGTCGATGACGTCCACGAGCGCGGCGCGGGAGGCGTCGGCGAGGATCGCGTCTTGGACATCGAGTGGAGTGCTCAACGCCACGAGCGCAGCCGCCGAGGTGAGGAGGCGGACCGGTTGGGCGCTCGAGGAATCCGCCTCCTGACCTCGGCGGCTACGGTCGCGACGCCACTCCGCAATCGTATCGAGCCAGAACTCGACGAAGTGTTTCGGGCCGGTGAACTCGGCGCTGGTGAAGTGGATGACGTTGGGCTGGCCGGTGAAGTTGTCGAGGCACTGGCGGATGTAGCGGCGGTGCAGGTCGCGGCGGACGGGATTGGTCAAGTCGTAGAATTGCTCGGCGAGGAAGATGCGCTTGTCGCCGGCGTAGGGTGGCGGCTCAGGGAAGCCGGTTTCGTTGACGTTGTTCGCGCTGCGCCACGGCGAGTCGGTCCAGTGCGCGCCGGCTTCGAGGATGTTGTGTTGGAAGTAGTGCTGGTGGAACAGCACGAGGCCGCGCGGCGCGGCGAGCGCGGCGAACTCGCGCAGGCGGCTCCAATACCACGGGTTAAATTGCGTGAGGTCGTAGCGGCTCAGGCCATCCCACGCGGTGCCCTGCCCGCTGCGCGCAAAGGGCTGCTCGAAGAAGGGCGGCCACACATCGCCAGTCGCGCGACGGACGCGTTGGTGGTCGTCGCGGCGGCGGTCATACCAGAGGCCGTAGTTGTGGTTGAGCGCGGTGACACCGCTGCGGGCCATCGTGTCGGCGAGTTGCGGCAAGTCGTCGGTGAGGCCGGGGCCGGTGCGGCCGGGCACGAAGCGCGTGAGGGCGATGCCGAAGTTCGTGGCCTCGGCCACGCGTGTGTTGCCGCGCCACCACGCAACTTCGGTCTGCTGGCCAATGAGGAGTTTGCCGTCGGAGATGAGCCAGCCGTTCGTAACGGAAAGGCGGAGGGAATGGGGAATAGGAGATGGGGAATGGGGAGGGAGCGATTCAGCGCGCTGTGTGTTGCCCGGCTCGTTCGGAATCGGCGCGCGTGTCGGCGCGCTGGCGATGTAGTCGCGCAACTGCGGGAAGCGCTCGCGGGCGGCGGCGGTGAGGCGGGCGGCGAGTTCGAGCGAGGGGTTGGTGCTGGAATCGCCGGAGCCGCGCGGGAAGAGCTGAAGCCGCGCGACGGCGGCGGGGCCGAGGCGGTCTTTGAGCTGCGCGGCGAAGAGGCTTTCCGGTTTCGCGAACTCGTTGGAGCTGCGCCACACGCCATCGCCCTCGAACTCAGCCCACGAGCCGAACGCCCAGTTCTGCGCGCCGGGCGGGTTCGCGAGGCGGATGAGCGCGGCGGAGCAGTTCCAGAAGACGGAGTTCGCGGCGGACCAGCCCGCGCCTTGGCCGGCGCTGCCGCGATTGGCGAAGCTGAGGTTGTGGCCGTCCACCGAGACGTTGTCGAAGAGCGTGCCGCTGGCCCAGCTCTCGATGGCCCCGCTGTCGCGCGTGGGCTGCGCGGACTCGCATTGCACGAAGGCGTTCGGCCCGGCGGCGCAGTGGCCGACGGCGAAGTCATGTCGCCCGCGCTCGGCCCAGCAGCGAAGGAACAGCGTCTGCTGCCCGGCGGTGAAGAAGGTGTTGCGACGCCCACCGGCGTCCTCGGACACGGGCGCGAGCGAGAGGCAATCCTGCACGGTCACGCGTGACGTGCTCTCCCACAGCGCGACGGCGGACCCGGCGAAGTGCGCGAAGGTGACTTGGCGAACCCAGGCGTCGCGCGCGTGCTCCATCGTGATGGCGAACCACGCGTGGTTTTCGTCCTTCGCGTTCTTCGGGTCGTGCGCGGATTCGAGGCGGAGGTTTTCGATGCCGATGTTATCCACGCGGCCGGGCCAGTCGTAAGTCGCGACGGTGCCGCCGCTGAACTCGGCTTCGAGCGCGGTGGTGATGGGGGCGTCGAGCGTGATGCGGTCACCGGAGATGGCGGTGATGGTGCGGTCCCAGACGAGGTCGCGGGAGCCGGGTCGCCAGATGAATCGCCAATCGCTGCCGTCGCCGAAGCCGGTCATGCCGAGTTTGGTTATCCATTCCTTCGTGCTGGGACGCGTCACGCACACGCGGTCGCCGGGCTTCAGCGAGGAAGTTTGCTTGAGCTGGAAGCTCGTCGCGCCGACCGGCACGTAGGTGTCTGTGATGGGACCAATGGGACGGATGAGACCGATGGGGGCGCCGGTGATTTGAATGAGCGTGCGGCGGTCGAGGCCGGCGGCGTGGAGGGTAGTTTTGTCCGGGCCTTGGCCGCGCAACACGATGCCGCTGGCGCGCAGGTGGAGTGCACCGTGGATTTCGTGGCGGCCCGCGAGCAGGAGAACCGCGCCGCGCAGGCCGTTCGTGTCGGGCGCGAGCGACGCGACATGGTCAATCGCGCGCTGGATGCGGGCGGTGGCGTCGCCGAGTTGCGGCGCGACGGCGATGCGGATGGGGGCATCGGGGATGGGGCGGTCCTGGCCAGCGAAGCCGCAGGTGGAGAAGTCGGGCGGGCGGTTGCCGCGCGCGTCGAGGTCGTAGGCGAGCCTGCCGTCGGGGGCGAGGGAGATGATGGGGGATGGCTTCGGAGCGGCGAAAGCGAGTTGGGCGAGGCAGAGGAAGAGG
>JBEBFV010000095.1:0-15726 GCA_040081795.1 Limisphaerales bacterium | reverse complement strand
GGCCACGCTGACCTACCCGATACTCGCCCACCCCGACTGGTCCGTGAGCGACCTGCGCTGGATCGGGGCCTTCGAGCGCATCTACGCCGAGGCGTTGCTCGCCGAGGTCGCCGGCTGAACCACCCAGCAAAACCCTGCCGAACTCCACATTGCCGGAAACTCATTATGAAAACCAAACAGTCCATCCCCACCAAGCCCCACTCCCGCGTGCTCGTCGAAGGCATCGCCGTGCCCATCTACGCTGCCGCCGAGGAATTCCTCGTCCGCTACCGCGATGGCAAGCAGCGGTTCACCCGCGCCTTTGAGCGTCTCGACCAGGCGCAGGCGTTCGCCCGGTTCCTCGCGCGCCGCCAGCACTGGCTCGCGGCCGCGCAGGAACTCGGCGTCCGTCAGGACACGCCGGTCGTGCCGGGGTTCATTGTCGGGCCGACCACGGTGAACACGGAGGCCGTCGAACAGTTCCTGACGGCGTGTGCGCAGATGGACACGTCGGTCCCCACCCTGCGCACCATGGGGAGCCTGTTGCGCAGCTCCCTGCCAGCGGCACCGACCGTGGAGGCGCTGACCTTGGACTGGTCGCGCCAAGCCACCGCCCCGCCCGGGAGCACCGCCCCGCACCGGGCCGTGCGGCGTGCCGTCGTGGGCCGCTTCCTGGGCTGGCTCGCGCGCCAGCCGATTGAGGTGCCCGTCAAGCCGACCGAGCCGCCCAACGATGCGAGGCGGCTGACCGTCGCGCAGGCCGAGGCGTTGCTACGCGCGTGCCCCCACCATGAGTGATCGCTGCTATATGCAAGTCACCTGCCGCAGGCAGGATGTGAGCCGGTTTGAAGCCCTTGGGTTCCACTCGGAATTCACGGACACGCCAGCCTCCGGTCCCACACTCGAACTCATCGACCCGGGCGCTGACTATGGCCACGCCAACCACTTGCCCACGGACATTCCGTTTCTGGCGAGCCATGACGCCACCGCCAGCTTCGGCGCGCGGCGCATCGCGTGTGACGGCCGACGGACAGCGGAGGTGCCGGCCACGAGCGAGGGCTTCACCGTCGAGTGGAATGTTCGCAAGCGTCGGCCCACCACCGCGAGCCTCGCCCGCATCCGGCGTTACCTCGCCGTGCTCCAGCGGGCACAACAGCGGTTTCAGTCAGGGGAATGACGTCCCCACTTCAGCGTTCCGGATGAGATAGCCGACGAGACGAGCGCCCGGCCACCCGCTGCGGTCATGTGGCTTCACCCATTCGCGACCACCGTCGTTTCGTTGACTACGCGCAGGAAGACCTGGGCGACCGGAGGGAGCCTCCCCTTGATCAAGCACACCCCGATGACCAGTGGGGGCGGATCGGGTGTCAGTGGCACCAGTTTTAGCCGCCGCCCTGCGAGACAGCCCAGCGACTCCGTCACCAGCGCCACTCCTTGCCCGGCCTCGATGGCCGAAATCAGGCTCGAAACGCCGTCGTGCTCCTCCGCGATGCGCAGATTGCCTTTGGTGCCGGCAAACGTGGCGTCGAGCATGACGTGGTAATCGGGATACTCCGCGCGGCGGTAGGCGATGAACGATTCGCGAGCAGCTTCGGTCAGCGACACGCTGCGTCGCCGGGCAAAGGGGTGCTTCGGAGCGACGGCCAGCCGCAACGGGTCTTCTCCGAAGGCCTCAAAGCGCAACCCACGCAACGCGGCCTTCGCCGGACGGGACAGCAAGGCGAGTTGCAGCTTCCCCTCTCGCAGGCCGGCCAGCATCTCCTCGGTGGACAGGTCGTGCAGCATCACGCGCACGTTGGGCATCGCTGCCTGAAAAGCCCGCAGAGCCGGTGGCAGCATCCGCGCCGTGAGCGTTGGGGCATAGCCGATGTGAAGTTCACCGCGCTCGCCCACGGTCACAGCCTTGGCAGCGCTCACCGCTTCCGCCGCGCGTTGCAGCACGGCGCGCGACTCGACGAGAAACACGCGGCCGGTTTCGGTCAGGCGCACGGACTTGGCGCTCCGCTCCAACAGCGACAGGCCAAGCTCCTCCTCCAGGTCACGTATCTGCCGGCTCAACGCCGGCTGCGACACATGGAGCTTCAGCGCGGCGCGGGAGACGTTCTCCGCCTCGGCCACAGCGACGAAGTAGCGGAGATGCCGGAGTTCCATGCGCGGGCGAGCATACCCATTGGTTATGCTGAGGCAAGGAACACGGTCTTTCAGAGGCCCGCGCGGCGCGTGGCACCGTTGGGCCATGAAAATACGAAGAGCGAACGAACGGGGCCACGCGAACCACGGCTGGCTGGACAGCTACCACACCTTCAGCTTCGCGGATTACCACGACCCGCAGTGGCTGGGCTTCCGCAGCCTGCGGGTCATCAACGACGACCTCGTGCTGCCTGGCGGGGGCTTCGGCATGCACCCGCACCGCGACATGGAAATCATCACCTACATCCTGAGCGGCGCGCTCGAGCACAAGGACTCGATGGGCAATGGGCGCGTCATCCGCGCGGGCGATGTGCAATACATGGCCGCCGGCACCGGCGTGCGCCACAGCGAGTTCAATCCATCCGCGACGGAAGCCGTGCGACTGCTGCAAATCTGGATTCAGCCCGACCGCAAGGGCGTGACACCGCGCTACGCGGAGCAGTCGTTCGCGAAGGCGGCTCCCGGCACGCTGCATCTGGTCGCGAGCAAGACCGGCCGCGACAGCTCCATGGCCATCCATCAGGACGCGGACCTCTGGCTGGCAAAACTTCAACCCGGCCAGCAGGTCACGCATTCGCTCGCGCCCGGTCGCCACGCGTGGCTGCACGTCGCGGAGGGTGAAGTGACCTTGAACGGCACTGTGCTCAACGGCGGCGACGCGGCGGCTGTGAGCGAAGCCTCCACGCTGACACTCATTGGCAGTAAGCCCGCGCAAGTGCTCCTGTTCGACCTCAGCTAAACCTCAACCCACAACATGACCACCGTCTCCATGCTCCACTTCTCCGGCTCCGGCCACACCCGGCTCATGGCCGAGGCCTATGACCAGCGGGTGGCGGCGTTCGCGGTGAAGTTTCGGCTGTAAGGGCCATCACTCATCAATCAAAGCCCATCCCATGAAACCAAACGACTCACCTCGTGCCATCAGCCCTGGCGTGCGCATCGGCCATGTGCATCTCAAGGGCGCCGACCTCGACCTGGCGCTCGGGTTCTACCGCGACGTGCTCGGCTTCGCCGTGACGCAACGCTACGGCACGCAAGCCGTGTTCCTGTCCGCCGGCGGCTACCACCACCACATCACACTGAACACTTGGGAAAGTGCCAACGGCCCGCCTCCGCCGCCCGGAACGACCGGCCTGTTCCACCTCGCCATCCTGTATCCAACTCGGGCGGAACTAGCCGATGCCCTGCGGCGGGTGCTGGCCGTCGGCCTCGAACTCGACGGCGCGTCCGACCACGGCGTGAGCGAAGCGCTCTACCTCCGCGATCCGGATGGCAACGGCGTGGAACTCTACTGGGACCGCCCAGAGGAACAATGGCCGCGCACGCCGGAGGGAAATCTGGCCATGTTCACCCGTTCGCTCGACCTCAAGGCACTGCTAGACACGGCCCACGACTGATCCCCCCATCAGCAGCGCACGGTGCTGATGAGCCTGCCCGGAGGCACGCAGCAGCTTTGCTCCTTCACCGATCTCTCCGCGAACGCGAAAAAGCCGACGGGCATGGATTTCCCCTGCGAAGCCGGCAGGCTGCACGGGGCGGGCCTGTTTGCGGCGCTGTCGTTTGACGATGGCAATACATGGTCGCATCCAGACGCGCGACGGCCGCGTGCAACTCATCTCCAGCAAGAACCACTACGTCTTCAACCTCGCGTGGATAAAACAACTCTCGCCCGCGACGGGGAAGTGAATCGGCACCACGGCCCCGCCAGTAAACGTCGCACTTGTTAGCCGCCGCCGAGCACCTTTTCCCAGACGAAGGAGTAATACGATGGAAAGTCAGCCAGCGCCTCCTTAATGGCGTCCGGCTCTTCCCGCATGATTCGCAGCAATCGGCTTTTGGAGGTTGCGCGTGGTCCAACAACTTCGGCGAGTTCGGCAGCAACCACGCGATCGGCAAAACCAAGTTCATACAACATGACGGCCCTTGGCTCTTTGATGCCGTATTTCAGACGCTTTTGAAGAATCTCAAGCTGCTCTACGGCGGCGTCATCCTCGTGGTCTTCGAGCCGCAAAGCCTCGATGACCGCCGCGACCACCAGCACACCCTCGAAGGCCACCGCGTTCTCACATAACTCCACGACGTGATCCACGTTGGGACGGCGGGGACGTTCACCACCTCCAAACCGGACGTCCGCACCGGTCAGGAATTCCAGCATGGCAGCGGGTGATTCGCCGCCAATCCAGCCGAGCGTCAGTTCGACAAGCGAATCGGGCTGGGTGCATTTACGAAAAAGAGAGTTCGAGATGCCAAGCACCAGAATGGGCCAGATTGCCTTGAGCAAATTCTCGTCGCTACTGGCGGAAGCTAGCTCCTCGACCTTGCCGCGCGTCCACTCATGGATGGCGAGGGAAGTTCTAACGCCGAACAGTGTGCGAGAATATGCTTTGCGCTGCTTTGCAGCGGGCACTTTCGTTTGAATGTGGGTGGCGATTGCTTGAAACAGCCATTCGAGGTCCGCGCGCTGCTCTTCGGTCGCAAGATGGTAGGCAAGCGTTCCGCGCGCTAGAGCAGCCGCAGCATTCTCCTCCAACTCAATAATCTCCTCGCCAGACGCCGCCATCATGAAACTTTCCAGAGCAGCGATAACTTGACCCTTTTGCTCTAGTTGAGCGACCAGCCGATCTCTCGAGAATCTGCGAGCCGCCAGCGTCTGCAACAAGAGGTGGGCGAACGCCTGCGGCCCTTCCTCGTTGGCCAGGTAAGCGCGAAAGAAAGCGCGCACATTCAGCGAAGCCGAATCGCTGCTGTCATCGTTGGTCAACGGGTCAAACAGCATGAGAAGTGAACTGGCGCATTCTTCCGCCTTGCTCGGGTCAAGTAACTCCACCACCTGGCTCCAGCGCCATCTGCCGTCGGGGGTGGCCCGTTGGTCGAATGTTTCTGGGTTTGAAAAAATGATGCTGCCCTCCGTGTGCATCCCGGATCGTCCTGCACGGCCGATCAGGTTCTGAAAATCCCGGACCGTGATGCGTTTGGCTCCTTGATACACGCCAGTAACGATCAGGTAACGGATCGGGAGGTTGACGCCCTGCGCCAGCGTCGAAGTGCAGACGACCATCCTGACCAGAGATTCCTTCATCGCGTGCTCAACAGCCAGTCTAATTCCAGATGGTGTCGCGCCGTGATGTGTGAAAACACCCAGTTTCGCGCAATGAGGAATCGCCCCTTCTTCGCCGTAGTAGCGGCGCACGAGGCTGCTGAGTTTTTGGATTTCCGCCTGCGCTGCTTCAGTTCCATCCCTTTCTGCGGGCGATGGAAGCGAGAGTCCGTGGCGATAGGCATCGGACAGCATCTCGCAGAGTTTCGTCACGGTCGATTTGCGTCCACAAAACACGGCTACCGCCCCTTGAGCGACCAGCTTGAGTCCAAGATCGAGCGCTATCGAATTCTCGTCGTCTCGCTTTGGAAAATGACGGTCGGCTCTCTCTCGTGGTAGCCTAGTCAGTCTGACCGACTCCAGAACTCGAGGAACAAAATACGTGTGTGCGCTTGAGTCTGGCTGGGCGATGAATTCGAGGCGACCGAGTGTGTCCACCCAACTCGCAAACGCGATGCTCCGTTGACTCGGGAGCAGGTCTGCGCCGGAAACAACGGAACCGTTCGCGCCGTTCAGCCATTCGTTAATCGCGGCGGCGTTGGACATGACGGCCGATATCAAAACTACTTGGCAGCCCGCTGGAACAACTGCCTTAAGTGCAGTCAGCAGAAGTTCGTAAGTCACGCCACGAATCCCCGTGTCGAACTGGTGTCCCTCGTCGTAAACGAGCAACCCAATTTGCTGGGCGAGGTCATCCACCTGCCGCGTCAGATAGAGGAGCTTTTCGGGTGTGAGGATTAAGACTTTGGGTTTCGTGTTGGAGTCCAACTCGAAGTCGTCCTGAGGCACGTCGGAAACCTCGTCGACCTGCACCTCCTCGCCGCTGAACGCTACGGCCAAGCTGTCGCGTATTTCGTGACACAACGCCCTGAAAGGAGCCACTACCACTGCCAAGTTTGTGCGCTTGGAGAATATCGCACTGCGGATTAGCACTTCGGTGGCGCGCGTTTTCCCAGCACTTGTCGGCATCTGCACAATAGCGGAGCGGCCTTTGAACACACCTTGCTCACCCAATAACCGCTGAGCGGGCCAGAACTCACGTAGGAATGTCGGCTTTGCCAAAGTTGATACCCATTCCTCGGGAGCCAGTTCTGTGAAGCGCGGCAAACAGGCACGCGCCGATATTTCCAAGCGACGCTTTGCGACTGCGAATATGACATCCGCGAGCAGTAGCTCGCGAGCGCTGCCGACCCGGTATGCCTTTTCCCTCAACTCAGTAAGAAGATCCAGACTTTGCGCCTCGTCATGCCCCTCCCGGTAGAACGCGCGGATCCGTTCGACCGCTGGGGTTAAGAACCCTGCATAACACTGATCCTCAGTTAGTGAACGGGCTTCGAATCTTCCACGGAGAAGCCAGATCAGCGCTGTGTCCAAGCCACGGCACTCGCCGTTGCTGACTGAGGCATCCAGGCGGTTTGTCAGGACGGCCGCACTTCCCGGGAGGTCGCAAAGGTAGTAAGCCGCCGCTGCTAGCAGTGTGAGATAATTCTGGGAGGGCGACTCGCTATCGCCGTTCAGGTAGGCATCAAAAAAGCACGCGGCGAACCGCAGGTCTTGCTTCGCTTCGGCTAAAAATGAAGCCGATACTCCTTCGCGCGCGACCCCGGCTGCCACATCGCCAATAATCGCCAAGGTCAAGGGGAAGAGCGCGGCAGGATCGCGCGTGGGTGCTATGTGGTGGTCCCTCGGCACCGCGAATTCGAACATCTTCGCCTTCGAGCGTGTAATGCCAAGCAGCCGTTTGGATTGGTCTTCAGGCTTCACGGGCGGCGAGACTGTATAGTTGGTGGACGAGATCCATGAGCCTCGGTCCGGTAATCACGAGGAGCGAGAGCCGCGGCTTGTGCGGGTGTGTGCTTGCGTCGCTCGTTTTCAACACGGTTTCGTCGTAAATCTCGGACGTGTAGATGGCTGCCGCGCCGTAGAGACTCTTGTAGGGGCGATCCTCCTGATTTTGAAAGCGCGCCACCTGCTCGGCGCGGTCGGTCTCGTTACGGTTGATGAGACGCTGTTTCACGGCGTTCAACGATTCCGCCTTCCGAAGCTCGTCCTTGGCCGAATGATCGATTGCTTCCTGCATGAGCGCGCCAGTCTTCTTGCTGGACAGTTGGGCTTTCGATTCAAAAATGAGCAGTGTGTCTGAGGGTGACCATTTGTCAGTTTTCTGAAACCGAAAGCCAAGGACGTCGCTTCCTTTTTTTGATTCGTTCCGAATCGTCTTGTCGTCGTAGCGGGTCCGGGGAACCCAGAAGCCCAAAAGGAATTCCACGTAGTCAGCAATCAGCACTTCGGCAAAATCACCGGAGCGGATACTCGGTCCGGGGGAGCTACTTGCGTCTGGGAACTTCAATCGAACCAAATAGTCCGCCCGGCTGTGTGGCGTCCCCTTTCGAAGCTGGTCAATCTGTTTGTCGTCGCAGTAATGATTTCTGAAGTGCTTTGCCCACGCTGAAAGAATCTTTGCGTCGGGAGCATGGTTCAGTGTCCAAATTGCAATCTCCGCCCCATCTTTTGTGCGCACGCGCCTACTGGAGTCTGTGAGCCAACTAAGATGAGGTGGGGAAGCTGTCATTTTCCGGCGAAGCAGCGACCCAGCAGCCTGGTTCCTTTTTCGGATGGGATGATCCAGTGCATTGGAACGATGATGATGCTAGGTGCCCCGGGTGGCGAGTTGGTTTTGCATTTCGTTCGCGGCCGTCACACGCATGAAGCCCGGCGAATGAGCCGGTGTTTTCCGCGGTTTCCTTGCCGGTCTGGGTGTGGTTATCCTACGCCACGATGAATCCCGCGCTGCTCCTGAAATTGCTGATCGCCCTGTCGCTGCTCGCGTTGCCCGTGGCCGCGGACGACAAGCTGCCGCGCACCGCCGAGACCTTCGAGATCGGCGGGAACAAGGCCTTCGTCTATGCCGCGCCCAAACCCGCCGAGGGCAAACCGTGGCTGTGGTATGCGCCGACGTTGAAGGGCGTGTCGCTCGTTGGCCGCCCACTGTATTTCGAGAGCTTCCTGCGCGCGGGCATCAGCATCGCGGGCTTCGATCTCGGCGAAGTGCGCGGCTCGCCGGCCAGCACGGCGAAGTTCACGCTCTTTTACGAGGACATGGTCAAGCGCGGCTGTTCGCCGAAGCCCATCCTGCTCGGCCAGAGCCGCGGCGGCATCATGACGCTCGCGTGGGCGTTCCGCCATCCGGACAAAGTGCGCGCGTGGGTGGGCATTTATCCCGTGTGCAATCTCGCGAGCTGGCCGCTGAAGAACTCCAAGGCCGCCACGCTCGCCGACTTCGCGCTGCCCGAGGCCGAACTTACCGCCAGGCTCCGCGAGTTCAACCCCGTGGACAATCTGCAAGGCCTGCTCGCGAACAAGGTTCCGATGTTCGTCGTGCATGGGGATGCCGATGCGGTCGTGCCCTACGCCGACAACACGAAGCTGCTCCAAGACCGCTACGAAGCCGGCGGCGGCCAGATCACCGTGAAGCTCATCCCCGGCGAGGGCCACAAGGTCGGCCCGTCGTTCTTCGAGTGCCAGGAGCTGGTGGCTTTCGTTCTGAAACACGCCGGTGCCAAGGCTTCGGCGCGGTAGCCAGTGGTTCGCCACCGAGGCGGGGCACAGGCGGTCGGCCAACAGTAGCCAATTCACCAGCGAGCTTGTGCGTGGCTAGCGAGGCGAACAAACCGCCCGTTTGGCTCCCGTGCGCCCGAGTCGTCTTCGAAGCCACTCCAGACTCGCCAGCCGGTCGTGGTGCCGGAGTAGGAGCACCGGCAGGCCGCGCCGCCGCAACTCCGCACGTAAGGCCTTGGCCCCCGCCAGCCGGAACGCGCCTCCGCAGAGGATCAAGTCCACGGTGGTTTTTGTGAACACTGTCTCCAAGGCCGTGCGGCTGCGTGGAATGCCCACGACCCGATACGGCGTGTGAGCGTGGAGGTAGACGCAGAGATGCAACTGCGCCAGCGGATCGCTGTGCAGCACAACGCAGTGGTGAGGTTTCGTCATTCGCCATCTCAGAGCTAGTCCGTCGCCCGTTTCGTTTGCTGAGCTTCCCAGCGCGGTGCCAAATCCACGCCGAACGCGAAGTGGTGAAAACCAGCTTCCCGCACCGGACCCGTGACCTTCTCGACCAAGCCGCCAACTCGCCCACCACGATGGCGCAACTGCGCGCCCACGCGCACCGCCGGTTGGAACGCGCCCGGCACAGCCTGCCCGCCGATGCGCTCCGCCATCTCGCGGCGGATGACTTCGTTCAGGAGGCGCTGACCGAGACGTTCATCGGCACCCTGACGCGCAACCGTGGCCGACATCCGCGCCGACAGCACCTGGCCAACCTCCGTGTCTTCACCGACTTTTTGGGCAGCACGATCAACAGCCTCGTGTGCAACCAGCGGGTGGCACTTTCCGCTCGCGTGCGTCGCACCGAGTTGTCGCTGGCCGCAGAAATTGCCTGCCCCGCGCCGAGCGTGCGGGAGCAGGTGGATTTCCGGTAGCGGCTGGCCGCGCTGATCGAGGAATTACGAACCGAGTTTGCCCGCCACCCGGTCCTCCTGGAACTGCTCGCTGAATGGGCGCGCGATGGCGCGCACCTCGACCGACTTCCCGGCAAGCCCTTCAACGCTCACGCCGTGCGCCAGGCTGCCCGCCGCATTCTCCGCCGCTCGCCGGACCTGCAATTTCGAAAGCCGGACGAAGCAAAAAGTTGATGAAAATACCAAACAAGTCCGTTGCCACCCTCAACCACCACCTCAACCCGCCCGCGCCGGAGCCAAGGCCCCGGCCGGATGAACCAGCCGCTGCCCCGCCACTCACGGTGGCCATGGACCCGGCCATCGCGCTGCAAGTGCGCAGCCGGCTCCACGAACTCAGCCGGCAGCCCCACCTGCTCCATAAGCTGTGCGGCTACGCTGCCTGCCGCCTCAACCGTGCCCGCGCGGCCACCCCGGCCGACGTGCCGGCCGACTATGACGCGGAGGACCTCCGCCAGGACGCCATGCTAGAAGTGATGCTGGGCACCACCGGGCAGGATGGCGGGCGGGTGGCGCGGCCCGAGCACCTCGCCGACCTGCCGGCCTTCGAGCAATGGCTGTGCGGGGTCATGAAGAGCTGCCTGGCTAATGTGCTGGCGGCCGCCCGCACCCGTCGCCAGCGGGAAGTGGGACTCGAAATCGCCGGCGCGGGCGACGTCATCGAGCAGGTGGACGCCCGGCTGCTGCGGGCCAGGGTCGTGGCCCAACTGCGGGTGCAGTATGCCGGGAAGCCGGAGTGGCTCGCCTTGGTGGACCAGTGGGGCGAGAGCCCTTCGGGCGCATTTCCCGGTGGACGTCATCAGGCGCATGCCCTGCGCCAGTCGGTGCGCCGCATCCTGGCCGACGTGGATTTGTGAAAATCGTGAAATAAAGTAAATAAAGTTACAAACCGGGAGGCCGTTGACTCAGCATATATAGGGTAGAATGAGTCAACTCTACCTCACGGCCAAACAATTCCTCCAACAACACCCGGGTGCGGGCAAGGGCCTCCTGGCCCGGCACCTGGGCATCAAAACCCCGGCGGCGCGTCGGTTGATCGAGCGCTACCGGGGCGAGACCCAGGGGCACAACCCGGACGCAGAATACCAGCGGGTGCTGGCGCTCAAGTTGCAGCACCCGCAGCTCGGCAGCCACGCCCTCGCCAAGCAGTTGGGCATCACCGTGGACAAGGCGCGGCTACACCTCGCCCGCTACGAGGGCGCGCAAGTCTTCCACGGCACGCAGTTGGCCACGATGTTTGCCCCGGCCCCGCCGAATCTGTTCTCGTCCGATCCCCCAGCTACCGCCCCGGCCGACGACGCGAAGCAAGCCGGCGTGCTCAACGACAGCGCCCGCGCGGACGGGCGCGACCTGAGCTACGTCGGCCATCAGGTGCAGTCCGCCGAGGAGTTGCTCCGCTACGCGGACGTGGACGGCCAAGTCTGGGAGATCGAGCGCCAGGCCCTCAACAAGTGGGATGTCGGCACCAAAGATCCGCAGACCGGCGCGGTGCTCACCTCGCCACTGTTCCAGGTCAAAGTGTGGCTGCGCCGCCGCGTAGTCGAGCAGCGCTTGGCAACGTTGATGAACGGTTTGCTCGATGCCTTCAAGGTGGCGGCACCGCCGGCGCGTGTCATCGCGCGTCCACCGGCGGGCGATGGACTCTTTGAAATCGCCATCCCCGACCTGCACTTCGGAAAGTTCTGCTGGGCAGCCGAAGTCCACGAACCCTACGACATGGAGATCGCTGCCCGCACGTTCCGCACTGCGCTGGATGATCTGCTGAGCAAGGGGGCGGCGCTCAAGCCGGCGTGCATTTTGTTCCCGGTGGGCAACGACTTCTTCAACACGGACAACCTCGAAGGCACCACGACCAAGGGGACGCCGCAGGACGAGGAAGGCCGCTGGCAGGCCAGCTTCATCGCCGGGCGCAAGCTCATCGTCGAGGCGATCGAAAGCTGCCGGGCCGTCGCGGAAGTCCGGGTATGCCTGGTCGAAGGCAACCATGACCAGCAGCGTATTCTCTACCTCGGCGAGGTGCTGGCGGCGTGGTTCCGTCACGCGCCCGACGTCACGGTGGACCACGCGCCGACGCAGCGGAAATACGTCCGCTGGCACCACAACCTGATCGGCCTGACCCATGGCTGTGCTGAGCCGCACGCCAACCTGCCGCTGATCATGGCCACCGAGCGCGCGGCGGACTGGGCCGCCGCCGCCCACCGGGAATGGCAACTAGGCCACCTACACGCCCGCGCCAAAAAGGTGTATCAGCCGATGACCGACCAGCAGGGGGTGCTCGTCCGCATCATTCCGTCGTTAAGTGCCGGCGACGCTTGGCATCGCAGCAAAGGGTATCAGGGTGCCCGGGCGGCCCAGGCCTTCTACTTCGACCCCACCGCCGGCTGCGTCGCCGAGTTCAGCCACAACGTGTGAGCGACCTCCCTCACCGCGACGACGTCCTGCTGCAACTGCCGTGCTATGAACCGGCCGGCCGGGCCGTCACGCTCACACTCGATGAACTGACCCAGCACTGGCTCATCATCGGGACCACGGGCTCAGGCAAGACAACCATTCTCAACGAGGTGCTCTGGCAACTGCTTCACTATCGCGCGCAGGAATCCGATTTGAAGCCGGGAATTCTCATCCTCGACGCCAAGGGCGACGACACCGTCGCCAAGGTTCGTGCCTGGTCCCGCGCCGCCGGACGCGAACGTGACGTGCGCGTGCTCGACGGGAAAGGGGAGAGCTTCGTGTCCGTGTTCGGCTCCCTGACGCGCGTGGAGGCCGTGGAGACGCTGACCAGCCAGTTGCTCGCCGGCGTGGCGCGCTTCGGCAGCGGGGACTCGTTCTGGGAGGACGCGCGCTCTTCCGCGCTGCGCGCCGTCCTGACCGCCCTAGTGTTCCTCCCTCGGCCGCTCTCCCACGGCGAGTTTGTGGAGCGGATGGCCGCATGGATCTTACGCAACGAACCACCCGAGCCCGCCCTCAAACGCATCCGGGTGCTGGTTGAATCGCCGCACCTGAGCATCTACCGGCGCCAACGGCTCGCCGCCGTGCTCACCTTTGTCACCTACTGGGACAAGCTGGACTACCGCACGCGGAGCAACATCCAGGCGACGCTGGTGCCCGTGTTGGACGCGCTGGAAATCAGCGAGGGGGAGGGCTACTTCGCGGCACCCCATGCGCGGGAGCTGCAGCCGCGCGCCGTGTTGGTCGACGGTCAAATCCAGGTCGCCAGCGTCAACGCCATCACCCAGCCCAAGCTCGCCCAGTTCCTCTTCCGTTACTTGAAGGAGGACTTCTTCCGCGCCGTGCATGAACGCCCCCGGTGGGAGCCGCAGCGTCAGCGGCTGGGCCTGCTGCTGGTGGACGAGTGGCCGCTCATCGTCACGGAACGCGACGCAACGCATCTAGGCACCTGCCGGAGCAAGGGCGCGGCGGTGATCGCCGCGACGCAAGGCATCTCGCCGGTGCTGGCAGAGGTCGGGCCGGTGCATACGCGGACCCTGATGGCGAACCTCAATGCCTTCGCCTTTCTGCGCTGCCGGGAGCTCGAGGTCGAGGAGTTCGCCCTCCGGCAGATGGGGCTGAAGCCGCCACCGCGGCCGGCCCGGGCCGCCCCCGACCCGGACGGGATGGATTTCCTCATCGCCCACCGGCCGGCCGCCGACCGGATGCCCGAGCCGGTCTGCCCGCTCGGGTCGCTGGGGCGGTTGGCCGCCAACCAAGCCTATGTCGTGGTGGGCGCGCACCGCGAAGTGGAACCCGTGTGGTTTGTGCCACGGTATTTCGAGGCCGAGACGGCCCCGGAAACCGTGCCGGACGCGCCGGGTTTTCTGCCCGAGCCGGAGCTGACCTTGCTGGCCGCCCGCACCGACCAGGCGGTCATGCGTTTCAATCGGCAGCTCCATCCGCAGGCGGAGCTGGTGGCGGTGCTGGGCAACCGCTTCGGACCGGAGCAGGCCGCCCGCTGGCGCACGGAGTTGAAGCAGATGTTGAAGTTCTGTCAGTTGGGGCCGGCCTCGGAAGCCAGCCTGGCTTCGCTGCCCGGCAGTTGGGCCAAGGGATTGGTGGCGATCGTCGTGTTGCTGGTGCAGCGGACGCAACCGGAACGACCCAACTCGAAGCTGGTGCATCTGGGGCAGTGGGGCGGGCGGCTGATTGTGCAGTTCGCAAAGGAGCCTGCGGAGGATGCGTTCGATCCGTCATGGGCGCAGGTGCTGCGCGGGCGACTGGCGGCTCCGCTATATCCGTCCGTTTACCGCCCGCTGCGGCGCAAGGACCTTGGCTGGCTCGGGCGGGAGCACCCGAAACTGCGTCCCGCCCTGGAGCGTTTGCATGGCGCTTCAACTCCTGCCCTCGAATGATCTCCGTGCGCGTCCTCACCGTCACCGACCTCCATCAGTCGCGTGCTTTGGGCGAAGCCCTGCTGCGTGCCGTCGTAGCGCACCAACCTGACGTGGTGGCCGTGGTGGGCGACACCTTGGACTTCACCGGCCGGCGCGGCAGCCAGTTCATCACTCCCGAGGTCTCACAATTCCTGGCGGAACTGCCGGTCAAAGATTTGGTCTTCTGCCGGGGCAATCACGATGCCGAGGACTGGCCGATCTTCGTGGAGTCGTGGCCGCACGAACGTCGCCCGCTGATTCTGCTCCACGGCACGCCGCACGTCATCGGCCCGTTGGTGGTCGTCGGCTTCCCCTGCGACACAGGCTGGGACAGGCCGTGGCGCGGGACGCTGCCCAAGGAGGGCAACATCGCCACCTTGGACCACACGCAATCCGGCCGGAAATCCCTCACCGCAAATCCTTCCCGCTGGCTGCGGCCACTGCTGCGCCAGCACGGCCCCGCCGCCCGGACGCTGTGGCTCATGCACGAGCCGCCGATGACCCAGCCCATCGCACACCCGGCGACGTGCAACACTGATTGGTTCCGCTTGGTCTCGGCCTATCAGCCGCTGCTCACCATCAGTGGTCACGACCATCACACCCCAGTTCGCAACCGTGTGTGGCACGCGCGCGTGGGCCACTCGGTCTGCCTCAATGTTGGGCAGGGCATCGAGACGCTGCACTACACCGTGCTGGAGTTCACGTTCCCCTCGGACGCGCCGTGTGTGCCGACTCGCGTGCTGGTGCGGGCGTTCCCCAGTGGTGAGCAACTGGACATCAACCTCGTGCAGCTCGTCCCATGAACCTGTTCCTCCTCCATCCCGATCTGCGCACGGGCTATCGCCTCGCCCGGCATCTTCATCGCCACAGCCGGCACCATGTTGTCGCCGTGGTGCAAACGCGGGATGAAGTGCCGGGCATTCTCAAACGCTGCGGCTCGCTCTCCGACCTGCAAGCGCAGTGGCTAGTCAGCGTGGTGACTGAGGAGCCACCGCTCAACCAGCCGGGGCTTTCCGTCGTCACGTTCGCCGCCGATTCGACCGGCTTGGATCTGGTAAAGCTGCTCGACCAGTTCGATTTCACTGCGGCGGTGGAGAATCCAAGGGCTCAGTATTTTCGGGACTGGGGCCACGAGCTGAACCTCAAATACTTTGGGGAGGAAGAGTCCGAGTTCCTGCTGCTGCCGCAGCTGGACTATTACGCGGTGCATAATCGCATCGACGCGCTACAGGGCGAGTCCCCGCGCAGCCGCGCGTGGCCGACAGATGGTGGCAACGAGCCGGCACCCGAACCCGGCTGGGATCCCACCGGCACGTTCAAGCCGGACGTGATCCGGCAGGTCTTCGAGGAATGGAAAGCCGTTGGGAAAATCTGAGCCCATAAAGAATGCTGTCCCGTATCATGAACCCCATGCACGCCATCATCGTTGATCTCGAAGCCACCTGCTGCGACGTCGGCTCGATTCCTCCCCACGCGATGGAGATCATCGAGATCGGCGCAGTGGCGGTCCGTGCCGAGGACGGCGTGCCGCTCGCGGAGTTTCAGAGCTTCGTCCGGCCCGTGCGGCATCCCCGGCTCA
>JBEBFV010000094.1:0-15791 GCA_040081795.1 Limisphaerales bacterium | reverse complement strand
GCGTCTCGATGAGCGGGTCGGCGGCGACGACCTCGCAGCGGCAGCCGGGCGGGAGCTTGAAGGTCTTAAGCGCGGCCTCGGGGGAGAGCGGCGGGTTGGTGGGAATCTTTTCTTTGGGCACGCGCGGCTCCTGTTTTTCGCCGGGCTTGTCGCCACTTTGCGCAAGCGCGAAGGCGGTGGTGAGGAACAACGCGAAGAGGACGCGGGGCAAAATCATTTTAACGGTCACAGGTTTGGTCACAGCCGCGATTCAGACGCGACAAGGCCGGGGAAGTTACCCTGAAGGTCGGCGGGCGCAAGACTGCGACTACTTCGCCAACGCCAACCCCACTGCGCCTGCCACGGCGATGACCGCGCCGAGCGTCGAGCGCTTCGATGGCCGCTCCTGCTCGAGCCAGCGAGAGAAAGGCATGACCACCAGCGGCGACAGCGCGACGATGGGCAGCACGACTGCGGAGGGGGTGGTCTTGAGCGCCCATTGA
Source organism: Limisphaerales bacterium (assembly GCA_040081795.1). Classification (GTDB taxonomy): domain Bacteria; phylum Verrucomicrobiota; class Verrucomicrobiia; order Limisphaerales; family SXTU01; genus SXTU01. Next base: position 15,309 of record JBEBFV010000094.1, on the reverse strand, counting down.
TAGCAGCTCACGCCCAGCGTCGGGCCGGCGAGCGCGTTGAAGACAATCCACTTGCCGGATTTGCGCCATTTCTCGGCAGTGGACTGTGCCGACGATTTGCAATCGCCGTCGGTGGGATTGGTCGCGCCATCGGACGGCAGTTGCAAACCGCCGGCACGGGCGAAGAAGAACTGCCGCTTCACCACCAGCAACGCTATCCCGGAGATGATCACGCCGCCGAGAATGCGCTGATACGCCGCGGTGACACCGTCCATCGGCTGCTCCGCGAGACGGCAAAGCTCATACGCCTTGCGACTCAGGACCACGCCCCCGCCCTGCCCGATCGCGCCCAGCACCGCGAAGAAAATGCCAATGCCAAACTGCCTGCGTTCCTCGTGTGTCTCATGCGTCGGCGCGAGTGCCACCGCCACGCCGCTGAGGATCACGGCACCGCACATCACCTGCGCCACCGACAACGTCGTGCCGAGCCACAGCCATTCCACCAGCCCTGCGAACGGCGCGGCGAGGCAATGCACGATGAGAATCGTCAGCCGCGAGCCAAGCCGCGGGTAGGCTTGAAACAGCGAGACATCCCCCAGACCGAAGCCGATGCATCCGCTCAGGATGAAGATGTAAAACCCGTTGCCCGCCAACCCCGCGCCAAACGCGTGCGCCATCGCGGCCAGGAACAGCGTCGCCAAGCAGAGCCGCCAGAAGTTCGCCTCCGTCCCGCCCATGAGCTTCGCCACCCGCGCGCCCGAGACGGCGGAGAAGGCGAACAGGATTGTGGCGAGGGCGGCACCAAGCACGGCGCGCGGTGTTAGCGGCAGCGCACCGGGAAGTCACGCGAATTGGAGCTTCGGCAGATGGGGCGTCCGAGAACTGCAGCTCGTCACTTCTTCGACGGCGAGCGGGCCTTCAGTTGTTCCAACTGTTTCTTCAGCGCTTGGAAAGTCTTGTTGCCTGTGTCCAACTTTTCGGCGGTCTCGGCGATGAGCATGGCAGCGTCAATCCGCTGAAGCGAAATGAGCAGGTTCGTGTAGCGGAACACGGCTTCGGGGCTGGTCGGACACAGCGCGAATGCTTGGAGGAAGCCTCGGTCAGACTCGGCTAGCATCCGCTTCTGGTCTGGCATATCGCCGTTCCGACCGGATTCGTTTATGCGCCAGAAATAAACTCCCGCAGCGGCACTGCGGAGCTTGGAGTAGGCGGCTTGGGCTGCTGGGTTTCGCAGGAATTGCAGATCGCCCTTGAAGCCAGCCAGATCGCGCCGGACATGCACACGCTCGACGAACTCGCACACGTCCTTGACGGTGTTCGGAGGCGCAAAATCTGCCCCGAGGAAACTCTTCACGCGCTCCGACCAATAGGCGTGGTCCGCAGCAATCGTCTCGACTGAGAGGCGCGCGACAGGCTCGCGATTCAACTTGAGGATGGCTCCGTGCGGAGTGAGATGCGGATACATCCAGTCGAGTGGGAAGCTTTCCTCAACGTAGAATTCGCGAGAGGGATTCCGCTCAAAGATCATCTTGGCCAGGAGGCCATTGATCGTCATCACTGCAACCTGACCAGAAACCATGATCCGCCCGCTCTGCGGGTCGTAACGCACATCCTCACCCGGCTTGATTTGCTTGGGGTCGTTTGGGAACTGCGTGTCGTGGTCTAACCGCTTCCGCGTGTCCTCTACGTATGCTGTAAATGCGGCGGCAGAGTTCTCTTCAGACAGCATTTTGAGCAGTTTGCCGTAGGTGCTCTGGACGTATTTGAGATAGTTGGCGTCGGCCAAGGCGTTCTGCGTAAGCGTGAAGAAGGGATCCCCACGAAGGTGCGAGGCGCTGGCGACGGTCGGCAATCCGCGCCCGGGATCTGTTCCCCCGAAGTAAATGGCACCGTTAGTTATTCCACCGGTCAGATCGTTGACCAAGAGGGAGGTCAGTCTTGGGCCAAATTCGAGGAGTTGTTCCGCGCCCAAGTCCACTTCGAGCACGGTTGACCAAACCGGCGAAGTCACGCTTGGATCGGCCTTCGACCCGTCATACTGTGCCGCCCGCTTCATCAGCGCGCGGAATTGATTGGTGACGCTCTTCCAATCACCGGACTTCGCTGTCTTGAAAAAAGTCCAAACCTCGGGTGCGACCTCCACCTTGTGCTCGGCCGCGAGGGTGCGTGCCTGCGTCTCCTTCTCAATGGCAAAGGACTTGAGGCGCTGGTCGAAGTCGCCACTGGCAACGGCCGAACTGCCGACGCGAGCGAAGAAGACGAGGCAGAGCGCAAGTGTTGCGGTTCCGAGGCGGGAAGAGTGCGCGTTCACGATGAGTGGTGATGGTTGCCGGATCACAGGCAGTGTCTCCGACTCGCAGTGCAATGGAAACATCGAAGTGCGGCATCGAAGCGCGGCCCGCAGCGCGGAAAGCCTTTACCCGGCCGCCCTTTGCCGGTAAGAACCGCGCCGTTCCACAGGACGTTCACGGGACTTTGACAGTGACATCATGAGCCGGGAAATGCAGCTACAGCGCTGGGAGTTGAAATACATCATCCCAGAGGACACCGCCTTGGCGGTCGCGCGGTTCATCAGCTCCTACACGGTGCTGGACGACTACGGCGTCGGGAAGCCGCACAACTCCTACCCCATCCACAGCCTCTACCTCGACTCCGAGGCGCTCACGATCTACTGGCACACGATCAACGGGAACAAGAACCGCTTCAAGCTCCGCCTCCGCTTCTACGACAACGAGCCGGAGTCGCCGGTCTTCTTCGAGATCAAGCGCCGGATGAACAACGCCATTCTCAAGCAGCGCGGCGGCGTGCGGCGCAAGTCGGTGGACTACGTCCTCGCCGGCCACCTGCCCCAGCCCGAGCACCTCGTCAAGCAGGGCAACCCCAAGGAGCTCGTCGCCCTCCAGCGCTTCAGCCAGTATCTCAAGGAATACAAGGCCGTCCCCAAGGCCCACATCCACTACCTCCGCGAGGCCTGGGTCAGCAGGCATGACAACTCGCTCCGCGTCACCTTCGACCGCAACGTCCTCATCTCCGCCGAGCCGACCGCCCGGCTGGAGACCGACCACGTGAACCCCACGTGCGTCTTCGGCAAGGATGTCGTGCTTGAGTTCAAGTTCACTGGCCGCTTCCCGGACTTCCTGCGCGAGTGCACACGCGTCTTCGGCCTCACAACCACCACGGCTGCGAAATACGCCGACGGCATCGCGCTCAAGGGAGAAAAGTATTTCGGCTGGCACAACGCCCTGCAGCACATGCGCGTGAAGAAACCGCTCGAGGAGTTCGACGACTCGCACGTCTTCATCGAGGAAGTGCGTGCGACCAAGACTCTGTTCTGAACCCAGTTTTTCCTCGCAATCTGAATCCCAGACTTAATTCTCCTCCCAGTTCCTAACCAAGAATACATCACATGAACGAGTGGATCTTTTTCCAAGGCGACACCTCGCTGGCGCCGCCCAACATCCCCGCCGTCGTCCTCGGCCTGCTGCTGTCCTTCCTGCTGGGCCAGACGCTTGCCTGGACCTACATGCTCACGCACGCGGGCCTGAGCTACTCGCGCTCGTTCGTCAACGCCCTCGTCGTCACCCCCGTCATCGTCTCGCTGGTGATGACCGTGCTGTCGAACAACATCGTCACCGCGTTCGGCATGATGGCCGTCTTCGCCATCGTGCGCTTCCGCAACATCCTTCGCGACACGCTGGACACCACGTTCGTCCTCACATCCATCTTCATCGGCATGGGCTGCGGCACGCAGAAGTTTTCCACCACCGTCGTCGGCGCGGGCATCGTTTTCGTGCTGATGATCTACCTCTGGTTCACGAACTTCGGCGCACGCCACCGCTACGATCTCATTCTGAACCTCCACTGGGCGCGCTCGCCCGGTGAGTTGATGGAACTCAGCAACCTGCTGGAGCGTCACGCCCGTCGCGTCCACCTCGCCAGCCAACGCTCGCATCAAGGCTACGAGGGCGCGGACTTCTCCTTCCGTCTCATGCTCCGCGACCCCGCCCGGGCAGACGAGATGATCAGCGAAATCACCGCCCTTGAAGGCGCCTCGCAGATCACCACCCTGAAGGCCGAGGACGAGTCGGAGCTGTAGTCAATTCGCTGCCGAGCGTTTCAATGGAGGTCAGTGCTCCTCCCCGCTGTTTTCTGTGGCATGGAACTCAGGGGTGATGGCATCTCCGGGGCCAGGTAGCGGGCCAGCTCATACCAACAGCCTGTCGAATACGAGGGAGTGCGCGCGCCCAAAGCCTGCGACTAGGGACGCGGTCAGTTCTTCCGCACGAACTTCTGCGCGCGTTTGCCCATGATGTCGCCGGCGTAGATGTTCCCTTTCGAGTCGAGGGCGAGGCAGTGGAGCCAGTTGAGGTCACCGGGCTGTTCCTTGTCGTCCTCGCCCTTGGGGATGGTCCAGAGCTGCGTGACTTTGCCGCTGGGGTCGAACTTCATGAAGAGCTGGTCCTTGGGCGGGCAACTCAACGGGGCGGTGGGGTATTTCGCGTCCACGCGCCACTGCATCGGTGACGCACCGCAGACCCAGATCTCGTCCTTGGCCGTGACCCAGAAGCCCCAAGGGACAACGACGTTGGCCCATGAGTCGAGGAGCTTGCCGGTGGAGTTGAAGACTTGCACGCGGACGTTGTTGCGGTCGGCGACGTAGAGTCGGCCCTTGGAGTCGAGGGCGATGGCGTGCGGGATGGAGAAGTGTTGCGGGCCGGTGCCAAGGGTTCCCCACGAGCGGATGAACTTGCCGGTCTTGTCGAAGTGGACGATGCGGTTGTTGCCGTAGCCGTCGGAGATGAAGATGTCGCCGTTGGGGGCGATGGCCATGTCGGTGGGCATGTTGAGGCGCTTGGTGTCCTCGCCCTTCTCGCCGGGCACGCCGATGGTCTGAAGGAGTTTGCCCTCGGCGGTGAACTTGCGCACGACGTGGATGCCGACGTCGGAGAGCCAGATGTTTCCGCCGGCGTCTATCTTGAGATGGTGCGCGTTGCTGATGACGCCATCGCCCCACGCGCGGATGAACTTGCCATCGGCGGTGTAAACCTGCACGGGGTTGTTGGTGCGCGTGAAGATCCAGACGTTGTCCGCCTTGTCCACGGCGATGCCGGGCACATGGCCGAAGTGGACGCCGGCGGGGCGCTTGGGCCAGGTGGGGTCCACCTCATACCACGGGGCGAGGTTGACGCGCGGATACTTGGGGCCTTCGTCGGCGGGCTTGTCGGAGGCGGTCTTCGCCTGCTGGGCGGAGAGCGTGCAGATGCCGAGGGCGAGGAGAACACAGGCGAGCGGTAGGCGGAGGATGTTTTTCATGGGTGCGTGGCGCGAGACTGCGCGGAGGCGCGGAGGAATCCAAGCCCGACCCGGACGAAGGTGATCCCAAAGGAGCGGTGCAGGGAAAGGAGCAGTGCTGCTCAAACGCAGAGGACGCAGAGGACGCAGAGTTCCGCAGAGAGGACGGGCGAGGGCTCCCGACAGTCAACGCCAGTGGCCGCTCCTTCTCTGCGTTTCTCCGCGCCCTCTGCGCCTCTGCGTCAAAGCCGGCTTTCCCTGCCAGAATGTGAGATGCGCCGCAGCACGCCCGCGCGCTTAGAGGCCGCGCCAGACGAGTTCGAGGGCGATGAGGGAGTAGCTGGTGGTGAGCGGGGTTTCCTTCTCCCACCACCGGGCGTTGTCGTTCAGCCACGAGCCGTCGGGCTTTTGCAGGTTCATCAGGCGGAGGGCGACTTCGCGACGCCAGTTGATCTTCGTGCCGTCCTTGGTCTCCAGTTCGTTGACGCCGGCGGCGGTCAGGGCCTTGGTCATCAGGTGGACGTAGTAGTAGTAGCCCTGCGGCCCCATGCCGGGGTTTTCCGTGAGGGTGAAGTTCGTGCGCAGCCAGTCGAGGACGGCGATGACGCGAGCGTCGTCGCGCTTGAGGTCGGCGTAGATGTAGCTGAGGAGGCCGGCGTAGCTCGCGCTGCCGTAGGAGCGCAGCGCGACGCGGCCTGTCGCGGAGTTCGTCACGCTGCCGGCCATGCTGTTGCCGGGGTAGTAGATGAAGCCGCCCTTGTTCGCGGCGTCGCCCGAGACCCAAGGCTCCTTGTTGAACGCGGGCAAGTTCTGGCAGTTCTGGAGGAAGCTGATCGCGGCCTGCCAGTCGAGCTCCTTCGTGCCGGCGAGTTGCGTGTCGGCAATGAGGCGCTTGCTGTGATGGAGGGCTTCGAGGGCGACGAGCGTGTTGTTGAGGTCGGAGTGGGAATACTTGTTGCCGTAGCCGACTCCGCCGTCGAAGGGCGTGTCGAGCCGGCCCTTCTCGCCGAAGTCCACCTGCGTGCCGACGATGAATGCGCGGGCGCGGCGCGCGACGGCGTCGTAATCGGGGCGGTTGGCGGACATGAGGGCGAGGAGGGAAATCGAAGTGTTGTAGTTCGCCATGTTGGTGGCGTAGATGCCGCCGTCGGGCTTGGCGCTGGCCAGGAGGAAAGCGTAGCCGCGCAGCATGGCGGGCGTGGGCTGCTTGAGATGCTTGCCGGAGTGTTCGCCGTTGAGAGCGATGAGCGGCAGCGCGGTGACGGCGGGATGGTCGGGCGTGGTCCACCAGCCGTTGGAGTTCTGGTTGGCGAGCAGCCAGGCGGTGCCACGGTCAATGGCGCGCTGGACTTCGTGGCGGAGGGATTCGTCATGGCCGAGCGGCACCGGGACGGGCGTGCGCTTGGGTGCATCGGCGGCGCGCGCAGCGGGGACGAGGAACGCGGCGAGCAAGAGGGCGGCGAGCAGGGCAGGGCGCATAGCGTTCAGCAGTCGAGACTGGTTATCACGCGCGGGTGTTCAAGGCGAGCGGGGAAACAGCCGCGTCCTGGTGCCATGAACTCGGCGTTTGCCGTGGATTCACGGCTTTCATCGCTGCCCGGCCTTGAAATCCGTTGACCCGTCTTTGACCGCTACTTAGATTCACCGGACGATTTTACAACGACCCACCCGAAACCCCGAAGCATGAGCACCCCCACCGCAGCGGCGAGCAAAGGACTCGAAGGCGTCGTCGCAGCCCAGACGCGCCTGAGCGATGTCAAAGGCGACATCGGCCAGTTGATTTACTGCGGCTACGACATCAACGAACTGGCCGGCAAGGTCACTTACGAGGAGGTCGTCCACCTGCTTCACCACAACCATCTGCCGAACAAGACTGAACTCGCCGAGCTGAAGGCGACGCTCGCGCAGTTCCGCGACATCCCGCAGGGCGTGATTGACATCATCTGCACGCTGCCGAAGGAGACGCCGCCCATGAATGCGCTGCGCACGGCGGTGTCCGCGCTGGGCTGCTTCGACACGACCAGCGAGGACGACTCGCAGCATTCCCAGCGGCGCAAGGCACTCCGCCTGGTCGCCCAGGTGCCGGTGGTGACGGCCTACTTCCATCGGAATCGCCAAGGCCTGCCGCTCGTCCCGCCGGATGCCACGCTCGGCGAGGCCGCAAACTTCCTCTGGATGGTCAACGGCACGGTGCCGACCAAGGACATGGAAGCCACGATGGACGTGTGCTACGTGCTCCACGCCGACCACGGGATGAACGCCTCGACCTTCAGCGCTCGGGTCACCATCGCCACGCTCTCGGACATGTATTCCGCCGTGACCACGGCCATAGGCACGCTCAAGGGCCCGCTGCACGGCGGCGCGAACGAGGGGGTCATCAAGATGCTCCATGAGATCGGCTCGCTCGAAGCCGTGGACGGCTGGGTTGCCGATGCGCTGGCGCAGAAGAAGAAGATCATGGGCATCGGCCACCGGGTTTACAAAGTGCTCGATCCGCGCGCGCCGCATCTCAAGCGCATGGCGCAGATTCTCAGCAGCCAGCTCGGCGAGCCCAAGTGGATTCAGATGTCCGAGCGAATCGCCGAGCTGATGCTCGCAAAGAAGAACCTCCACGCGAACGTGGATTTCTACAGCGCCACCGTTTACTACTCGCTCGGCATCCCGACCGACCTCTTTACGCCCATCTTCGCCATCTCGCGAACCAGCGGCTGGACGGCGCACGTGCTCGAGCAGCTCGCCGACAACCGCCTCATCCGCCCGCAGTCGCAGTATACCGGGCCGGTCGGGCTGAAGGTAGTCCCGGTCGAACAACGTTAATATTTCACGATTAGCTCCGACAGGGCGGGCGACGAGTCCGCCCTGTTTGCTGAAGACCAAACTCCCCTTTCCGAAATGAACATCCACGAATACCAAGGCAAACAACTCCTCAAGCAATACGGCGTCGCTGTCCCCGATGGCGAAGTCTGCAAGACGCCGGACGAAGCGCTCGCCGCCGCCGAGAAACTCGTCGCCGCTGGGCACAAGATGCTCGTGGTGAAATCCCAAATCCACGCGGGAGGCCGCGGCAAAGGCACGTTCAAGAGCGGCTTCAAGGGCGGCGTGAAACTCTGCAAGACCGCCGCCGAGGCCCATGACCTGGCCAAGGCCATGCTCGGCAACGTGCTCGTCACCAAGCAGACCGGCCCCGAGGGCCGCCTCGTCAGCACGCTGCTCGTCGCGGGAGCGCCGAACATCAAGAAGGAACTTTACCTCGCCGTGCTTCTCGACCGCGCCACGAGCCGCCCGCTCGTCATGGCCAGCACCGAGGGCGGCGTGGACATCGAGGAAGTCGCCGAGAAGACGCCGGAGAAGATCGTGAAGGAGCAGATTGACCCGGCGATGGGTTTCCAACCCTGGCAGGGCCGCAAGATCGCCGCTGCGCTCGGCCTCAAGGGTGACCTCGCCACCCAATGCGCGAAACTCCTCGCCGGCGTTTACAAAACCTGGTGGGAAGCCGATGCCTCGATGGTCGAGATCAACCCGCTCTGCATCATCGAAGGCACCGACGGCAAGGACCAGCTCGTGGCCGTGGACGCCAAGATCGGCCTCGATGACAACGCGCTCTACCGCCACAAGGACATCCAGGCCATGCGCGACCTCGCCGAGGAATCGCCGCTCGAAATCGAGGCGAGCAAGTTCAACCTGAACTACATCAAGCTTGATGGCTCCATCGCCTGCCTCGTCAACGGCGCGGGCCTCGCGATGGCCACGATGGACATCATCCAGCACTACGGTGCCAGCCCCGCTAACTTCCTCGATGTGGGCGGCGGGGCTAGCAAGGACCAGGTCACAGCGGCCTTCAAAATCATCCTCAGCGACCCGGCAGTGAAGGCCATCTTCGTGAACATCTTCGGCGGCATCATGGACTGCAACGTCATCGCCACCGGCATCGTCGCGGCGGTGAAGGAAACCGGCCTCACGCTCCCACTAGTCGTTCGCCTCGAAGGCAACAACGTCGCCGCCGGGAAGAAAACCCTCGCCGAGAGTGGCCTGACGCTCATCACCGGCGACTCGATGGCGGATGCCGCGCAGAAGGTCGTCGCGACGGTCAACTGATTCGCAGCCATGCTCAAAGTCACTGAAATCGCCTTCGCCTGCTACGCCGTCACGGACTTCGCGCGCGCGCGCGCGTTCTACGAAGGCGTGCTGGGCCTCAAGTCCACCATGCTGGTCGGCGAGCCCGGCGGGATGCAGTGGGCCGAATACGACATCGGGGCCGGGACGCTCTCCATCGGTAGCGCGCCGGGGATGTTCAAGCCCAGTCCCGACGGCTGCATGGTGGCGCTGGAAGTGGAGGATTTTGACAGCGCCATCGCGGATTTGAAAGCGGCTGGTGTGGCGTTCCGCATGGAGCCATTCCCCACACCCATCTGCCACATGGCGATGATTGTCGACCCCGATGGCAACACCCTGTGCATTCACAAGCGCCACGGTGCACACACTAATCACTAACTACGAATCACTTTCCCATGGCCATTCTCGTCACTCCGCAAACCAAACTCCTCGTCCAAGGCATCACCGGTGAATTCGGTGCGCGCCACGCCAAGCTCTCCCTCGACTACGGCACGCAGCTCGTCGCCGGCGTCACGCCCGGCAAGGGTGGCCAGTTCTTCGAGCACGGCGGCCACAAGGTGCCCATCTTCGACACCGTCGCTGACGCCGTGAAGCAAACCGGCGCGACCGCCAGCGCCGTGTTCGTCCCGCCGCCCTTCGCCGCCGACGCAATTCTCGAAGGCGTGGACGCCGGCCTCGAACTCCTTGTCGCGATCACCGAGGGCATCCCCGTGCGGGACATGGTGCGCGCGAAGCAGGCCATGGCCGGCAGCAAAACGCGCCTCATCGGCCCGAACTGCCCCGGCATCGTCACGCCCGGCACGGGCAAGGATTCTCACGGCGGCTGCCGCATCGGCATCGCGCCCGGCTACATCCACAAGCAGGGAAGCATCGGCGTCGTCTCGCGCTCCGGCACGTTGACCTATGAAGCGGTCTGGCAGCTCACCTCACGCGGCGTCGGCCAGAGCACCTGCGTCGGCATCGGCGGCGACCCGGTCAACGGCACTTCGCACCTCGATGTCATCCAGCTCTTCATGGCCGACCCGGAGACGACTGGCATCATCATGATCGGTGAGATTGGCGGCAGCGCGGAGGAGGAAGCCGCCGAGTGGATTGCGAAGCACGGCACCAAGCCCGTCGCCGGCTTCATCGCCGGTGCGACCGCGCCTCCCGGACGCCGCATGGGTCACGCGGGCGCGATTGTCAGCGGTGGCAAAGGGACGGCGGAGGCGAAGATCGCCGCGTTCAAGGCCGCGGGCATCGGTATCGCCGCCACTCCGAGCGACATGGCGGACACGCTGTTGAAGATGATGTAGTCGCAATCTTCTGGTTGCGAATCAGTGCCTCCTGTAGCGGCGGTCTGCGACCGCCGAATTCGCCGCAAATCCTAGGCAATCGGCGGTCACAGACCACCGCTACAAAGCGCAGGCTGAATGCTGTGCGACTACGGGCTGGGCAGCAGCGGCTTTTGCAACACCTCGCGCACGAGCGTGAGCAGCTTTTCGGAGCCGAAGGGCTTGGCGAGGAACTCCACATGCACGCCGGGGGCCGCAGTGGCGACCATCACCTTCTCCCGCTCCACCAGTCCACTGACCGCGAGGAAGCGGACCTGCGCGCCCATCTTGTGCAGCGACCTGATGAGCGCCGCGCCGTCCATCACGGGCATGACGATGTCAGTGAGCACGAGCTGAATCTCCTGCCGGTGACGCATATAGAGCGTCATGCCCTCCGAGCCATCGCAGGCGGTGATGACCCGGTAGCCGTATTTCTCCAGTGTGACCTGCGTGATCTCGCGGAACCCCGCCTCGTCGTCCACGAGCAGGATGCACTCGCCGTTGCCGCGCGGAAACGAGCGGCGCGGCTGGGGCTTGTCTGATACCGGGGAGCCGCTGGTCGCCGGCAGGTAGATGCGGAACCGGCTGCCGCGGCCCACTTCGCTGTCCACCGTCACAAACCCGCCGTGCGCCCGCGCGATGGCCTGCACCGCAGTCAGGCCCACGCCCACGGACTGCCCGTGATCCTTCGTTGTGAAGAACGGTGTGAAGATGCGTTCCAAGTCCTGCGGCGGGATTCCGCAGCCCGTGTCGGCCACCGTGATGACCACGTGCAAGCCCGGCCTGCCGCCGCTGCGCAGGCGCGGGTCGGTGTCCTTGAGCGGGAGGTTCTCCGCGACGATCTCGAGCTTGCCGCCGTTGGACATCGCCTCGCGCGCGTTGACGCACAAGTTCATCACGGCCTGCCGCAGCGACTCGGGGTCCCCCGCCACGGCCCACAAGTCCTCCTGCGCCGACGTGCTGATTGCGACGCCGGGCGCCACGGACTGGCGCATATGCCGCCCGACTTCCTCGATGATCGAACCCACGGCGATCTCCATCCGCTCCGAGCGGAGGGGGCGGGCGAGCACCTCGACCTGCTGCATCAAGTCGGCCACGCGACGCGGCCGGGCGTCCGGCGATTCCGGCCAGTGTGGGGCGTCCGCGCGGGTGCGGACGCGGAGCAACTGCGACGCAAGCAGCATCGGCTCGACTGCCGCGTGCAGCTCGCGCGCCATCGCGTCCGCCAGCGTGGCAAGGCTTGCAGCCTGTTGCGTGCGGAGGAACTGCGCCTCGTTGACCTGGAGGTTTTGGGCGTCCGTGTTGGCGACGAGCAGGGACTGCGGGCGGCCAGCGTCATCGCGGAACAGCGTCCAGCGGCTTTGCACCACGACCGCGCTGCCATTCTTAGCCGACTGCCGCAGCTCGCCCTGCCACTCGCCGCGTTGCTGCACCGCGTGACGCGCCTCTCCGAGCTGCGGCGGCGGAGCCGGATGCAGGAGCGTGTGCAGGCTGCGCCCGCGTGCCTCGGCCGCGCTCCAGCCGTAAAGCCGCTCGGCGCTCTTGTTCCAATAGATGATCTCCTCCTCCGGGCCGCAGACGATGATCGCATCCGTCGCCTTGTCCAGCACCGCCGCCTGCGCGCGCAACTGTTCCTCAGCAATACGGCGCTCGGTGATGTCACGGCAGACGAGGATGACGCCCGTGCGCGCGCCCTTGTCGTCGCATGCGAGGTTGATCTGCGACTCGATGCTCCGGTGCGTCGCGCCCGTGCGCAGGCGAAATTCCACACGGCGCACGCTGCCCGTGCGGACAGCCTGCGTGAACTCCTCCCGCACCCGCGCCGCCTCGTCGCCGTCCAGGTGGCTCCAAAAATCCGGACAAGGACCGCTCGGCGGCGCGTCGCAGGCGGTGAGACACGCCGGGTTCGCGTAGGTGCAACGGCCCTCGGCATCGAAGACCAGAATCCAGTCACTGACATTCTCCGTGATCTGGCGCAACTGCTCCTCGCTCTGCCGCAGACGCGTCTCCGTCTCGCGGAGCTGCTCGCGCTCGACGACCTCGCGCAGCGCCCGCCGCACCGACGGGATGAGCCGCTCGATGCGCTGCTTGAGCACGTAGTCCGTCGCGCCGTTCTTGAGGCTCTCGATGGCGCGCTCCTCGCCCATCACGCCGGAGATGAAGATGAAGGGGACTTGCGCCCGGCGCTGCTGTGCGAGCGCGAGCGCCGTCATGCCGTCGAAGCCCGGCAATGAGTAGTCCGACAGGATCACATCGAACTCGCCCTTCAACAGCGCGGCCTCGAACGCCGCCCGTGTCTCGACAGTCAGGAACTGGCACGCCAGCCCGTCCGCGCGGAACAACTCCTGCACCAGTTCGCGGTCAGTCGGGCTGTCCTCCAGGTGCAGGATGCAGAGCGCGTGTTTCGGCGAATTGGTGCTCATCGCGATTGGTTTGGTGCCAGTTGTCATCGCAGAACCGCGCCGGGATTGGCAACACTTTTTGCCCTCGCGAGGCGGACGGAACTCAGGTTCTGTCGCCTCCGCCCATCACGAGCGCCCGCTCCGCTGCGGAGAGTTCCTTCCACGCGCCCGCCGCCAATTCTCCCAGCCGCAACGCCCCAATCCTCACCCGCACCAGCCGCAGCGTCGGGTGTCCGATGGCTGCCGTCATGCGCCGCACCTGGCGGTTCTTCCCTTCGACCAGTTCCAGAGAGAGCCAGCAATCCGGCACGTTCTTGCGCACGCGGATGGGAGGGTCGCGCGGCGACATCTGCGGCTGCGGGTCAAGCAACCGGGCGCGACAGGGCAGGGTGCGATGGCCTTGGATGACCATGCCTTGCGCCAAGTTGGCAAGCGCCTCGGCCGAAGGGATGCGCTCCACCTGCACCCAATACTCGCGCTCGTGCGTGTTGCGTGGATGCAGCAACCGTTGGTTCAACTCCGCCTCGTCACTGAGCAGCAGCAAGCCCTCGCTGTCCGCGTCGAGTCGCCCAATCGGATAGACCGCTTTCGGAAAGCCGAAGTCCGCGAGCGTGCGGAACTTCGAGCCAGGCTCGGGCGTGAACTGCGAAAGGACGCCGTAGGGTTTGTGGAAGGCGAGGAGCATGGGGGCGTGATGCGTGATGCGTGATGCGTGAGAAAAGGTGTTCAGTGTTCGTGTTGCGTGCAGATTTCCGTGCCCCCTCACGCATCACGCATCACGAATCAGCTCCCCTCTACTTTCCCCCCGGCTCCTTCCCATGCTTGATGTGCGGCCAGAAGACTTCCCAGTCGAAGGGTCGGCTGAACTCGCCGTGATGACACTTGCGGCAGTCGCCAGCACCGAGCGGACGGAACTTGAACGTGATGGGCAGCTTCGCGCGGTGCTGCTCGACGTGCAGGCTGCCGGGGCCGTGGCAGCTCTCGCAGCCCACGTCGGCCAGCTTCTTGCCTGCGAACTCGCGCCGGTAGCCCGACGCGCTGCCGAAGCCAACGGTGTGGCAGCCGATGCAGTTGGGGTCCGCGTCGGCCTTGCGCTGCGAGAGCGTGGCGAAGGCATCCGCGTGGCCGGTCTTCTTCCAGATGTCGGTGGCTGTCTTGTGGCAGACGATGCACGTCTCGGTGCCAGCGAACGTCGCCGCGGCGCGCACGCCGGGGATGCTATTAGCTTCGAGATGCTTCGGGTCGTCCACAGCCAGCCGCGCGGTGCGGACCTCGTCGCGATACTCCTTCGCCAGCGCGGCGATCGCGTCGTGCTGCGGGATGTCCTCGCGCATGAGCATGATTTCGTGCGTCACGTCGGTGAGCTTCGCCTTGCCCGCGAATTTGGCCTTGAGGATTCCCAGCGCGCGCGACTCGTTGGTGACATGCAGAATCACGGCGCGGTTCTCACGGCCGAGTTGCTGCGATGGCTGGCTGACCTTGCCGCCCAGCACCACGTCCAGCTCGTAAAACTCACGGGCTAGCGCGGCGAGCGTGGTCTCATCGGTGAAGGCCAGCAACACGACGAGGTCGGCCTTCGCCCGGAGTTCCGGCAGCAGGCGAGCAAGCGCGACCTCCATTTTCTCTACACCCAACCCCTCGCCGAGGTTTTCGCCAAGCCCGCGCGGGTCGAGCACGCCGACGAGCGCGATGGTCCGCCCGTTGCGCTTCACGAGGCGGTAGGCGTCGAAGAGCGGCTTGCTCGTCTGCTTGTCGAGAAGGTTCGCGCTCAGGAGCGGGACGGGCGAATCCTTGCGCGCCTGCCGGAGTTGCGCCGCCGAGAGCTGCGCCTCGCGATGACCGATGTTCAGTGCGTCGAAGCCCATGAGTCCGTAGGCGCGGAGGAGATACTTGTATTGGATGAACTCGAAATCCTCTCGCCCCGCAATCACGTCGCCCACGTCCACGCGCAGGCTGTTGGTCGAAGTGTCCGCGTCGAGCACGGTCTTGAGGCGTGTCAGGCCGCCATACTGGCCGGTGAAGCAACCGCACGGCACAAGCCGCCCGCGCGTGTCGCAGGTGAAGTAAATGGAGAGGTCGGCATCAGCGGGAGCGGGTTTCTTCTGGCAGGCGGAGAGAAGTGTGAGCGAGAGCAGGAGAAAAACGAGCAGCGCGCACGTCTTCTCCCTCTCCCCCACCGGGGGAGAGGGCCGGGGTGAGGGGGAAGAGCG
>JBEBFV010000093.1:0-15927 GCA_040081795.1 Limisphaerales bacterium | reverse complement strand
GCTGCGGGCGTCGCAGCAGTTCTCCGCGCGGACGCAGACGAACATTAAGCTGGTGCTCGCCGCGTTCACGATCTGGGTCGGGTTGAGCATGGTCTGGCAAGGGATCGGCGGCTCGTTCGGCGGCGTGGTGAAGCAGCTTGGCATCGCGATGCTGGCGCTGGTGCTGGGCAACGCGTTGGGCATGGCGCTGCACTTGCAGGACGGCTTGAACAAGCTCGGCCAATACGCCAAGGCGCGCATCGCCAGCGCCAGCCCGGCGGACGGCAACCGCTTCAGCGAAGGCTTCATCACCTGCACGCTGCTCTTCTGCGTCGGTCCGATGGCGATCCTCGGCGCGCTGGAGGACGGCACGACCGGGAAATTCCGCATCCTCGCCATCAAGTCCGCGATGGATGGCCTGGCGGCGATGGGCTTCGCGGCGACGTTCGGCCCCGGCGTGCTGCTGGCCGCGCTGCCGGTGTTCGCGTATCAAGGCACGCTCACGCTGCTGGCCAACGCGCTGGCGAACCAGCTTAACGACCCGCTGCTGCTCAACTCCATCCGCGTCGCGGGCGGCCTTGTCGTGATGTGCATCGCGGTCGTGATCCTCGGCCTGCGGCAAGTCCCGCTGGCGAACTACCTGCCCAGCCTCGTTGTCGCGCCGCTGCTGACGCACTGGTGGAGGTGAGATGAGTTTGGGGTTTGGAGTTTCGGGTCGAGTCAGTGGCGCAGTGAAGGTGTGGAGGCTCGGACATCACGCGGCAGGAGGAGGCGGCCGAGCCAGTTGAAGGGATGGACTTCGCGTGTCGGTTGGTCGCCGCAGACCAACGGACGACCCTCACTCGCCCAGTCGAAGATCGCACCTTCGAGGTTGAAGACTTCTGTGTGGCCGGCGCGGGCGAGTCGCTTCGCCATGATGGAAGAGCGGAACCCCGCCGCGCAGTAGCAGACGATGGGCTGCGTCGCTGGCACGTCGGCAAGCACAGCGCCCTCATCGCCGCCGGACTCCACGCGACACGCTCCGGCGAGATGGCTCACTGCGAATTCCTCCGGCTGGCGCACATCGAGGAGGAGCGGCTTCGGGCGGGTGCTGTCAGCGAGCCAAGTGGCAAGTTGTGTGGCCGGGAGCTGCCTTACTTGCGGGAAGCAGACGCGCATGAACACGCGGGCGAGGGCGCGAAGCAGGGCGCTCATCAATGCACATGGAATGGCCCGCCCGCATATATATAGAGGGAGACGATGCCGCACCAGACGGCGACCACCGTGACATCCACCACCACCGCCACCGGCGTCATCGCCACGCGGAAGGCCGTGCTGCTCTGGTCCACGTAGGTCGGCAGTCGGTGCGGGCCGTCCACCACTCCCTCGCGGATGACGGTGAAACTCTTGTGATCGGCAGCGAGTTTCAGATAGAGCGGCGCGTCAGGCGCAGGCTCGCCGGGGACGATCACCGGAACCTCCACCCAGCCTGATCCGGGCGCGGGGTTGGTGAAGCCGGGCTTGCCCTGTGCAGAGAGCGTCCTGGCACTGTCCGGCATGAAGAACGCACGGCGGCGGACGGAATAGTCTTTCTCGCGTCGCTCGTCATACGAGACCAGCAGCCGCGAGGCCGGCGGACGATGGAAGGATTTCAAAGCCCTCGTCCCGGCGGGTTCGTAGTGGTCCCTCAGGCTCGGGTCCGACCACAGCTTGTGAGTGATGCCGTAATCTTGATACATCTGGCAACCGGTGAGCGGCAGCGCGCCGGCCAGCATCAGGGCGGTGAGGGAACGCGACGGTTTCATGTGAGAGCGGACGAAGGAAACCATCTTGCTGCCGTCGCCGCAAGCCGCCGCGCGCCTTTCCCGCTTGTCCGCGACGCGCGCCGTCCTAACCTCCCGCCATGCTCATCACCGGCATCCTTAATCCCGCCCTCAACTCCCTCCTCGCGCGCGTGCGGCACACGAACACGCTCGTCATCGTGGACCGCGGCTTCCCGCTCTGGCCGGGCCTCGAGACGGTGGACATTTCGCTGGTGGACAACGTGCCCACCGTGCTGCAAGTGCTCGCTGCTGTGCGGCAGAACTTTGTCGTCGGTCAGGCGTTCATGGCGCAGGAGTTCGTCGTGGAGAACACGCGCAAGACGAAGAATGACTTCCTCCGCGCGCTCCAAGGTTGTGCCGTGGACTTCGAGCCGCACGAGCAGTTCCGCCAGCGCGTGCCGCAAGCCATCGGCCTCATCCGCACCGGCGACACCATCCAATACGCGAACATGGTGCTGGTGTCGGGGAGGTGAGGGTAACACGTAATGCGTAATGCGTGATGCGTGAGGTGAAGCGCCCGGAGCCTTCGGCCGTATTTCCCATCACGCATCACGCATCACGCATCACGCGCTCCTCACCCGCCCGCCATCGCACCGACGACGAGAAACGGCTCGATCCCATTGACCACCGCATCCGGCAACAGCGTGTCCGGCGGGTCGAGGGACAAATCTTCCTTGCACGCGAAGAAGCGGATGAACGGGCGGCGCTTGAGCGTGCCGTGGTCGCGAATCGTCCCGCGCAGCACGGGGAAGCGGGCTTCCAGTGCATCAAGCACGGCGGCAACTGTGACGGGCGGCGGGACTTCCAGCAGGACCTCGCTCTCCACGCGCGCGAGGTTGCGGAGGTGGTAGGGGAGGACGACGCGGATCATCAACAGATTGGCGTTGTCGGTCACAATTCCGTGCGGAAAAGCCACGCTCTCGACGATTGTTAGGTTGCCTTGTTTGCGCGAAGCGCGTCCCTCAGTTCGGGAGAAACAAAGATTTTGCTACCGATTGGAACATCCGGCTTCTGCAAATCCGTCAACCACATGCTCACATGCCAGCGGTCCTCAGCGGAAACATTGGGGCCGCGAATGTTTAGGTGCGTCATGCGGATTTCAGCAGTTGACTCCGCCTCGCGGCCGTCGGGTCGCACAACGGTGACCTTCTCAACGCGATCTGCCCAACCGGTGCCTTCGCTCGTCCACGGCACGGGAAAGTCGGGAAGTATGACCAACATGTCCGGCTTAAACTGGCATGTAGACTCCACAGTCACGAGCTCAACGCGTCCGCACGGTTTCATGGCAATGTCTGCACCTCGACCGACAACACGCCGGGCAGGTGGTCCGCGATGCTGGTCCACGTATCGCCACCATCGGGTGAGCAATAGACCTGGCCGCCCGTTGTGCCGAAATACACGCCGCACGGGTCGAGCGAGTCGGTGGCCATCGCGTCGCGCAGCACGTTCACGTAGCAGTCCTTTTGCGGCAGGCCCTTCGTGAGCGGCTCCCACTCGTTGCCGCCGGTCTTGCTGCGATAGACGCGCAGCTTGCCCTCCGGCGGGTAGTGCAGCGAATCGCTCGTGATGGGCACCACGTAAATCGTCTCCGGCTCGTGCGCGTGGACATCAATCGGGAAGCCGAAGTCGCACGGCAGATTCCCGCTGACCTGTGTCCACTGGTCGCCGGCGTTGTCGGTGCGCAGGATGTTCCAGTGCTTCTGCATGAAGAGCACGTCGGGCCGCGACGGATGGTGCGCGATGCGATGCACGCAATGACCCACCTCCGCGTCCGGGTCGGGCAGCTCGTATTGCGACTTGAGGCCACGATTGATGGGCTTCCACGTCTTGCCGCCGTCATCCGTGCGGAACGCGCCCGCCGCCGAGATGGCGATGTAGATGCGGTCCGGGTTCTTCGGGTCGAGCAGGATGGTGTGCAGGCCCATGCCGCCCGCGCCGGGCTGCCAGAGATGGCCCTTCGCTTTGCGCAGACCGGCGAGTTCCTTCCACGTCTTGCCGCCATCGGTGGTCTTGAAAATCGCCGCATCCTCCGCGCCCGCGTAGGCGGTGTCGGGGTCGGTGTGCGACGGCTCGATGTGCCAGATGCGCTTGAAGGCCCACGGCTGCTGCGAGCCATCGAAGTGCGCGTGCGTGCCGGTCTCGCCCTCGTAGGCGAACTCGTTGCTTTTGCCCTTGGGCATCCCGTCCGGGCCCATCAAGTCCTCCGGCTTCGTGCCGGGCGGGTTCCACGTCTTCCCGCCGTCGTCGGAGCGCTGGATAATTTGGCCGAACCAGCCGCTGGTCTGCGACGCGTAGATGCGGTCGGGGTCCAGTGGCGAGCCTTTGAGATGGTAAATCTCCCAGCCGCCGAACAGCGGGCCGTTGACTTCCCAGTTTTTGCGCGCGCCATCCGCCGTGAGGATGAACGCGCCCTTCTTCGTGCCGACGAGGACTCGGATGTTGCTCATGTTTGTTTATGGGTTAAACCGACTTTGGCAATCGAATGGGGGCAAACGAATCGGTGAGCAGGCATTCGCTTGCCCCCATTCGATTGCCATCAAGGTCTTCAAGGTTTCGCCTGCGTCACCTTCGCCGGTGCGGGGGGCGCGGCGATGACGGCCTTCAAGTTCTTGAAACCCTGCTCGAACTGGTCGCCGCACATCTTCTCGCAGTCCATGAAGAGGCTGACGGCCTTGCCCACGAAGCCGTTCTTGCCGTCCATCGCCCAAGTCACCAGCGTGCCGCCGGCCTCGGGCTTGAGCGTGAACACCACGTCGCTGTCACCCTCCATCGGCTTGAGGAACGAGAGCTTGATGCGGACCAGTTCGGGCGACTTGCTTTCCGTGATGGTCATGCTGCCCACGCCGACGTCGTTGTTACCTGCCCACGAGAACTTCGCGCCCGCGCCCGCCGTTGGGCCTTCAAAGGTGTTCTTCGCATTCGGGTCCAGCTTCGCCCACGGCGACCACTCCTGCCATTTCTTCAAGTCGTTGACGTAGGGGAACACCGCGCCCGGCGCGGCGGGAATGGTGGCCGAGCGCACAACACGGAAGTCCGTCGGCCGCGTGGCGACAACGATGACAAACACGACGATGACGCCGGCGAGGCCGAGGAGGATTTTCTTGAGCATGGCAGGAATGGGTTGAGTTTGTTCGCCGGAGGTTTTCCCTGAGCGCGGCAAGCTGGTCAAGGCATTGGTTACTTCCTGGTAAAGACCCACGGCCTCATGACTTTAACTGTTACCTTTCCCGCTCGGTGCCGATTATTGTCGTAAGTATGACCGGGCTTGAATTGTTGACGCGTTACAGGCTGGCTGGATCTGAGGCGGCGTTCACCGACTTGCTGCGCCAATTCAGCGGCTTGGTTTACTCCATCGCCAAACGGCGCGTGACTGATCCGTCCCTTGCCGAGGACGTGACACAGACGGTCTTCACGCGCCTCGCCAAAGCCCCACCGCACCTCAAGAGCGAGGGTGAACTTGTGGCCTGGCTTCATCGGACAACCACCCACGTCGCGATTGACGTCTGGCGCTCCGAAACCCGCCGCCGAGCGCGCGAAAACGAGGCTGTGCTTATGCAAACCACTCCCGACGATGACGCACGGCTTTGGGAGGAAATGACGCCGCATTTGGACGAGGCGCTCGACCAACTGCCGGACGATGACCGCCAAGCCGTGCTGTTGAGGTTCTTTGAGCAAAAGCCGATGCGCGCCATTGGCGACATCTTCGGCGTGAGCGAGGACGCCGCCAAAATGCGGGTGAAGCGGGCGATTGAACGCCTGCGCGATCAGCTTGGGCAGCGAGGCATTGCCTGCACCGTTGCCGTGCTCTCAACGGTTTTGACACACCGCTCGGTGGAGGCTGCCCCAGCCCAACTGCTCGCCGGCCTCCTGACGATGCTTCTGGCCGAGTCGGGTGCAGCGGGCATGGCGGAAAGCTCCAATACGATGCTCCAAATGTTCAGGTCGAGGGCGTTCTTGGGCACGGCTTCGCTCGTTGTTTTGTTCAGCCTGCTCATGGTCCTTCAACGCCGGCCAGACATGCAGGAGGTCGGCACCGGCACCGCTCCGCAAGCCACCCAATCTCCAAAGTCACTCGACACGCGGAGGGCCAACTTTTTCTCGAAGCCTGATTTCACCAAGCGACCACTCGCTCCTGCGGTTCAACAGGCTCCTCGGTTCATCCTCCGCGCGATAGACAAGGAGACGGGTTTTGGCTTGGCCGGCGCGAAAATCAAGGTGGCCTACTTCTACGTCGGCGGAGTGGGTGAGGGGCATACTGTGCATACGGACCAAGATGGCAACGGGCCAATTCCCGAGCCAAATCACCCAGAAAAAGACCCGGGCATGAATGTGTTCATCAGCATCGCGGGCTATGTGCCCAAGGTCATCGGCAGCTTGGGCAGACAGGATACGCACAAGGACTACGTTATGGAGCTTGAACCTGCGGTGGCCGTTGGCGGAATCGTGGTGGACGAGCAGGGATATCCGATCGCAGGTGTCGAGGTGGTAGGACGACGTGCCACTTCCGACCCTCACAAAACGAGCGCACCAAGCACGGACTTCCAGACCTGCCCAGTAACGACCGATTCCCAAGGACGATGGTTCTTCCCTTATGTCCCCAAGTCCTATGAGGCGATGGACTTTTACCTCTCCTGCCCCGACTACGCGGTCTCACAAACCTCAGTGGTCGTGGGCCAGCCGGAGTCCACGAACGCGACACTCGTTCTCAAACGCGGTCATGTGCTTTTGGGGCGGGTGGTGGATGTGGAAGGCCGGCCCGTCGTGGGGGCCACCATCAAGGAACGGCACGAATACGGATTCAGGAAGCTCACCACCACCACCGATGCGGCCGGCCGCTTTGTCCTGCGCGGATTAGGGGTTCCGACCATCCGTCACTTCGCCGCTGGTGGCGAAAAGGACTCCTCAGTTCCCATGGAACAGAAGCTGGACTTCGTGGCTGAAGCGATTGGAATGGCTCCCCAGCAACAGACTGTTCAGTTCACGGAGCCGACGAACCAGCTCCAATTCGTTCTCCAGCAAGGCGTGTCCTTTCGGGGCCGCGTGATAGATGAGGAAGGGAAGCCGCTGTCCGGCGCGGCTGTCCGAACGGATTACGACTTCAAGAATCAACTGCCGATTCGCTACCGCTGGCTCACCAACACCGACTCCGAGGGCCGCTTTGAATGGAAGTCGGCCCCACCTGAAACCCTCTGCTTCTGGTTTGAAGCCAGAGGCTACGAGACCATCCGGGGATTCCCGATTCTGCCCGACGGAACCGACCATGAGATCCAATTGAAGCGCAAGACCCCGACCGCTTCAGCTCGATAATCAGTCCGTGCGGATGTGTCCGCTCCCGCATCACGGAAAGGGCTTGCCCCCCATTTTCCCCGCCAGCGATACTCCGCCCCCATGAAACACGTCCGTCTCGGCATCGTCGGCCTCGGCAACATCGGCAAGTTCCACGCCGGCTACCTCCTCGACAAAAAGATATCCCGCTGCGAACTGGCGGCGGTCAGCGACGCGTTCGCGCCGGGCCTCGCGCCTTACCAGAACCGCCCCGGGCTCCAAACCTTCGCGAGCTGCGAGGAGATGATCCGCTCCGGCGCGATTGACGCGCTCATCGTCGCCACGCCGCACTTTCTGCACACCACCATCGGCATCGACGCGCTCCAGAACGGCCTGCACGTCATGGTCGAGAAGCCCATCTCCGCGCACAAGGCGGACGCAGAGCGGCTCATCGCCGTGGCGAACTCGCGGCCCAAACAGGTCTTCGGCGGGATGTTTCAGATGCGCGTCGAGCCGCGCTACCAGAAGATCAAGCAGCTCCTCGGCAGCGCGGACTTCGGCCAGCTCGTGCGCGTGAACTGGATCATCACCGACTGGTTCCGCACCGAGGCCTACTACGCCAGCGGCGGATGGCGCGCGACGTGGAAGGGCGAGGGCGGAGGCGTGCTGCTCAACCAGTGCCTCCACCAGCTCGACGTGCTCCAGTGGATGTGCGGGATGCCCAAGAGTGTGCGCGGCTTCTGCCAGCTCGGGCGCTTCCACAACATCGAGGTCGAGGACAACATCACGACTTACATGGAATGGGCCAACGGTGCGACCGGCGTGTTCATCTCCTCGACCGGCGAGGCCCCCGGCACCAACCGCCTCGAACTCTGCGGCACGCGCGGCAGGCTCGTCGTCGAGGACAACAAGCTGCGCTTCACCCGCAACGAGTCGGACATGATCGAGTTCAGCCGGACCTCGAAGAGCGGTTTCGCCAAGCCCGACGCGTGGAACTGCGAAATCCCCTTCGAGACGGCGACGAACCCGCACGGCATCCTCATCCAGAACTTCGTGGACGCCATCCTCGACGGCACGCCGCTCATCGCGCCCGGCGCGGAAGGCATGGGTTCCGTGGAGCTGGCGAACGTCCTCCTCTACTCCTCGCTCATCGGACAAAGCGTGGAGCTGCCGATGGACAGCAAGGCGTGGGAGAACAAGCTCAACGAACTCATCGCCAACTCCCGCCACGAGAAGAAAGTGGTGCAGACCACGGCGGAAGACTTCACGAAGTCGTTCAACAAGTAGCGGGCCGCCGCTCGCACTGGACTGGGCTTGGCTGGCAAGGCATCACTTCGAATGAACTGGCCCTGCCATCTCGCGCTTGTTGTCGCATCCGCCTTCTTCGTGGCGGACGTTCAAGCCCGTCGCATCGGCAGCGAGCCGCACGAACATTGCCCCGCCGGCTACGACTTATCCGTGCGACCGCCGACCACCGTCCTGCTGCGCGGCTCGCAGCTTCGGGCGGACACAGTGTTGTTCGCACAAGCGCAACGTCCGGTTGTGTCAGTTGGAGCGAAGTCCGCACCCGCCATCGCCACGCCGTTCCAAGCCTTCGGGCCGAAGGTGAAGACACGTTGGGACGAGCGCTTCCTCTACGTCGAGTCGGACGGTTTGCCGGCGCACAACATGATGGTGGGCATCACCGCGTGGCAGCAGCAGGTGCCGTTGCCGCAGCCTTACACGGGCAACAATGCGTGGCGCATCCCGCTCCAGCCACGTCTGGCCGCGCAGCCGATTTCCGCGCGGAACAATCTCTTTCGCGGCGCGATTGCGCTGGCGGTGAATGGCGTGCCGATTTTCAACGCGCTGAACAACCGCGGCGAGGACGCCTTCAAGATCGGCGAGCTGGACGAGTGGGGCGGCCACTGCGGACGCGCGGATGATTACCACTATCACGCCGCGCCGCTGCACTTGCAGGAGACGGCGGGCAAGGGCCAGCCCATCGCGTTCGCGCTCGACGGTTTTCCGCTCTACGGACTGACGGAGCCAGATGGCTCGCCGGTCGCGAAGCTCGACGAGTTCAACGGCCACTTCGACAAGAACGGCGGCTACCACTACCACGGCACGAAGACGTATCCATACGTGAACGGCGGCCTGCGCGGTGAAGTCACCGTGCGCGATGGACAGGTGGACCCGCAGCCGCGCGCGGAACCATTACGCGAGGCGGGCACGCCCTTGCGCGGCGCGCGCGTCACCGGCTTCACGTCGCCGCAGGCCGGAAGATGGTCGCTCACTTATCAGCTCGGCACCGAGACGCGGCGCATCCACTACGCGCTGAATGGAGATGGCTCGGTGCGCTTCGAGTTTGTGGATGGTCGCGGGCAGTCGCGGACGGACACGTATTCCCCGCGTCCGCGCGGCGGCGACAAGAAAGGCCCGCCGCGTGCCGGAAAACCCAAGAATTAAGCTGCCGATCGCGCAGTCCAAACCGCACGCATGAAAACCACGCTCGTCTTCGCCCTCACCACGTTCCTGTTCGCCAGCCTGCCCGCCGCCGAGCCGGTTCCGCCGAAAGGCTTTCGCGCGCTCTTCAACGGCAAGGATCTCACAGGCTGGTATGGCTTGAATCCGCACAGTTCCGCCAAGCTGCAAGGCGAGAAGAAGGACGCCAACCACAAGCAGCAGCGCGAGGACTTCGCGAAGCACTGGAGCGTGGAGAATGGCGAGCTGGTCAACGTCGGCACCGGGCCTTACGCGACGACGGACGCAGAGCTGGGCGACATCGAGTTCCTGCTCGAATACAAGACGGTGGCGAAAGCCGACAGCGGCATCTACCTGCGCGGCACCCCGCAGGTGCAGATTTGGGACAAGAACCAGGTGTTCAACGAGAAGAACCCCACTCGCCGTCCGCACCTCGGCTCCGGCGGCCTCTTTAACAACACGCCCGGCACGCCGGGCCGCGACCCGCTCGTGCTGGCGGACAAGCCGTTCGGCGAGTGGAACGCGTTCCGCATCCGGCAAGTCGGCGCGACCACATGGGTCTGGCTCAACGGCAAGCTCGTCGTGGACGGCGCGGTGATGGAGAACTACTGGGACAAGAAGCAACCGCTGCCCACCAAAGGCCCCATCATGCTCCAGACGCACGGCGGCGAGATTCGCTGGCGGAACATCTTCGTGCGCGAGATCGGTGAGGCGGAGGGGAAGAAGTTCCTTGCCGAGACCCAGGCGAAGAAGTGAGGTGTCCGTCATGAAGTTCGCTCCCTGCTTCGCGCTGCGGGTCGCCGTCTTGGTGTTCGTGCCCGTCTGTGGAGCGCTGGCGGCAGAGGAGTTGAAACTCGTCCGCATCGGCAATCCAATCGGCGGGCACATCCACCCGGCGGCGTGCATCAGCGCGAAGGGGACGCTCGTGGTCACCTACGGCCATGTGAACCATCGCGACCTCCGCCTCACCCGCTCGACCGACGGCGGCGCGACGTGGAGCGAACCGAAGCCCTTCGCGCCGACGGTCGGCAAGACTTACTATCCCGGCTCGCTCACGACGTTGCGCGATGGTCGGCTCCTGCACGCGTGGAACCGCTGGAGCGAGCCGACCAACGAGAAGGAACCGCGTTCCGTCCTCTACTCGCTGTCGAGCGACGACGGGATGACGTGGAGCGAGCCGAAGCCGTTCCCCCGAGACGAGAAAGTCGTGAGCAACATCCGGCATCCCATCGTGGAACTCGCCGCGAACCAGTGGCTGCTCCCGCTGGGTGACAAGACGCAGGTCTTCGATCCCACCACCAGCGCGAGCCAGCCCTTCGGCGACGGACGCGCGCACGGACTAGTTCCCATCGTTCGCACGACGAAGGGAACTTTCGTCAGCGGGGCCGGCCTGCGTTCCACCGACACGGGCAAGTCGTGGCAGGCCATCGCGAACTTCCCGAACCTAAAGGAGCAAGGCTGGCGGCACGAGATGGTCTGCCTCGCGAACGGCTGGCTGCTCGCCTCGGAAATCCTCGGGCCGGGCGTGGGCGGCGAGCGCATCCGCTACGTGCTCTCCCGCGACGACGGCGTCACTTGGGGTGAGGTCTTTGAGTATTACAACCCCGGTCGCGCCATCGGTGGCCGTGCCTGCCCGCGCACCGTGCAGCTTGACCCGAACAACCTCGGCGTCATCTTCTACGACGTGGAGCCGAAGCAGGCCGGCGGGCCGGGACTATTCTTCCAGCGGATTCCCATCGCGAAGCTGGGCCGCGAAGCAACCGGCCGGACAGTGCCCTGAAACTTTCAGTCATGAGGCAATTCCTTCTCTTTGCTTTCGCACTAATCACGTCGTTGGGAAGCGCGGACCAGATGGTGCCGTCGCACAAGAGCACGCATCCCTTGGTGACAGCGGCGGACGTGCCGGCGGCGACACCGTATCTGGCTTTCCCCGCACTGGTGGACCTCGGTGGCGAGGTGCTGGTCTCCTACAAGCGTGGGCGCTCCCACGGCGGCGACAGTGGTGCCGTGCTCGATGTGCTGCGGCTTGATGCGACGACGGGCAAGGTCAAGTCGCGGCAACCACTCGCCGCGCTCGACGACCAGATCATGCAGATGGGCGAGTGGGTGCGTTTCCCCAACGGCGACCTCGCGAACTACATTGATGCCCAGCAGAAAGCCGCGCCCGCCCGCACCGGCTTGCGCGTCGTGCGTTCGCGCGATGGCGGCGCGACGTTTGGCGCAGTCGAGCGTGTGGGTGTCGTGGACGGCGTGGAATACGGCTACGCGTTCGGGGCCATCACAGAGAGCCAGACGACTTGGATGCTGGCGATGACCTTCACCAACCTTGCCGGGGGCAAGACGGTTTTTCCCGCGCGACCGGTCTCGGGATCGGTGGATGTCATCCGCTCCGACGACAATGGAAAGTCCTGGCGTTTCGTGCGCAACCTGACGAAGGAGTTTGGCGATCACCCGATCAACGAAAGCTCCTTCGTCCGGCACGGCGATGGGTTCATCGTTGCCGCACGCGGCTACGACAACCGCCAGTGGCTGGTGAAAACCGACGGCGCTTTCAAGCTCCAGCGCAAGGTGAACCTCACGGCTGCCAACGCCTTCATCAAGTCGCACGTCGGCCGCCCGCGCGTCTTCACGCGCGACGGCGGCTGGTATCTGCTGGGCCGCAACTCGACGGACATCGGCCCGATGCGCCTCAGCCTGTTTCGGTTTGACCCCGAGACGTTTGCCATCACGAAGCACGTCCTGCTCGACAACTCCGAGGGCGCGAACGTCACCGACGGTTACTACGCCGCGCCTTACTGGCGGCAACGCGAGGGCCGCACCGCGTTCAACCTCATCACCTACAAAGGCGTCGCCAAGCGCGCCCCAGACATCGTCCGCCTGGAGTTCGATTGGGAGGACGTGCGATGAAGCGAACTCTATTTCCGCTGGCCGCGCTGCTGCTGGCCAGCCCGTTGCGATTGGCTGCCGCTGATTTTCAGAAGGAGATCCGCCCGCTGCTGAACGAGTTCTGCAACAAGTGTCACTCGACGAAGGATCACAAAGGCGACTTGGACCTGGAGCGCTTCAAATCCCTCGACGCCGTGAAGCGCGATGCGAAGGTCTGGCAGCAGGTCGAGGAGCAGCTCGAACTCGGCGAGATGCCGCCCAAGGACAAGCCGCAGCTTGCCTCCGCGCAAAAGGCCAAGCTCGTCGCCTGGGTGCGTGGCACGCTCCACGACATCGCGCTGGCCAACGCCGGCGACCCCGGCCCCGTCGTGCTTCGCCGCCTCTCGAACGCCGAATACACCTACACCATTCGCGACCTCACGGGCGGCGCGGCGCTCGACCCGGCGCGCGAGTTCCCCGTGGACGGCGCGGCAGGCGAGGGTTTCTCGAACACCGGTGCGGCGCTCGTGATGTCGCCCGCGCTGCTCACCAAGTATCTCGACGCCGCGAAGGATCTCGCCGCCCACGCCGTGCTGCTGCCCGACGGCCTCGCCTTCTCCCCGCACACCTCGCAGCGCGACTGGACTGAGGAGCGGCTCGCGGCCATCCGCAGCTTCTACGCGCAGTTCACGGAGAAGGGCGGCGGCACGGCGGTGAACCTGCAAGGCATCAAGTTCGACACGAAGGACGGCGGCGTCCTGCCGTTGGAAAAGTATCTCGCCGCGACGCTGGAACTGCGCGCTTCCCTCTCCCTCTCCCCCACCGGGGGAGAGGGCCGGGGTGAGGGGGCTGCCGCGAACAAAGTCAGCGTCCGACTCACCAACCTCGCCAAGGAACGCGGCCTCAACGCCAAGTATCTCACCACGCTCTGGGCCGCGTTGAACGACAGCCAGCCGTCACTTGTGCTCGACCTCCTCCGCGCGCAATGGCGCACCGCGAAGCCCACCGACGTGCCCGCGCTCGCCGCCACTGTCGCCCAGTGGCAGCGGGCCTTGTGGCGCTTCACCACCGTCGGCCACATCGGCAAGCGCAACGGCCCGAGCGCGTGGCAAGTGCCCGTCGTCCCGCTCGCCGCCTCGCAGGAAGTCCGCGTGAAACTCCCCGCGCCCACCAGCGGCAACGAGGTCGTCCTCTACCTCCTCGCCTCCGATGCCGGCGACGGCAACGACCACGACTTCGCCGTCTGGGAAAACCCGCGCCTCGTCGCGCCGGGCCGTCCAGACTTGCGTTTGCGCGACGTGCGCGACGCGGTGCTGGCGTTCCAAACGCAGCGCGAACGTGTTGCCAGCAGCGCGGCGAAGTGTCTTGCCGCCGCGGACGAAGCCAGCGCGTTGCCGGACCGCAGCGGAGTTGCCGCCCTCGCGCAGAAGCACGGCGTCGAGCCGACGCTCCTGACCGCGTGGCTGGATTACCTCGGCATCGGCGGCGGGTCCGTGCGCGTGACCTCGCACATGACCAAGAAGGCCGAGAGTGCGAACAACTACGCCTTCATCCAGGGCTGGACCGGCGCGGATGCGTTGAGTGTGCTCGCGAATTCCTCGGACAATGCCGTCCGCATCCCCGGCCACATGAAGCCGCACAGCGTCGGCGTTCACCCTTCGCCCAAGCTGCGTGCGTGCATCGGCTGGAACAGCCCGGTCGCCGCGACCGTGCGCGTGGAAGCCACCGTGCAGCCGGCGCATCCCGAGTGCGGCAATGGCGTGACGTGGTCGCTGGAACTCCGGCGCGGCAGCACGCGCCAGCGCCTCGCGTCCGGCACCGCGCAAGGGGCGAAGGAAGTGAAAGTTGCGCCGGTGGAAAATCTCGCCGTGCAACCGGGCGACTTGCTCTCGCTCGTCATCGGCCCGCGCGACGGCAACCACTCGTGCGACATGACTGCGGTGGAGTTGGACATCAAGGCCACCGACGGCAAGCGTTGGAACCTCGCAAGCGATGTCTCGCCGAACATCCTCGCCGGCAACCCGCACGCGGACGGCTTGGGCAATCCCGGCGTCTGGCATTTCTACAGCGAGCCGGACAGCGGCGGCGGCGCGGACTCCATCGTCCCGGCTGGCTCGTTGCTGGCCAAGTGGCGCGCGGCTGCGGACGCGAAGGAGAAGGGACGCCTTGCCGAGGCGGTGCAGAAGTTGTTGGCGAGCGGTCCGACCGGCCTCGCGAAAGACGCACCCGACGCCGTGCTCCACCGCCAGCTCACGGCCCTCGGCGGCCCACTGTTCAAGAGCCAGCTCGCTACCTCCACGAACGCGCCAGCGCCGAAGATTCCCAATTCCCAATTCCCAATTCCCAATTCCCCCGGCCTTGACCCTGCGCTCTTCGGCAAGCACCCGAGCGGCTCCGCGCTTCCCGCCGCGAATCTCTGCGTCCGCGCGCCGTCGCTTCTCGAAGTGCGCCTGCCCGCCGACCTCGTCGAGGGCTGCGAGTTCGTCGCCACGGCCACTCTCCACCGCGAAACCGGCGCGGAAGGCAGCGTGCAAATGCAGGTGCTTCACACCAAGCCCGCGAGCGCGTCCGGCCTCGCGGCGGGCGCGGCGAAGGAGCTTGGCGGCAAGAGCACGTGGTCCGACGGCGAGCGGCCCGTCGGCTCGGACACACCCATTCTCGTGACGGATGGCAGCGCGGCACGCAAACGCGTCGAGGCCGCGCTGGACCAGTTCCGTCAGCTTTTCCCCGCCGCGCTCTGCTACACGAAGATTGTCCCTGTGGACGAGGTCGTGACGCTCACGCTGTATTATCGCGAGGATGACCAGCTCCGCCGACTGCTGCTCGACGACGCGCAAGCCGCCGAGCTGGAGCGGCTCTGGGCCGGGCTGCACTTCGTCAGCCACAGCCCGCTCAAGCTGGTCGAGGCCTTCGAGCAGCTCTGGCAATACGCCACGCAGGACGCGGACCCGAGTGCTTTCACACCGATGCGCGAGCCTATCAAGCAACGTGCCGAGGTCTTCCGCAAAGAGCTGCTCGCCGCCGAGCCGAGACAGCTTGAAGCGGCCTTGAACTTCGCCGAGCGCGCGTGGCGTCGCCCCCTCACCAGCGCGGACCGCGACGAGTTGCGCGCACTCTACCGCAAGCTCCGCACGCAGGAGCTGCCGCATGACGCGGCCATCCGCATGACGCTCGCTCGCGTGTTCGTCGCGCCGGGCTTCCTTTACAAGTTCGAGCAGCCCGCGCCGGGCAAAGCGCAGTCGCCGGTGAGCGACACCGAGCTGGCCACGCGGCTGAGTTACTTCCTGTGGTCCTCCGCGCCGGACGCCGAACTGGCCGCGCTCGCAGCGGCGGGCAAGCTCCGCAATCCCGCCGTGCTCGCCGCGCAGACGCGCCGGATGCTCGCGGACGCGCGCGTGCGGCGGCTGGCGGTGGAGTTCGGCGCGCAGTGGCTCCACACGCGCGACCTCGACAAGCTGGACGAGAAGAGCGAGCGGCATTTCCCGACGTTCACCGCCGTGCGCGGCGCGCTGAACGAGGAGCCGATTCGCTTCTTCACCGACCTCTTCCAGCG
>JBEBFV010000509.1:0-4387 GCA_040081795.1 Limisphaerales bacterium | reverse complement strand
CGCTTGCACCACTCGGCGCTCACAGAGCGCCGCTACAGCCGCCGCGGGTTCGGAAACTGAAATCAGCTCCTCGGCGCGAGCTGCTTCTCCACCGGCACCTTGTCGAGCACGACGAACTTGGGCAGGCCGCCTTCCATCGGCACGCGCATCTCGCCCTCGATCAGCGGCGCGGCATACGCGATGAATTTCTCATTCGGCAGGAAGCCATCCTCGGAAATCCAGTCGCGCGGGAGGAAGTGCTCGACGTTCGCGATGTCGTCCAGCGGCTGAAGGTCGGTCGTCCATGTGTAGGGGTGACTGCCCGTGCGGACGATCTTCACCATGTAGCCGCTCTTGCCACCGACGGCGGCGCGCACAGCGGTCTCGCCGCAGGCGACGGCCTCGGCCACGTCGGTTGCGCTGGCGAAGTGCGCGACGGCGCGCTGGCGCAACTGCCACTTAGGCCGGGGCAATGGATTTTCTGTCCGGCAGAAGTTACTTGTTCGCACCCTCCGGAGAGGTGCAAACGATGCCAAGCGACAGATACGCTGGGCGGCTGTGTTAGCGATTCAAGTCGGCGGCTTCGCTGGGGCATAAATCCCATTCAATCCGCGTGACCGCGTGCAGCAGGCGGATGAGGCAGTGCGGAACTTGCGGCGAAGGCCAAGACTGTCGGTAAGTGACACATCCGGCCGTTGTCAGAATTTTTGCGCATCGGCTCTGTAAGGGATGACCTTCTCATTGCCCATCTCCTCCAGCCTCCATCCCCCCCCTCCTCCAGAATCCGCACATTTCCTGGGATAATTACTTGGGGATTACGTAGCTGCCAATTGTTGGTGGCCGGCGAAGTTCTCAAGGCCCCTGCCCGTTCAACGACGGCGGGGGTCTTTTCAACAAACCCATCGTTGCTAAGGAGATTGTTCACATGTCCCCAGAAACCGGAGAATTGTTGCTTCAGGAAGTCGCCCCCAGGATCAGGTCTGCTGTTCCCTACTGCGTCAGAACCGTTGGCTGTGAGGACCATGAGGAAATCATCCAGGACACAATCTGCATGGCCGCCAAGCTCTACGACAACGCGGAGAAAGCTGGAAAGCAGGTCACGCCCGGAAACATCGCCTACTACGCGATTCAGCACGCCAAGTCAGAGCGCAGGGCGTATGGCCAGAGCAAAACCGACCCGCTCCATCCCAGCACGCAGCTCAACGGTCGCGCAAGGTTGTCCTGCTTTGAAGATGCCGTCAAAACCGAGGAGGGCTCAGAAGATCCGATGTTGTTGAGCACGGTGGCCGGCGTGCAGAGCGAGGCTCCCAGCGTCCCGCGTCACCACCACGTGCCCAGGCCATACCATTGCTGGAGGAAATAGACCCGCAGCATGCGCTCCAGGCCGATGGGGGGACGACCGTGTTCGCCCTTGGGGTAGAAGGGCTCGATGACGGCCAGGAGTTTGGCCCACGGGATGACTTCCTCCATGCGGGCGAGGAAGGTTTCGAGGCGGGTGGTCTTCCTTTTGGCAGCGAACTCAGCATGGGCGAAACTCATCTGGTGGGTCATGCCGACAGTTTAGAAGCCGCACGCTTCACCGTCTGTAAGAAACCGAAGGCGGAGGGATTAAATCAGCGTTTCCTTAGAAAGTTGAGGACGTGGCCAAGCCGGGAAAGAAATGAGTCACCCGTCGCACTTTTCGACCGCCGTTTACAGTTACGCGCCGAAGTCGTCGGACCAATGCCCTTTGCCAGCTAATACGTCTCGGAGATTTTCTCGCCGGAGAGCCGTTGGCTGAAGCGGGCCCTGGCGTCGGGGTCGGCCAACGCGGTGCCGCGACTGCTGTAACAGATCACTTCCGGGCCAGATAGCGCACGACGGCCTCGGTGCGCGACTGCACGTGCAGTTTGCCGTAAATCGTATGCAGGTGTGTTCGCACAGTGCTGAGTGAGATGCCCAGCTGTTCGCCGATTTCCTTGTAGAGAAAGCCCTGCGACAACTGCGCGAGAATCTCCCGCTCACGGGGTGTGAGCTGCTCGAACTCGGTCGCCGGCTGCTGGATCTGCTGGAAGTGGCTCACCACTTTGCGGGCGATGCCCATGGACATCGGCGAGCCGCCCGCATGGACCTGTTCGATGGCCTCCACCAATTCGCCCGGCGGCGTGCTCTTGAGCAGGTAGCCGCTCGCCCCGGCGCGCAGGGAGTTGAATATCTGATCGCCATCCTCGTAGGTCGTGAAGATGAGCACTTGCAGGCGCGGGAGCCGATCCTTCAGCCGAGCCACGCACTCGATGCCGCTCATGCCGGGCAGGTTGAGGTCCATCAGCACCACGTCCGGCGCATCGCCGGGCAGCAGCCGAACCGCCTCCTCGCCGTTGGCGCAGGCGCGCAGGCACTTGAGTCCGGGCACGCGCTTCAACACCGCCAGCAGTTGCTCGCGGGTCGCGGCCACGTCTTCCACAATGGCGAAGGTGATGGGCATAGGCTGTGTCGTGCAGGATCTCAGGGCCGCCGGGCAGTTGCCAATCGAAAGATCATTCGAGGAGCGCCTCAGCTTTTCGGCCAGGGCAGCTCGACCTGGACGCGCGTTCCCTGGCCGGGCCGGCTGGTGATATGACACGTCCCGCCGATCTCCGCGAGCCGATGTTGCATATTGCGCAAGCCATCGGCCAGCGGGTTGTCCGGCGTGCTGGAAAAGCCCTGCCCATCATCTTCCACTGACAGTTGGAACGACTGCTCGGAGGCGGTCGCGCGCAACCGGACCTCCGTGGCCCGGGCGTGTTTCACGACGTTGTGCAATGCCTCCTTCACCACGAGGAAGAGATGGTGCCGCACCTCGGCGGCCACGGCGCGGGCCGGCGGCTGGAGCGGAAAATCCACGCGGCATCGCACGCCTGCGACGCGGAGGAAATCCACCGCGAACTGCCCGGTGTAATCCAGCAGGTGAGCCAGCGTGTCGTTGCGCGGATTCACGGCCCAGACGGTTTCATCGAGAGTCTTCATCAGTTGACGAGCGGTGCGGGAAAGCGTGCGTGCGTGCTCGCCCGCCTTTTCCGGCGATGCCAGGTCCTGCTCCACCAAATCCCCGAGCAGCGAGATTTGCGTGAGGCTCGCGCCGAGGTCGTCGTGGATGTCCTTGGCGATGCGCGCCCGCTCGCGGTGCACTGCGGCCTCCTGCTCGATCCGTTGCAGCTTCGCGCGCAGCCGTCGGAACGACACGTAGCGCACCAGCGCCACCAGCCCCAGCGTGAACGCGCTGGCCGCGCCCAGCCGGAACCACCCCGTCTGCCAGTAGAGCGGCGTCACCGTGAACGCCAGCGCCGCGCCGGCTTCGTTCCACACGCCGGCCTCGGTGCAGGCCGTGACGCGGAACTCGTAACGTCCCGCCGGCAGCCGCGAATAACTCACGCGCCGGGCCGTGCCGGCCTCCACCCAGCCTTCGTCCCAGCCCGTGAGCCGGTGGCGGAAATTCACATTCTCCGGCCCGCTGAAACTGGGCGCGGTGTATTCCACCTCCACCTTGCGATGCCCGCCCGGCATCTGCGCAGCCGCGCCCGGACCCGTGGCCAGCGGCTGGCCATCCACCAGCACGCGCTCGATCAGCACCGGCGGCGGCACGGTGTTGCGGTGCACCCGGTCGGGCTGCACCACGGCCAAGCCGGTGCGCATGGGAAACCACAGCCGTCCATCCCGGCCGTGCAGAGCGCCGGGCCAGTGGCCGTAGTTGGCCTGCAAGTTCCGCAGCCCCTCGGCGCGTTCCTGGGGCACCGTGCGGATGCGTTCAGCCCGCCCATCGGCCACCGACTGCAACTCCGCGAAGGGCACGCGAAACAGCCCGCGCGTGCACGCCACCCAGAGTGCTCCGTGGCCATCGGCCAGCAGGGAGGAAACGTAACCGTCCGGCAAACCCTGCTCGGGGCCGAAGCGGCTGAAGTGCCCGTTCTTCAACCGGCCCAGCCCTGTCCCCGCATAGCCAATCCACACCGCGCCATCCGGGGTTGCTAGCAGGCTGCGGATGGGCTTGGGCTGCGGCAATGTGCGCGCGGTCTCATCCACCAGCGCCTCGCCGTCGGCCCTCAGCAATGTTCCATCCGGGGTGCCCAGCCACAGCCGTCCGGTGGCGTCTTCCGCCATGGCCCGGACCACGCGGCTGCCCGGTGGCTGCGTGAAGAGTTTGACCTGGCCGTGGTGCCACCGCTGCACCCCGTTGGGACTTTCGACACCGGAACTCTCCACCCCGGCCCAGAGCGCGCCAGCCCGGTCCAGCAACAGCGCCCGCACCGCCATCGGTGTGGCGCCCACGCGCAGCCGGAGCGGTGAGATTTTTCCGTTCACCAGTTGCAGAATCCCGTGGTGCCGCGTCCCCACCCAAACGCCGCCCTGCCCGTCGCCGGCCACACACGTGGCCTCGATGTCGTTCCACGTC
>JBEBFV010000508.1:0-4392 GCA_040081795.1 Limisphaerales bacterium | reverse complement strand
CCGGGGTAGTGGCGAGTAGTGCGAGAGTTGGTCGAATTCGTTTGGAAATGCGCAAGTCCAACCCCATGTAACCGGGCATTGGCCGACCGAACCCGACCATTGGCTCCAATACTCCTCCAAAATTCGCCTCTACTCTGTCACTGCTCGCCCACTGCTCACTTGACAGTGAGTGACCGGATTCGCCTTGGCCACCGAGCGAACGTGGCGAAAGGATTCGTTCTGCTGCGGAGCGGATAGTATCAGGTGTGGAGCATGCCGCGAGTCATGGAACGAACGCTCCAAGAGCAACTGGCAGATGCACTCACGGAGTGTGAACGGCTCCGGGAGGAGAACCATCGGCTGCGCGGCCCTTTCGAGCCGTCCCCGGACGTTTCAGCTCCTGTCGTCGCCCCGCCTGCACTTACGGTTCCACACGCTGGGGGCATTACTGGAAGATCCCCGCCTGAGAGCAAGGTGGAGCTCTTCCGCAGCCTGTTTCGCGGGCGCGATGATGTTTACGCCGTCCGGTGGGAAGGGCGTGATGGCAAGAAGGGCTATTCTCCCGCCTGCCGAAAAGTGTGGGGCACCCTGCGATCCGACGAACCCAAGGAATACTTCCCGCTGACCAACCAAGTCATCCACGACCATCTGACCGGCAAACTCACAGCAGGTGTTTATCCGCTGTTAGCCGACGAGACCTGCTGTTTTCTCGCCGCCGACTTCGACAAGGCGACCTGGCAGGATGATGTGCGGGCGTTTCTGCAAACCTGTGCTGAGTGGGAAGTGCCCGCCATTCTGGAACGGTCACGCTCTGGGCGCGGTGGACACGTCTGGGTTTTCTTTGAAGCGCCACTGCCCGCGAGCCTCGCCCGAAAACTCGGCGCGGTCATTCTCACTCGCACGATGGAGCGGAGGCACCAGCTTGGCCTCGATTCCTACGACCGCTTCTTTCCGAGCCAGAACACGATGCCCAAAGGCGGCTTTGGCAATCTAATCGCGCTACCGTTGCAGCGTATGCCGCGCGGCCACGGCAACAGCGTGTTTCTCGATGCCGACTTCAATCCGCACCCCGACCAGTGGGCGCTGTTGTCGTGCGTTCGCCGGATGGCATTTGCCGAAGTCGAAAACGTAGTGCGCGAGGCCGAACTCAGCGGAGACCTCATCGGTGTTCGGCGCAGTGCTACAGATGACGAGCAGACGGAAGACCCGTGGACGCTGCCGCCATCACGGAAGAAGAAGGACGAGGCGGTCATTGGTCCGTTGCCAGCAAAGGTGCGCGTGGTTCGCGGTAACTTGGTCTTTGTAGAAACCGAGGGCTTGCCGTCGGTGATGATGAATCGCCTGCACCGGCTGGCCGCATTCCAGAACCCGGAATTCTATCGCGCGCAGGCGATGCGCCTGTCCACCTTCGGCAAACCGCGAGTCATCTGTTGCGCGGAGGAATTCCCCAAGCATGTCGCCTTGCCCCGCGGCTGCCTTGGCGAAATCACGGCGCTCCTCGAGTCGCACAAGATTACCGTGGAACTCGACGAACAACGATACGCCGGTCAGCCGATTGACGTGATATTTCACGGCCAGCTTCGCCCCGACCAGCAAGCCGCAGCCAACGCCATGCTTTCTCACGATGACGGCATCCTGTCCGCCACAACCGCTTTCGGCAAAACGGTCGTGGCCGCATGGCTGATTGCGGCCCGCAAGGTAAACACCTTGGTGCTCGTGCATCGTCGCCAACTTCTCGATCAATGGCGCGAGCGGCTCGCGACATTTCTGAATCTGCCCATCAAGAGCATCGGGCAAATTGGCGACGGACGGCGGCGGCCCAGCGGACTGGTTGACGTAGCGGTCATCCAGAGCCTGAACCGAAAGCAAGTCGTGGACGATGTGGTCGCCAACTACGGCCACGTCATCGTGGACGAATGCCACCACCTTTCAGCGGTGAGCTTCGAGCAAGTGCTCCGGCAAGTGAAGGCGCGTTACATCACCGGCCTGACCGCCACGCCCCAGCGCAAAGATGGGCATCACCCGATCATCATCATGCAGTGCGGGCCGATTCGTCACCGCGTGGATGCAAAGGCGCAGGCGCTCGCACGGCCGTTCAACCATGTCGTCATTCCGCGACCGACCAACTTTCGATTGCTGCCCTCGACTGAGAAGCCGGAAATGCACGAACTGTATGCCGCGCTGGCCGGCAACAAGGCGCGCAACGACCTCATCTTCGTTGACTTGGTGCGTGCCATCAAAGCCAGTCGCTCGCCCATTCTGCTGACCGAGCGCACCAGCCAGGTGGACGAATTTGCCTCCCGGTTGGCCGGCTTGGTGAAGCACATCGTCGTGCTGAGGGGCGGCATGGGCGCGAAACAGCGGCGCACCGTCGCCGAACACCTGGCATCAATTCCCGATGGAGAAGAAAGAGTCCTGCTGGCCACGGGCCGCTACATTGGCGAAGGCTTCGACGACGCCCGCCTCGACACGCTTTTCCTGGCCATGCCGATTTCCTGGCGCGGCACCTTGCAGCAATACGTCGGCCGTCTGCACCGCCTGCACGACAGCAAGCGCGAGGTCATCGTTTACTATTATGTGGACGACTGCGTGCCGGTTTTCTCGGCGATGTATTCCAAGCGCGTGCGGGGCTACGAGGCCGTGGGCTACACAATCGCTGATGAAGTCGATCGGTAGCACGCCATCGAGCGCATCCAAGTAATGTCTGGCACCTTCGCGAGGCGAGTTTGGCATGATGCTTGGTTTCGTGGTGCTCGGAACCAATGGGTGACGTTTTCCTGTTTCCTCCGCGGGCTTTTGAGGTCGGCAGGAGGATCGGCAGGAATTTTGCCATCGCTCCACCATTAAGTTGACAAAAGGCCGGTAAATAGAAGAGTCTGTGCCCTTCTGAATCAGCAATTGTATCGGCACAAATGACCAGAAAAGCAGCCATCAGGTCGCTCTACGACCATCCCTCGGACATGGAGCCGCTCCTGCCAGGAGACGGTGGAGCCCAATCCTCGGCTCTGGCCCTGACGCTCATTCGCGGAGCCGAGCGGCTCCGCAGCTCGCTGCACCCGATCACCCGAAAACTGGTGGCGGACTTGGTGCGCTCCATGAACAGCTATTACTCGAATCTCATTGAGGGGCACCGCACGAGGCCGAGAGACATTGACGCGGCGATCCGGAAGAACTTCTCCAGCATACCGGCGCAACGGTCACTTCAGGTCCAGCATCTCGCCCACATGGAGGTGCAGGCTGAGATGGAGACCCGGTTGCCAACGATGGCTGCCGGCGAGGTATGCACGGCCGGGTTTCTCTGCTGGCTGCACGAAGGATTCTGCCGGCGGCTGCCGGAGGAGTTTCGCACAGTCGAAGACGAAAAGGGAAAGACCCATGAGATTCAGCCGGGGCAGCTTCGTGAGGGGGAGGTGAGCGTCGGGCGACACATGGCGCCGTCCAGCAAGAAGCTCGGGGAGTTTCTCAAGCGCTTCGCGGATTTTTATGGCCCGCTGGTGACGACCAAGCCGGACAGCCTGATGGCCGCCGCCGCCGCTCACCATCGTCTGACTTGGATTCACCCGTTTTTGGATGGCAACGGGCGCGTGGCCCGCCTCTTCACTCAGGCTTGGCTGGTGAAGGCGGGGGTTGACAGTGATGGGCTATGGACCATTTCACGCGGTCTGGCCCGGAGGAGAGCGGACTATCAAGCCGCGCTCGCCAACGCTGACGAAAAACGAGTGAACGACTTCGACGGGCGCGGCTATCTTTCCCAGCGCTACCTCGGCGAATTCTGCCAGTTCTTTTTGGGAACGGCGGTGGACCAGGTGGAGTTCATGCAGGAGCTCCTGGCGCTCGAGGGCATGTTGAACCGGATCGTCGGCTACGGTGAGCGCCGCGAGTCCGCGCGGGAGCTTCCTAGCGGCTCGGCCCTAGTGCTTCGGGAAATCTTCCTCCGCGGAGAGATCGCCCGTGGTGACGTGGCGCGGATCATCAGTGCATCGCTGCGGACCGCCCAGAAAGTCACGGGCGAACTGCTCTCGCAGCGGCTGGTCACCTCCAACTCACCAAAGGGAACATTGCTGCTCGGCTTTCCGGCGGACGCAGCAGGCCATTATTTTCCAAACTTGTATCCGGCTGGCGTGGATTGATGCAGTTGATAACTGATATGTTCCTTTCATCTGCTCGATGAGACGAGGTTGCTGAATGGTTCTGCCTGACCCGATTGAACCTTCAGTGGATTCTTCAGTAACCGAGTCCGCCGGGGTAGGTGAGAGTAGTGCGAGAGTTGGCTGAATTCATTGAGAAATCCGCATGTCCAACTGTCTGTAACCGGGCATTGGCCGAACGAACCCGACCACTGGCTCCAGCACTCCCGTTGATGCCACCGTGTGCCAATGCACGTCAGAGAGTGACGAAAGGTCTGTCTTTATT
>JBEBFV010000507.1:0-4402 GCA_040081795.1 Limisphaerales bacterium | reverse complement strand
GTCGTAGGTCGGGGTAAAACGCAGAGCTGAGGGGATGGCTGGGGCTGGTTGGCTGACCTCGGCATCCACACCCGTAAACCACAGCCCTCCGCTGCTTCGATGCCTGTCCGACCCCTGTTGCTCCATTCACAAGATTAGAGCCCTGGTAGTGGGCTTCGGCCATTGAAACCTCATCCTCGCGTTTCCTCGCCTATCACCGGCGACATCTTCGCGTGACAGTGACATGGTCGATGCTTCATTAGCCATGGGAGTCTTTGGCGGGAGTTTGGATGCCTTGCCTGCGAAGACGACACTTTCTGAATAGAAAAGTGAAGCTGGCACTTGACATCAATCGCGCCATAGTGTATCTTTTAGTTACACATGAAAACCAGCTTTGGCGATGCTTTGAAACAGCTCCGCAATGAGCGCCACCTTAGTGTGCGTGCCCTCGCGGCGCTTTCTCACGTCTCGGTGCCATGGATTACCTTGGTCGAGAACGGCCACCGCAGCATCGGACGCAACGCCATTGAGAAGCTGGGCGCGGCCTTGGAGTTGAACCGTGCCGAAAAGGACGAGTTTGTCCTGCTAGGTGTGACGGCCGATCGGGTGAAGCTGAGACGGAAGCAGGCACTTCGGCACGACCCCCGCCTTCATACCGCGCTGGGCTTGTTCCTGCGCAAGGCAGGCATCCAGCCACACGACGTCCGCGAAGTGGAAGTCGTCTCAGAATTTCAGGCCAACGAGCAGCGCAAGCTCGCTGCTGGCCTGCAACAGGCCGCGCGTAGTCGCGGCCAGGAAATCACCGCAGCGACAGGCACGGCGTTGAATCGCCCCGCCCTCCGTATGCGGTTGCGAAGCCACCAGGCGCTCTACATCGAGTTCCTGCTGATCAAGGCCGACGGTTCGGCCTCACCGGGTGCTGCCTTGGCTGCAGCACGTAATTCACCCCTGTCTGCGACTCGTGCGTCACAGAACAGGCCAGCCAAAGAAGCACGTCATAATGGCAACGAAATCAATCAAACCAGATAGCAGCAAGCAACCGACGCCCTCCAAAAAATGGGAGGTCGTCAAACTCGACAGCGAAACGAGCGGCGACGACATGTTCAGTCTCCAGCTCGAACAGGCGGAAGACGCGGTGGTAATCGGGGTGTTCGACGATGAGAACCCAGGAAAACTGGAGGGGTTGACCAAGGAGGAGCGAAAGACCCTGGCGGAGTGCGAGTCTGCCATCGAACGCAACCAGGCCGCCTTCCGGGAAACCGCGCTGGCCTTGTGCACCATCCGTGATCAGCGCCTCTACCGGGAGCAGTTCAAGACCTTCGAGGAGTATTGCCAGACCCGCCATGGATTTGGGCGCAAGTATGGGTATCGCCTGGCCAAGGCAGGTAAGTTGCTCACCGAAATGGGACCAATTGGCGACACGGTGTTGACCAATGAGAGTGGAGCCCGCGCGTTGCTGGCGGCCCCCAAGGAAAAGCGTCGTGAAGTGCTGGAAAGGGCCAAAGCCGAGGCTGGCGACCAGCCTGTGACGGCCGCCAAGATCACGGAAGCGGTTGAGGCTGTCGCCGAGGGTGACAACGAGCCAGACGCAGAGGTTGTCGTGGTGCGTCCCAACTTCCAGGCCCCCAGCGACCAGCCTCCACTAGCCAGTCATCGCGAAATGGCCGAGTGGGCTGCGAAGGGCTACAACATTCACAGCGATAGCAGTAGGAAGCAGGAAGTTGGAGACCTCTTCTTCCGACTCAAGCGCGAGCTCACCCGACGCGCGCGGCTGGATTCATTGGAGGCAGCTTAAACCCCGAGGACGATTACCCCGGCGTGCTGGGGCGTGGCAGGTTGCACGCGCCCGGCATGGCTGCCCGTCTTCGGATGCCTGGGGAGTTGTCCCATCAGAACACAAATCAAATGCCTAACATCATCAAGTTCACGAAGAAGAGCCCGTATCTGCCTGCTAGTGAGGGCATCCACGACGCAGTCGTCGTCGATGTCGTCGCCTCGGAGGGCAATGCCGGCACGTTCAACAAGATCCGCGTGGTCTGGGAGGTGGCGGAGACGCTGCCCAACGGACGACGCTTCACGGTCACCAAGCCCTACTACTGCTTCGATCGGTTCATCGCCGATTTCGAACCCGTGCTCGGCTCCAACCACCCGCTGATCACCGGTGAGGAGGAAGACATCAACCGCATCGTCGGCATGGCTATGCGCGTGGATGTGGTGCACAACCCCACCAACGACGGCGGCGTGTTCTCCCACGTCAACGCGCTGTATCCGGCCGGCAAGGTAGTGCTGCTGGTGTCCCCGCATTACGTGCGACTGGCGGAGCGAAACCGTTGTCGAGAGGAGGTGCCAAATGCCGCAGCCGCGTAACCGTGACGCAGCCATGGAAACCACGGGTGGGTGCTCTCAGAGCACCTGCCCGGAGGTGGCCAATGACGCCGAGCCTGAAGCGCCATTCCCCACGCTCGCCTTGATCGCGATGATGTTGGCCTTCTTCATCGCCGCCATCCTCAACGGCTCAATGGTGATGCTGGTGGCCGCGCTCCTACCCACTCCGCTGTTGCTCTGGCGGCTTTTCGTTACGCTGGACGAGTGGGAGGCGAGGAGAACAGCGGCGATGAAAGCCCCAGCCGGCTCGACCACGAACCACACAGAAAGCCCAGCGACAGTAGCAGACCCTCAACCCACCAACATCTAACGCCCATGAAAATCCCCGCCAAGACCGTCATCTTCCAGACCCCATGCCGCCCTATCCCCTACACCGAGGAGGAGGGGATGAAATTAGTTCGCTACATCTTGGAATTGCCGATTGAACCGCCGCTTCCGCCAACTGAACGCCAGTTTCTCGACGTTTGGCTGCAACATCTGCTCCACAGTGACCACCCCTACTGCCTGCCACGGAGCTTCACCGTGCCACAACTCACCGATGCGCTCGTGGACTGGTTTGGCAAGGAGCGGCAGCACCACGAGATCACCGACCACTCAACCATGAGCATGCTGAATCTGTTTTTCGCCGCATCCCCAACCATCAATTTCCGCCAGCTCAAACTCACCATGGAGCGCGACGGCGAAGGCTGCGTAACATTGAAGGTCGAGCACCATCCGGTTGAGTGGGATCGACTGGCTAGGTTCGCATGGAAGATGGCCGGACTGACGTTGCTGGAGGAGTTTCACAATGAGCACCAACAATCAGCGGCCGCATAACCGTTTTGTTCCCCGCAGCCCCTACCATGAAGCAGTGGTGGCCGAGGCGTTGAAACACTGGCGCTGGTCGGAGTGGCAGTTGGCGAAGCTGCGAGTGGACAAAGGAAATG
This sequence comes from Limisphaerales bacterium, assembly GCA_040081795.1. Classification (GTDB taxonomy): domain Bacteria; phylum Verrucomicrobiota; class Verrucomicrobiia; order Limisphaerales; family SXTU01; genus SXTU01. The sequence goes on along the minus strand of JBEBFV010000507.1, from coordinate 1,112 downwards.
CCCCCACCAACTACAACGAGGAGGAAATCATCAAATGGCACCAATGCAACACGACAACCCGCTAGGACAACGGCTGATGGACAGTTCGGCGCCACTTGCAACGAACCCCTTGATGCCGCAGCAGACGAAGCCAGCCACCCCGTCCCAATGGTTTGCTGACAAGTTCCCGGCTGCCTTCACCAATTTCGGCACCCCGTTTTTGGAAACCAGCGAGCATGGAATTGATTTTGAGTTCCGCCGCGTAGTTGAGATGAACAACGACTTCTTCGCGGCTGCTCTCGGCGGGGATGAACGGCTAGGACATCGCGTGGTCTTCTATCGGCCGGAGGGATGCTTTTACTTCCGAGACGTTGATGGAACCTTCTACCCGACCGATGAAACGAAACTGGCCACGTTGCTCTCCGCGCTGCTGCTGAGGTGCGCGGAGGAAATGCCCGCCACCGTCGATCGCCGGAACCTCTTCGTGGACTTCAGAAAGGAGTCCAAGCTCAACGAAGTGGTCAGGAAGGCGTGTTGTATCCTTGCAGTTGATGCCAGTTTCTTCTCTGCGGACTCGTTGCACCGCCGCGTAGCCGGCGCTGAGACGCTGGACCAGACCGCCCGTAGTTTCGTGGACAGCAGCGTGGCGGTCGCGGAGGGGACTTTGAAGTTGACGGTCGGAGAACTCTTTGCGGCGTTCCTGGAATACTGCCGGTTGAACGGGGTGCAGATTAAACAGCAGGGGGACCGGAAGCTGAAGCGGATGGTGGTGGAGACCGTGAACCAGTATCACGGGGTTCGGTTGCGGCATGACTTGATGGACAGCCAGGGCAGGTGTGCGAAGGGCTGGAGCGGGTTGATGTTCAGGAACCGGGCGCTTAACGACTTTGAACTGGCGGCAAGAAACTGAGGCGCGGAATAGAAACTGCATCCGTGGAGTCCGTCGCCTGGAAATTCGCAGGAAACCGACGCGTCCGCTGCTAAACCGATGGCATCCGGCTCCTTCACGGCCAACCTCAAGCTCGTGACCCCACGCCTAATCCTACGGATTCAGCGCGTCTTCGTAGGTTACCCGGGCGCGGGCGATCTCAATCTCGACGCCTGATTTAGCCGGTGACACCTGGACTTCGATC
>JBEBFV010000092.1:0-15981 GCA_040081795.1 Limisphaerales bacterium | reverse complement strand
CCCTTCCTCACCGCCCATCTGGCCTTCTGCGCCGCTGCCATCTTCGCTTTGGTGGCAGCACTGAATGTTCGCCTGCCGCCTCGAGTTGCAGCAGCAGGAACAGCCGCCACCGAAACATCCGCACCGAGCACCTTGTTGATGTCGTTCAGTCGGGCTTCGAGCTTCGCCTTCTCGTTCAGGAGGGCGGTTTGCAGCTTCAGGTAGTTCTGGATGTCAGATTTCATGCCGTCAGCGTAGGCGAGCGGTGACGATAATTACAAGCAATCTGACTACCGCCTAATCAACAGGAATCGTTCAAGGCCATTACATGAGGGACATTCTGGGGCATTAGCCGCATTCTCAATGGATTCTCCAAGTGATAGAAAGGCACACATATCCGCGCCGAACACGCGAATAGGATCCACTTTTTCGCGCATGGTTTTAAGATCCTTAACGTAGGGAACGATGAATGCGTAATCCTGCTGGCACGTGGGACACGTTCGGCGTCCCCATTCCGTTCCGCATTGGCAGTGCATCATGTTGGCGTCCTCCTGTTTCTGCACTTGAGTGATATTGCAGCATGGGCAGCGCTCAAGGAGGAGGAATCGGCCACGCACCTCAACGAGGCTCTCTTCAATCTTAACCAAAACATCGGAGAGACGCTGAGTCTCTGCATCTTCTGCGCCGAGCTCCTTTTTGCGACGATTGATGGTGGCCAATGCGCTCTTATCTCCGCGGACGCGTTGCTCCTGGGATTTTAGCTGCTCACGCTCCGCCACAATTTGTTCTCGTTTCTGCTTTGCGGCAGAGGCCCTCTTTTGTGCGTCAGCTAGCAGTGACTTTGACGGGGCCTGATGGAACAAGAGGTCCTGGCCGGATACTTTGATGCCGTCCCGGCTGCTCAACTCGGGCCATACTTGCGACCAACCTGGAATGGCATTTCTGAGCGGGAGCTTCGGCCATTCGACCTCCGCCGTTACCCACCGGATGGCGCGAGCCACCAGCTCCGTGGAATCGATCTTGAGAGGGGAAACCTCCGCAAAGCCGATCTTGTCCGACAGCAACGTTGCGGAACTCAGGCGAGTGAACTTGTCCTGCAATAGCGGCGACCAGCTTGCTGTGGCTTGTCCTGCATCATCCACGCTGACTATAAGAATCCGACTATCGCTCTGCTCTGAACCGAGCAAGGCATTTAGCGCGTGGCTGACATGCTCTTCGGTCCGTGCTCTCCAACTTGTGTAAACACCTACGATACGCAACTGAGGTGCTCCATTGTATGCCAACAAGAGTGAGTGGTCGGTTTGTATTTGTAGCGTCCAATTGCGCACGAGACGAATTGGTGCGCCAAAGCCAAGCGGCTGGGTCAGTTTGTCTGCCGGAGCCAGTCCAAGCTGCCGGCAGGCCCTGATGGCCAAGAGCAGGACAAACAAATTCCAATCCTCGCAAGAGCGGCGCCTTTTTGCGGCACGCTCAGCCGGAGTTGGCGCCTTGACTGATGTGATGCGCTCCCACTTGTGCCACAAATGAAAAACCTGGCGGTAATGAGCGTCGCTTTGGAAAACATTAGTTGAATGCAAAGGACTTTCCACAACGGAGAATTGGCGCATCTCGTGAAAGAGAAACGTATCAGCGAGGGCGAGGAGCCTTGCCCGAGCGGCCTCCAGCTTCTGGATGAGCTGCACGAGAAGTTCCCGACCTGGGTGACCTGTAAATACTTCGCCCCACAGTTGGTATAGCCGAAGGCACCGAAAGCGCGTGCCGCGCATAGCCGAAGAGTGTTCGCTTGCTTCGTCAAATGCGTGCAAGATTTGGTTCAGCTTCTGAAGACGCGGGTGAAGGACGCCCAGAATCCTCTTGCGCAGCGTCGCGACCGCACGGTTCTCGTATATGTCCCATTGGTCCCGTCTTGACTCAGCAAGAACGCGCCGAGGTCGGACTCCAAGGAAATTCCGCGTTTGCCAATCCTCGGAGTGGGCGGCGAGCGAGGCCACTGCGCGGTGGGATACTCTCCGGGCACGGCTGACATCTTCCCGAATTTCTTCGATGGTCAAGTGGCCGCGAGGATTATGGCTGAGGGTTTCCAAGTGCGGGAGAGCGTCGATCAACGAATTCTCAATTCCGGAGAGAGCTAAATCCGAGGTGATAGTCGGGTCCAACGGCACCAACTTCTCCCAAGAGCGCCAAGTTTCTCCCAACAAGGGTTCAATCCGGTCGGCCAGACTTCGCAAACTTTGACAGATCGTCTCGGTCGGCTCACTGCTCGACTCCGGGTTTTCTAAATCCTCCTCAGATCCGGGCCAAGCACTTCCATCTTTGATGGAACACCAAAGGCCCAAGAACGGCATTGCTTCAGGGTGTTGTGAAGCAACACCAATGATTCGATTTCGCCATTCAGCTTCCATCGGATAAACAGGCTCAGCCTCCGCCGAGCCTTTTTATTTCGCCAGTCAACAATTCCGCGCATTTTTCAGGAAACCCATTCACGTCGATTTCCTTCCAGGCATTCAACAGGTGGTCTTGAAAATCCCCCAACTGCTTGGATCCCAAGTCGAACCTGCCTCGCAGTTTGCGGAGCAGTTTGGTTGCAACAAGATGGTCGGCAGCTTCACCCAGGCTCCCACCAGACTCGATGATGACCGGAACGAAGCAGTCGATTTGTCGCTCCAAACGATTGCCCCAGCCCAGTCCAAGTTTGGCGAGCTTGTCGGAGAGTGATTTTTCCAGAAAGACTTTCGCTCGTGCGGAGTCTTCCCGACGAGTATGCCCCGCCTTGGCGAAAGCATCTTCGAGCGCTTTGCTGGTGATGGGCATTGGACGGTTGTAGGCTTTGGGCGAGAACGCCGCAGGATGCCGAGGAAACTCCATGACGTGCGACCGGTCGTAGGTCTTGCTGGCGAAATCCTTGGTGGTTTCGTCGTGATTGGCAGTTCCGATGAACCACACGTTTTGGGGGATGCGCAGCCAGCGCCCCTCTTCCAACAGACGCGGGGTTCCATCTACCTTAGCGGTGAGGAGGCTGATGCGCTGTCGCTCCGGCTTCTGCTCCAGTGCCGAAAGAAAATCGGCGAAGTAGTGTTCTGGGTGAGACAAGTTCATTTCGTCCAAAACGACGAAAAACGGCAGGCTGTCATGGTGGGGTAGTTGAGCGCGGTAGAGTGCCTGGAGAAACTCCGACTCGTAGAAGCGCCTCTCAAAAGCGTTGTAGTAACCCAGCAGGTCGTTTCGATCGCGCCATCCTGATTGCACTTCTATCAGCGCCGAAGCAGCCCCAATGGCTTTGGCGAAAGCGAGAGGAAGGCTGGTTTTGCCTGTGCCACTAATTCCCTGAAGCAGATGCAGCCGGCTGGTGGCAAGACCGGCGAGGAATGCACGAATGTCCTTTTCGCCGTAGAACAGCTTCTGCCCAGCAATGCGATCCTGAATCTCCTTCGCCAGTTCTTTTAGTGGGGGCAATTTTTCGCGAGGATACTCGGGTGGCACCTGAAGCTCCGAGTCGTCATCCATGGCTATGAGACTGGGGAACACGCGTTGGGCTTTTGATTTGTCCACCAACTCCCCAAGGTCACGCTGGAGTTCGTCGACACAAGCCCGCAAGGCGCGTTCCCGGCTTTCCCATGCGGATTTTTGATCCCTGAGATTCTGTATTTCGGCGACGCCAATGGACAATTTGCCCAACTGAACCTGGAGGGACTGGTTTTCCTGCCGCAAGCGACCCAAGTCTGAAAGCAGCGTCTCCTTCTCGCGTTGGAGGCCGCTCAACTGGGCGACCTGGTCATCGGAAGGTTTCTGCGCCAGAGATGAAGCCAAGTTGGCATTCCGCTCTTGCGAGGCGGTCAGCTCGGCCAGCAACTGTTCCCGAGTTTTGCCTGCGGCCATCCGTTCGGATTCCTCGTGGCGGCTGATCTGCCTGGCCAAATCCTCGCACCGTGCCAATGCACTCTGCAAACGGCTCTCACGATCAGAAACCGCCTCCCGGACTTTCACCTCAACCCTCGCGACCCAGCTCGCTTTGAGTTCATCCGCCTCCTGCTTCGCCCATTCTGCCTCACGCCTGGCCCTAGCCACTTCCTGCTTCTCCGACTGGAGCTGCTGGCTGCCCTGCTCGAGGCCGGCCAACTCCTTGTCTCGGATCTCGCGGAGTTCTGATTCGTATTTCTTGATTCCGGCGAGGTAGGTCTGGTGGTGTTCGGATATCTGCTGCGCCAATGATTTGGCCTCTTCGTCCAATTTGGCTAGGGCCTGCCGGCGCTGCTGGAGGAATCCCGCCTCGGCATCGATCTCGCGTTCCTTCAACTTTTCCTCAGTTTGGACAATTTCGCGCTCCCGGCGATCGAGGGCCGATTTGCGGTCATCCAGTTCACGTTGGGATTTGCGTTGCTCTTCCTTTTGCTGGCGGAGTTCTTCCTCGCGTTTGTGAACTTGCGCGCTCGATTCCTGTATTTCCGCCTCGCGTTGTTTCACCTTGGCTTCTGCTTCGTTCATCCGAGCGGTCGCGCGATTGAACAGATCCCTGGCCTCGTGGGCCGACTGCCAAAGTTTTACGGGGTCAATCTCCGATGGCTCTGGTGAAGACGGTGGCTGTGGCGGATGGTAAACTTCGTCATCCGTGATCAAATTAGTGGCCTGTGCGCCAAGCGCGGTAATGGCCTCTGCCGCTTGCTGGGGCGTTGTAGGGCCACTGGGTGCGGAGGGTGTAATGTTGTTCGACGACGTTGATGCAGATTGTGCCGCCAACATCCTTTGTTGGTGTCTCCTGTCCTTCTTGCTCATGTGATTTCGCTTTCTTTGTATGGAAGCCCAAGCAGGCATCCCGCGACCTGGATAGTTAGATTCCGCATTTGGTTGGCCTCTGACATTGAAAACCGCCTGGGAATCGAATGGTGCGAGTTATCGTGCGAGCCCGCGTTGCCGAGGCGGATGATCGAAGCAAGACTGTCAAAGAGCGAGGCGTCGCGGGCGGCGCTCTGTCTCAGCGGGTGCATGGGATCACGCGAAGCGGCCAGAATAGTTGCCAGCACGGCGCTTGGAAGCAGGTAGAAGTATTCAGGCGAAGCCGAGGCTTTCTTGACTGAGCCTTTGTCTGGCCCCCCCGATGGCTTCGGCTGAAACTCCATCGGCAGTGGCAATGTGAAACCCCAGCTCGCAACGAAATGATTCACCGTGGCCAGATTCATCGTAAAGTCGTTGGTAAGGAGGTTGTGGACATCGTTCACCGGAAATTTGCGGGAGACTTCCTTTAGAATAGCTTCCAATGTCTGCCGACAGAACTGCATCACTGAAACCAGGTGACCTTGGGGTTCGGCACCGGCAGCACCCGCCAAGTTTAATACATGGGTAGCATCGACAAGATGGTCAAAGACCGCCGGGAAAGACTTGATGTCAAGGCTCAGGGCTGCCACCACTTCGGCTTCGGCGCTCTGTCGTTGTCGGGCGAGGTGCTCCTCCAAGGCAGGCGCATCCGCCGCCTGGGCAAGACGCAACAACTCCCGCTGGGCCGCAGCGGCGCCTTCATCGTATTGCGACGCGCGTTTAAGTTGCCGCCACATCTCATCGGCGCATCCGAATCCAAACGGGTCGCAAATCTGGGGCGGCAAACCGCCTCCGTCCGGCAGGTAGGCAAAAGTAACCAACCCCACGGGCTCCGGCTGACCACTGATAAAGGCGATGCGAGAGAGCATGTCGGGCGATCCGCCAGACACGGGCGCGTCCAAGCCGGATGCCGCCAGCCGCATGAAGCCCTTCAGTTTCTCACGCCGTCGAAATCTTTTGATGGCCGTCAAAACGGCCTCACTGGATGGCCGTCCCGGGCTGGTCTGGGGCTCCATCCGCCAAGCGGGGATTTTCCTCGGCTTGTCAGCCGAACCAAGCAACAAGACAAGACGCGACGCTTCGGAATGTGGGGCGTTGTCTTGAAGTTGAAGCTGCCGCGAAAAAAACGGCCAAAGTTCTCCGGATCGTGGGTCTTGGAAGACCCAGCCGGTAACCAACGAATCCATGGCCGACTCCTCTTCACTGAGCATGGCCAATCCCTTGGGTGTGGGACGCCCTGTGGCCGGGTCCACCCAGCCAGCCCCGGCCAGCTCCATGCCGATGGCCTCGACGAGGCGGGGGTGAAGATGAAGCGTGGAGGCGATCACTGGAACCGGGTAAGAGCCGGTGCGGCACAATCCGAGCACCGCCTTCTGGAAGATGTTGATTCGCCGGTCACTGGGGAGCGGTGCGACTATTCGCCAGGCAACGGACGGCCAGACCAGATAAACACGCTCTGCCCGATCGTGCTCGTGGGCAAATTTCGGTTCGTAATTTAGGACTAATTGCATGCTTCGTCAGAGAACTGCTCCGTGCCTTCCTTGGCAGAGTTTAAGAAAGGCGTGCAATCCAGGAACCAGTTTTGAAAAATCTTCTGTGGCCATCGCCGAATCCCCAACAGTGATCAGCAGTCGCTTCTGCCTGCTCATGGCCACACAAAGTCGATTTTCGAGAAGCAAGTGCCCGAATTTGCGACGGGTCGATTTCTCGTCGCCGGGTTGAATCCGGTTCGAGCGGGTCAGCGAGAGGAACACGATGTCGAACTCCTTGCCTTGAAAAGCGTCCACAGTACCAACACGAAGACGTTCGCACGCTTCGCCTTCTGAGTTGACCGTGCTGCGCCACGCATCGGCGATGACCAAACCACCGTCATCGGTGAGCGTTGTCAGTTCCACACGCTGCATGGCATTCTTGATGGCCTCTACCTGGGCGGCGTAGAAGGAAATGATTCCCACACTCAAGCCCGGCGATTCTTCGAGAAGGCGACGCGTTTCCGCCGCAATCCATTCCGCCTCGCAAGGCCGCCGCCAACTATAGCCTGCACGCTCTTCTCCTCCCACCGACTGGGGCAGGTTTTTCCAAACGGCAAGCTTGTCTTCATAAGAACCACCCAAGCCGTGCGCGAAGCGTGGATTGGCCTCGGCATTGACCGGTGAAAGGAAGGCTTCTCCGTGATCCTTGTAGAAGGCATCGCTCACAAAGGCGCCCAGCACCGGGTGCATCCGATATTGGGTGTCGAGCGTTACCCATCGCTTGATACCGTCCTGCGCCTCCAGATTTTTAACGTGGAGAAAGAGTCTTTCAAAAAGGCTTTTCCGAATCTGGTCGCGGGTTTCTTCGCGAACGGACGACTCCAACTCGCGCTCCACTTCCGGTTCCAGCAAGTGGGGTAGTTGCCGGTGGTCCCCCACCAGAATAATGCGCCGCGCCGCCCGGCTCATCGGGATGAGCAAATCGAGGGGATTTGCGCGAGCCGCCTCGTCCACAACCACATTCTCGAACTCGACATCATCCGAAAGCACCTCGGCCATCCGGTTGCTGACGGCTTGCTGACAGGTCGCGGCCAGAACGACCGTGTAACGTTCAACAGCCTCGCGCAATCCGTCAGGGTCATTCTTGATATCGCTGATAAGGTATTCCAGTACCAGATCAGGCCCCTCGTCAACAGCGTCCCGGACGCGCGTCTCGATGGTGGTGACCAGTTCATCCAGCACGCTGACTACCTCAGCATTCACGAGGGGAGTTCGCGTTGGTGGAGTACTGGCTTGAAGCACATCCAGAAGGCGATTCTTGAGTGATTCCAACTGCGGTAGAAAATCGAGTGGTGAGGGGCTTTGCCAGTCCCTGGCCTTTTCCAAGAGTGCGCGGTCCTCGGAGTTGAGCAAGCAACCCCCGGCCAACTTCTGCAAGACTCGCCAAGCCATGCGAGGGCCGTCATCGGCGAATCCGTTCTCTTGAATGCGCAGACCGCGAACGGCTTGGAGGCCGTCCCTGCTGGCATCATCGAGCCCGGCAACGCCGAGTTTGAGCCAGTTGGCCACGGCCGCAGCCCGATCCAGCAGCGGGGCGGACAAATGCTCGCGGGCCATGGAACCCAATCCCAGCAGCATGCGGGCGGCTTCCGCTTCGGTGCCGGGAGATTGAACATAGGAAGCGTGGGCGATGCGCAGTGCTTCCAGGAGTTTTCGCAAGGGCCTGGCTGAACGTCCGGCCATGTCCGCTTCAAGTGCCGCCGTGGTTTTTCTTGTCCATGCCTGAAGGGGCAAATTGTCGGAGCCACCACCGCGCCGCCGGCCCACTTTCATGGCGGGAAGCCCAAAGATTTCCGTAATGGCCGCCGCATTCTCAACTGCATCGTGCTGAAAACTCGTCAACAGCACACGGTCGAAGACGACGTCCTGTTCCTTGGCTATCTCGGTCAGTCGCTCGATGATGGCCGCGATGGTGCGAGTCTTGCCGGTCCCGGGAGGCCCTTGGATGATGGCGATGTCGGGAGTGTTCAGCGCGACCCGGATGGCGTCAACCTGGCGGGGAGTTGGTAGTCCCGAATGAAACTTGGCCCTGGCCGCGTTGGACAAAGGCTCATGCGGCTGCGTGCGACGGACGGGTACCGGTTGATTCTCCAGCAGGAAAGCCAGTTGAGGTATGGAGGTCTGGCCGGTGGCGATGCGTGTGTGCGCCTCCCGCCGCCGTTGCATCCGCTTGAGGTCGCCGCGCAAGCTGACGTGGATATAGCCTCGCTCTGGTGGTGGTGTTGGTTCGCTATCTTGGGAATCGGGCCGGAGAAAAATGCTTTGTGTGTCGGAACCAGCCATCGTGCCACGAAAGGTCGGTCGTGGCTTCTCGCGGCCGGTGTTTTGTGCATCAAATAGATCTGCCCCAATCGGGGAATCGTTGGTGAGCAGTTCCGGAATTTCCTTCGACGCCTCCAGGCTGCGATCCTCGCCAATGGCCTGATTCAACTGCGCGGGAGTCCACTGGCTTTCCGCGGTCAACTGGAAAATCCAGCGCCCGTCCGGCAGGCGACGGCAGCCTTCATAGCTTAACCAACCAAACTGTCTGGCCTCCCGCACAAGACGCCGAGCTTCCATGGACTGGTATTCCAACCACACGCCCATGTAACTGCCGGCCGTGCGAACCAGCTGGTCGAGTTCCGTGGCCATCCCCTGGCGCATCTGCCCGGCCACGCTTTGATCGATGAAGGCAAAGCCGCCTTCAGCAAGAATGATGGGGCGGTAATCCTCGGGTGTTCGGGCTGTTTTGGGCTGTGTCAGGCGGAACCCACGCCAACCACCGCCTTCGTGTTGCTCGACGTCGAGGGCAAAGCGACTGCCCAGCAGCCTGAACACGCGCCTGTGCTGGCTCTGCGGGTCGGGCCGCCCGACGAGAATGGCGCGTGGCATCAGACCTGGGGCAATGAGCAACTCGCCCGCGAGCCAGGCGCAGGCTGCTTCGATTGAGAATCGGCGTGTCAACTGCCGCCCGATGTCCGACACAAGCTTTTCATCAACACCGATTTTCAATTCCGGGAGCGAAACCCGTTCGGAGAACTCATGGATTTGAATCGTCAGTGCCACGACCTGCTTGCGATCAGAACGCACGTCCACGAGCCAGCACAGGCGCGGAGGTTCCTGGCTGATCAAACGCTGCAACTCCCACTGGCTTTTTGAATTGGTGGCGGCAACGAGCAGTGGCTGTTCCTGCCCGATGTAGCTGAGAGCACAAATATTTCCAACCTGGGTGAGCACCAGTTCCCACCGGTTCGGGGGTATCTTCTCCAAGCCAACGTCTGACAGCGGAACCACGTCGAGCGTCACTATCTTCCCATGTTGGAGGTCCGCGATGTTCATGCAATTAGGCCAATGGTTTGAAAACCACAGCCCGATGGAGACTATCCAACGAGCCGAAGTGCAAATACCAAGGGGCATCCTTTGACGAGAGTGACAGGGGTGCTTCTCCAGTGGCAGCCAATGATACTACCGTTCTGTTCGCCCCCGAGTGTTTTACCAAAAGGAATGGCTGTTTGGTGAGGTTGCGCACGCGGATGGCATCGGCCCCTGTTACAGTGGCCTCCACGAGCGGGTGTTCGGACTGGTCTGGCGAAGCGTCGCTGTGAACATGCCGGCCGAGAACCTGGACTGGCTCCTTTGGTGCGAGTATGAGCGTGGCCAATGGACGTCTGGTGCCGTTGGGGGTCGTGACAAACCCACCTTTCATGGCTCCGGAGGTCAGATTAATCTCAGGATCCCAAAGATGAAGCGTGGCAACGTGCAAGTTTGGACGAGCGTGGCCGCACCAGAAACATTCGGTCGCTTTCAATGCGTAGTATGACGCCCGGCAGCGCGGACAAACGACCGTGACGTCTGCTGCCTGACCGAAGAGACCGGCCCATTCTCCCAACCCCGGGCGAGCGAGCGGATCCTTTAATCCGTCCTCGAACATCCGCTGGAAGAGTTTCTTGCCCTCGGGTGAAATGACGATCTTTCTGTCAATTCCACGGGAAGATCGGTTGCTGAGCTCCGTGCTGTGTTCAATCCACGGCACCTCTCCGCGAAATGCTGCTTCTTCCAACTCCGGTTCGCCGTCGTGGACCAGATCGCCGACGAATGGATGGACGAGGGTCAACATCTCGAAGGCCATCACAGCCAGGGCGAAGGCATCCGTGAGCGTGTTCGGGCCTGAGTCGCCGCAGATCAATTCCGGAGCGCCGTAACCGGGAGTGAAGACACCGCAGGCCGCAGCATCGCCCTGGACGTGCAAGTTATCCGCATCAATCAGGAAGGCGCGAGGTTCATCCCCGTCTGATGCGAAGAGCACATTGGCGGGCGATGGATCACCATAGACCAAACCACGGGCATGCAGTCGGCCAAAGATATCCACGACCGTTCCAAGCCTGCGCAGTCGCGAACGGAGCCCTCCTGTGGCCACATACCATTGGGAGACGCTCCGACCGTCCGCTGGTGGATTCGTCAATGCCCGCAATGAGGACATTCCGGCGGCGAGATGCATGAAGTAGCCGACGTGAGGCGGACGCAACACGGCGATGGGAGCGGCAATGGGCAAGCCATCCAGGTCCAGACGCTTCACGGCTTGAATGCGTCGTTGCAGTCGCTCCCGCTCGGCTTCGTTGGCGGAGCGCAGAAGCTTCACGGCGAGCCGGCCTGCGCCTTCCTTGACCTCAAAGACCTCCCCTTGCCCCCCTTGCCCAATCAACCTGGCCAGCGTGTAACGACGGCCCTCCAAGTCGGTCACGATCTGGCCACGCGCGGTAGAAGGTGTGCGGGTCGATGGCATGGGATTCACGCGCTGAGCAACACGGCGAGTGTCTTGTCGTCAAGATGACCGGGGGTTGGCCACTCACGCAACGCCCGGCGCAGGGCGGTGAGGCGTTTATTCCCTGGCTTCCGGCTGATCTCGTCGCGCAACCATTTTACGAATGCGTCCAATTTGTCCGGGCGAAGATCATCCGCGATGCCGTCTGTTACCAGCACGGCGATCCAAGGGGCTTGGGGGAGCGGAAGCTGCGCGTGAGCCCAGTCGGTCATTCGATGGTTCACTCCGAGCGCAAGTGATTCATTGACGAAATCCCCGGCACGTCGAGCCGACAGGCAATGGACCGGCTGGTTGCCCGCTTGAAAAAGGGCCATCCCGTCCCCAAGTCCGGCGTAGATCAATCCGGCCTGGTGATGCATGGCGACCAAGTGACAGGTCGCGGCGCACTCCTGAGGCTCGTGCGGAGCGATGGCGAATCGCCATTGAGCTTCGAGCCAGCGGCAGACCCACTCGGGACCGACGCTGGGGGCCGTCGTCCACAAGCGAGCGGCCCGCCTGGCGGAGAGGCAAGCGGCTTGGGCGCCGCGCGCCGCAAAAGCTTTCGACCCCATGCCGTCGCTGATGGCAATGGCCGCGGATCCAGCAAACTCCTTCCCGGTCCAAGCATCCTCACAGGGACGGCCGTGCTTCTTGTGAAGGGGGCCTTGCACGGCTGCGCCGAAGAAATCGGGCAGAGCAGCTTGAGCGGCGCGCTTACGGTTAGTAACGGATTTCATCAATCTCCAGGGGATCAATGGGGGCAATCTTGTCTGGAGTGGCACTCCGGCTGCGGACGGTGACGCTCATGGTTACCCACTTGAAGAATTTGTGGATGTCGCGAGCCTGGTGCGCCTGAAAGACCTTTGACTCAGGTGAATTGAGGAAACTCTGGAGCATCTGGACATCGGCGTCCGCGCCGATGGCCATGGCCATCCGTGCCGCCTTGGAAGCACGCGCAGATTCGAGCAACTGTTTCAACGGCAACTGCCATTCGTCGTTGGGTTGTCCGTCCGAAACAAGCACGAGGGTGGGACGATAGGAGCGGGAAGGCACCAGCACCTTGTCCTCCAACATCTTCTGGAGCTGGGTTAAGGTGGCGCCAAGTGGCGTGTTTCCCTGGGCGACCAACGGGCGCCACTTACCTTTTGCCTCCTCGGCGGGGAGCAGCGGCAGATGCACTCGAACGTCCCCGCCGAAGGCGATGGCCCCGATTTGAATGGTGGCGCGGATGTCCGGCTCGGTCGCGAATGTGGCGAGCATTTCCCCAACGGCCCGGTTGAGTGCCTCGATCTTGCTGTTTTCAGCCATGCTGCCGCTGGCATCGAGGAGTAGAAAGACGGGTAGAGGCCGGGCTTGGTTGACCGTGAACTCCTTCATCGCGATCTCATTCTTCATGCTCAAAACTACCTTGATCCGACGACCGATGGCAACGGGCGAATCCCCAACGAAGCTCGAACGATAACCGTTAATCGCAGCGCCATTCCGCGCATCCACGGATCCTTAGGTTGTGTGCGAATACGCCCGAAATAATTCTTCGCCGCCTGCGCCGGTCGACGGGAAGTCGCAGAACCTCCACTGTCAAACTGGGGCGACGTAGCATCCGAGACCGACTTGGTAGCTTGCATACCGCTCCGGGGCAGTCCATTCGTCGTTGGTGCTTCGCACCCGCAGGACCGGTTTCAGCTTCAGACAGGGGCGTTTGTTCATCGTGGCGGAGGACCAGACGATGGCCTTGGATCTTTGGCCGCAGTTGAAAGCCGAATGGAAGCGTGACTCCGGCCGACGGTGGAAGCACTTTGAGCCAAAGTTTCGGCTGCTGCGCCCTCCGTTGTCGACGGCGAATGCGCCAAATCAATCTGCGTTGGGGCCGTGCAGAATTACGGTCCAATCAATCGACCCTGAGTTGGAACGGGCGAGGGCCTTCACTTTGTTTCGGCAGGCTCTTCCTCCAAACGTGGCTGCTGCGATCGAACGGTTTCCGAGCCGACAGTGGAGACTCCTACGGCTCTGCAATTTCCGGGAAGAAGCGGCCGATTTGCTGACTCAGAATCCGGCGCTCGGGCTCTTTTTGGCCCATCACGAAACTATCCGTCAGCCAACTGCCAAAATACTTTCTACGGCTGCGTCTGTCTCAAAACTGCGCCAGCGGGACATCGCAGTCTGGTTGGGGTTTCCTGACTCCGAGGCAGTGGTGAAGGCCCTTGCCAAAATTCCTGTTTTTTCGGTGGACTTGGCGGCGGCTGACTGGTTGAAGGTTGGGTTCGGCGATGACGAACTACTCAAGCTCACCGCGCAACTGCCCTGCTTGCACGCGGGCGTTCTGGCTTTGCTCCGGAATCTGGTCTTGCGCTCCATGTTGACGCCGAAACTGCTCGCAGAGGTTTCGAGCGATGCGTTCGAGCCAACCCAACCCCAGGCGGTTTACCTGCTCGAGGATTTGAGCGGCATTTTGCGGGAGATGCATCCTTGGGCTGAGCGCAAGTCCTTCTCAACATTGAAGCGACTGCGGTCAGTCCATCGCGAGATGAGTCTCGAATATGCTGATTGGCGGCAACGAAACCCAGAACGTGAGCCGGCCAAACTACCGACAGCGCCCCTTCCGGGCACCAACGACATCGTCCCATTGCAGACGGCCGCGGAAATCGTCGCAGAAGGTCGTGACCAAAAGAACTGCGCGGCCAGGTATGTAACTTGGGTTGCTGGGTGTGGAGGCTACATCTACCGCGTGTTGCGACCGGAGCGTGCCACATTGGCGATCCATCGTGGTCCCGGTGGAGCATGGGAGATCCAGCAACTGAAAGCGCAAGAAAACGGAGATGTAACGGTCGAAACCCGGTTGATGGTGGAAGGGTGGCTTCGCGGCTTTGCTTTCGGGGTTTGATCATCCGAAAAGCTCCAATCCGAACCGTAGTCAATCCGTTTGGGCTCAGTGCGCCTAACAAAAACGCTCAGGCAGCAGACGCCAAGGAGGTGAGGGTGGGGAACCCTACTGAAGAAACGTGCTGCTGCCTGAACGAACGAAAACTACGCTCGTGGTCGCCGCTGTCAATCCGAGGTTCCGTCCGCCACACCAGCGTCGCTCGAGTCCGGTGCCAGTGTGCAGGCTTCCCCACTCAGGAGCCGACGGGACGCTCGACTATGCTCTTACGCCAGTCGCCAGTGAAGCCGAACGTGGGTGCGGGTTTTGGCTCGGAAAACCAGAACTTGGTGAACGCGGCGACATTTGGCGCACAGAACCAGTGGGCCTTACCGTCCTCATCAACCGCCCACCAACGAGCACGCTTCGGAGCCTTGGACCAGTCAACTTTCATAGTTTTAGCCTGCCACGTTCGAGGAGCGGCGGCGAACAGATTCAGCTTTCTCCAGCCAATGTCGGTCAACCCCAGTCGTCAGCCAGACCTGCTCGCTCTCACGGAAACACGTCCCGCACGCCAGCCTTCAGCCGCTTCAGAATCTCCTCCATCTTCCCCAGCGTGACGCTCTGGCTGGCGTGTTCGAGGCGGAACAGAGTTGATGGCGCAATGCCGAGCTTTCTGGCGAACTGGGAGTAGGTGAGATCCCCGCGCTGTCGGCGGAGGAAGCGTGCGAACTGCTGGTCGAACGACTTGGCCACGTTCGGAACTTTGCGGAGGCGGACGTTCCGTATGTGGAATATCTGCTTGCAATGTTCCGGGGACGGAATACCAATCAATGCCGCCATGCCACATCGTGCTACTGCGATTCCAGGTTCAAAGGTGAGAGCGCAGCCAGACCCGTTGCTTGACATCAAGCGCGGCAAATATCGCTGGCACCAAAACTACGCTCACCTCTGCGAATATGACCTGCGTCAAGTGCCGGTTCATTTTGAACTGGTGGATGGGACGAAGCTTTCAACGGTGGCCTGCGGGCATCTGGCGTGCGAGTATCGCGAGGACGCGGGCGAAACGCGTCTGGCGTATTCTCCCCCGAGAGAATGGGTCGGCAGCCTGATAAGCAAACACACAACGCTGAACATCACGCAAACGGACAGCCTGAGGGAGACCGCTGAATTGCCGGCGCAGTTGATTCGCTCCTCGAACATCAAGCAGGTCAATTTTGGGCCAGAAGAGGAGTTTCGCTGGTTCTTCAGAATCCAAGGGAGATCAGAATGGGCGGGCGAAACGCAGCCGAAAAGTTGTGACCAACACTGGCCTAATCTCTACCCGGCTGAATATCTCTGGATGGAAGCAGGAGCATGGAAGGCAATTGGCGTGGTTTTGCTGTGTTTGGGAGGCTTGGCACTACTCTCATGGAATCCGCCGGGTCTGTTTTTCGGAGTTGTTGGCATGCTTGCATTGAATGCCTCGGCAGAACTACGGAATCCACCACTCGCTGACGTCTTCCGGCAGAGAGAGGAATTTGATGCGTATCTGGAAAGCAAAGGGCAGGAAGGGTTTGAGTATCCAGTCCTCATCAAGGGTTGCTAGGGCAGTCAGCCAGCGATTCCAAAACCACTCACTCATGAGGTTCAAAAGCGTTGTTTTCGGGTTTCTGCTCGGTGCGCTCACGCTCGTAATCGAATCTCAGGCAGCCGACATCGACTCCATTCGTGAGCCGGTGATCCGTCCCAACGAGGAAACTGTGCGGCGCTGGCTCTACAACTTTGAGATCGTGGTTGAGAAGCGCACTTTCTGGACCGACCGCAAGGCCAAGATCGAGCCGTCGAAAATCCTGAACATGACGACCTCAGGAGGCTCCATCTACCAGAAGCCCCCTCCCTTGGCCAACTACGCCATCACCACGCGCACCTTCGAATATCCCGACGGCAAGGGAAAGACGAACAAGTATGTCGTGGTGATCGAGTATGAATGGTCGGCCAGAATCACCGGCATCGAACGCAAAGTTCCTCAAGGTTGCCAGCAT
>JBEBFV010000091.1:0-15998 GCA_040081795.1 Limisphaerales bacterium | reverse complement strand
ATCTACCCGGACCACCCCGTCGCGCGCCAGGACTGGGCCGAGTATCTTGACGCCGCAAGCGAGCTGGACCGCAAGATCGGCCTCATCCTAAAGCAGCTCGAAGCCGACGGACTCGCGGACAATACGATGGTGCTCTTCATGGGCGACCACGGCCAAGCGCACGTCCGCGGCAAGCAGTTCGTCTATGACGACGGCCTGAGCATCCCGCTCATCATCCGGTGGCCGAAGAATTTCCCGGCACCGAAGAACTTCAAGCCCGGCACCGTGAGCGACCAGCTTGTCTGCTCGCTGGACTTCACCGCCACATCGCTTGCGCTCGCGGGCGTCACGAAGCCCGCCGCCATGCAGGGCCGCGTGTTCCTCGGTGAGCAGTCCGAGCCGCCGCGCCAATACGTCTTCGGCGCGCGCGACCGCTGCGACGAGACGATGTTCCGCTTCCGCACCGTGCGCGATGCGCGCTTCCGCTACATCCGCAACTTCATGCCGGAGCGCCCATTCCTCCAGGCCAACGACTACAAGGAGCGCAGTTATCCGGTTTGGAATCTCATCAAGGAGCTCGGCGCGGCGGGCAAGCTCACCGACTGGCAGAAGAACTTCTACCTCGCGCCCACGATGCCGCCGGAAGAGCTGTTCGACATGGACGCCGACCCGCACTCAATGGTCAACCTCGCCGCCTCGACGAAGCCAGAGCACCAAGCCGCGCTCAAGCGTCTGCGCGCCGAGTTGGAGAAATGGATCGAGGAGAGCAACGACCAGGGCCGCATCCCCGAGCCGCCTGAAGTCACCGCGCGCAAGGGAGCGACAAAGGCCACGACCGGCGACGAGCCGAAGGGCAAGAAGGGCAAGGCGAAGAAGCAGTGAGCCAGTTCGCTTGTGAATCACCCTCCCTCGCATCTACTCCGCCGACTGCTCCCATTCGCAGCCAGCTACAATAGTCCCGCTTCCTTCATCGCCGCTTCGAGTCCATCCGCCACGCCGTGGCCCCAGAGGCGGTCGCTCACGTAGCCGCCTTCGCGCCAGACGGCTTCTTGCACTTGTGGGATGGCGTTGGCGGGGGCAACAAGCCAGCACGCATGCTCGTCGCGCAGCATCGGCAGGTCGTTGAAGTGGTCGCCCGCCGCGAAGACGCATTCGCGCGTGAGGCCGAGCTGTCGTGTGATCTCCGCCAGCGCCGTGCCCTTGCTGTAGGCGGTGTGGCTGAAGCGCGCGTAAACGTCGTTGCGCACAACGGTCAGGTTCGGCACGGACTCGCAGTAGTCCGCAAGATGCGCTTCGATGTCGTCCGCATCCGTGTTGTTCCCCGCGATGAGGCAGAAGGGCGAATAAACATCCGAATACACCGACGCGCGGAAGCGGCCGTTGACCCACTGGAAGAGGCGCGGCAGGTCCTTCTCCACCGCCTTGAACAGCTCCCGATGTGCGCGCTCGCAATCGCCGTTCCACGGTTGCAACGGGAAGAAGCGCGGCCCCTCGCGGAAATAAATCTCCCGCTCCACCGTCACCAGCCAGTCCGGCTGCACGCTCAAGTGCGCGCGGCCCAAGCCCTCCATCAAGCTGGAGAGGTCGCGCCCGGTGTTGATGACCCACTTCGCGCCGCGCTGCTGCAAGTCGCCGAGCAGCTCCTGCAACCGCACCGGCACGGGCGGCTGCTCGTGGTCCGCGTGCAGCGTCCCGTCGAAGTCGGTCGAAATGATTTTGATGGGCAGATCCATCGGCAGGGAAACTGTTTAGTAATTAGTGATTAGTTTCCAGTCGGCAGTTTCCTGAGGCCGGGCACGTTCCGCCGAGACTAAGCACTAATCCCTAATTACTTCTCCGCTGACCGCTGATTGCTAACCGCCCATCCCCCGCCTACGCTCCGCACCAGCGATGCCCGACGACCTCCAAGCCCAATACGACGATGCCATGTTCGCCTTCAGCCAGGGCGACTACGACACCGCCATCGCAGGCCTGCGCGCCGTGCTGGCCGCCGACCCCGC
This sequence comes from Limisphaerales bacterium, assembly GCA_040081795.1. GTDB lineage: Bacteria > Verrucomicrobiota > Verrucomicrobiia > Limisphaerales > SXTU01 > SXTU01. Next base: position 14,019 of record JBEBFV010000091.1, on the reverse strand, counting down.
GCATTTCGACGCCCAGCTCTCGCTCGGCATGGCGTATTGCCGCAAGGGCGACTTCGCCACCGCCATCGCCGAGGGCCACAAGGCCGAGCAGATGCGCCCGCACGAGCAACTCGTGCACACCAACCTCTCCCTCTTCTACATGAGAGCCGGCAACAAAGTGACCGCCGAGCACCACGGCCTCCAGGCCCGCATCGCCTCGTGGAAAGGAAACATGGCCGCACCCGGCACGACGCCCACCGCAGCGACCGACCCCGAACTCGAACTCACCAAGCCCGCCCCGCAGTCTTTCAAGCTCCCCGAGAAATTCCCCGACCAGCCGTGGAAGAAGAACAAGAAGGTGAGAGACGTGATCCGTGATCCGTGATCCGTGAGATGGCGGAGAACTTCCAATGTCAGCTTTGCCACCACTCGGTGAATCCACGCACCGAACCGCCGGTGTGCTGGGTCTGCCGCACAACCTACCGGCTCGACCCGAACACGGGGGAAGCTGTTGTCGTGAGGTCTATCACGCAGCGATGGCAATGGGCGGCGATTGGCTTTGGTTTGCTGGCCAGCGTCGGAATGGCCTCGTCCAACATTTCCAGCAGCACAGCCCTGTTCTGTGCATTCGTCGCCTACGCCATCTACTATTGGAGCGGCTGGCGCATCGGTGTCCTGTCTTGGCCGCACCGATCGAATTGGCACTGGTTGCCGTGGCCAAGGACGCTCTATCAAGTCGGGAACCCCGGCGGCTTTCGACTGACGCTGTTTCTCCAAGGCTTCGCTCTCGTTGGCCTGTTCTTCGCGTGGCTGATTAGCCTTTGAATCCTCATGCCTGACTTCCTCCCCGCCCTTGACGCCGCCGCGCTGCCGCCGGGCAAGGGCGAGACCGTCGAGTTGGTCGGCCGACGCATCGCCGTCTTTAACGTCGGTGGCCAGTTTTACGCGCTGGACGACGACTGCCCGCACCGCGGCGGCCCGCTCGGCTCCGGTTGGGTGGACGCCGATGCGTGTCAGGTGACGTGCCCGCTGCACGGCTGGGCCTTCGACCTGAAGTCCGGCGCGGGCATCACCGTGCCCGCGCGTCCGGTGCGCAGTCATCCGGTCCGCGTGGTGGACGGGAAGGTGGAAGTCGCACTGTAGCCGGCCGGCGTAAAAATCCTTGTGCCTTTTGCACCCCTTCGCGGCTAAGGTCTCCGCATGAAATCCGCCTACGAACTCGCGATGGAACGGCTGAACAAACAGGCCCCCTCCACCAAAGTCACCGCCGCTCAAAAAGCCGAGCTGGCCGATCTCGACTCACTCTACAAGTCCAAGATCGCCGACCGCGAAATCCTCGTGAAAGGACAGCTTCAGAAAGCCGCCGAGAAGGGCGACGCCGAGGCCTACGAGCAACTCGAGAAGCAGCTCGTGAGCGACCGCAAGACGCTCAACGCCGAGATGGAGGAGAAGAAGGAACGCGTCCGGGCTGGCAAAGGCTGAAGCACCACTAACCTGCACTGACCGGCACTAATCCGTAATCCCATCAGTGCAGGTCAGTGGTTCGAAATCTCCTTCCAGCAATTCGCCTCTGGAATGTCCAACACCGCACAACCCGACAGCCTGCCGCCCGCGCTGGCCTCACTGCGCTCCAACAAGCCGCTGCTCTACCTGCTCGCGGGCGCGCTCGGCGGCGCGCTGGGCTCGGTGCTCGCGGAGTTCGCTCCGGGCGGCGGGCGCGAGGCCTCGCCGCTGGCGCTCATTGTTGCAACCGGAATCTGGTCCGCCATCGCGGCGAGCGTGCTGACCGCCGCCTTGTTCGTCGCTGGCGAATGGCATCAGCGGCGCGACGTGCGGCCCCGCAGCGTTCAGAAGATTCTGTTGTTTGGCGCGCTCGCCGGCTTCGCCTCGGGCGCAGTGGCACAGGCGGCTTACTCGGTTCAGTTTGGACCAGCAGCCTTTCACGCAGTGGTCGTGCGCACGGTATGCTGGGCGCTGATGGGCGCGTTGCTCGGCGCGTTGCTCTCGCGGCCCGTGCCGAACTTGGGGCTGTTGCGTGGGTTGATTGCGGGCGCGATCGGCGGCGGCCTGGGCGGCATCGGCTTCCTGCTCGTCGGCGCGGTGTTGCCTGACGCGATTGGCAGGCTCGTGGGCATCGGCACCCTCGGCCTCGCGCTCGGCCTCGCGATGATTGTCGTCGAGAAACTCTTCCGCGAGGCGAGCCTCGAAGTCGTCTGGGCACCGGGCGAGACGACGAACTTCAACCTCGGCGCGCAGGCTGTGACCATCGGCGGCGGAGAAGATCACGTCTTCGTGCGCGGGTTGCCGCCGCGCTTCGCCAGCATCGCGTTCGCGAACGGCGTCATCGAATACATCGAGACCGCCACGGGCAAACGAACCCCGCTCAAGGACGGCAGCCGCCTTGAAATCGGCAAGCTCAACCTCGTCATCCACGCGGCTAAGTAGGTCAGGCTTCGCGGCATTCATGCCGCAGAAGTTTGAGCACGACACGGATGGGCGAGCGCACTTCTCCAATCGGGGCTTTCTGCGGCGTGGACGCCGCGCTCCTCCGCGCCGGTTGGACACCGGCGCCCCGGGCGCGCACACTCAGCCCGTTGTGAACGCAACTCCGCAAACCCCTTCGCCGCGCCGCGCCCGGTGGGTTGCTCTCGCGTTTGCGCTGGCGCTGGGAGTGTTCACGGCGCTCACCGTCCGCGACGCGGGTCGGCCAGCCGTCCGTGCCGTTGCGGGCGGCACGTTCACCGGGCGAGATGTGGACGGGCGACTCGTTCAAGTCTGCCTGTTCGAGCAGGATGGCGGCTGGCAGGGCTGGCTCTACCGCGAGGGCCGCGAGCAGACGGAGTGGTTCAGCACGACCAACCGCGCGCATCCGTGGCAGGCGATGGTCAACGTCCGCGAGCGCGTGGATGTGCCCAAGCTGCCCGAGCCGGTCGTTGCCTCCACCGACGACGCGCTCCGGCTCAACGCCACGCTCCCGCGCACCAACGGCTGGGCCAGCGACACGGCGAACCTGACGCGGCAGTTCGAGCACCTGAGCTTCCGGCGGCTGACGGGGCTGCGGCTCGGAAAGTTCGGCGGGACCACGGAGTATTACGCTCAGTTCCCAAAACTGCCGGACAAGCAGCCGTTCCATGCAGCACTTGCAGGGCGGATTCTGAACCGATTTGAGAACCACGCCGACGATTTCACAACCGGCCCCCTCGATTTTTGGAAGGACAACATCCAGCACCGAACTTTCCCGCCGATGAACGCGCACGTCCTGTCCGAGAACTGGCAATTGCGGCTGCTCACCACCAACCTCGCGAGCTTCGTGGTGTGGAGCTACGTCGCGATGGGAGGGAGCGGGAACCACTCGCGCTGGGACGGTTTGACGTATCAGTGGCAGGACGGGATGGTGACTTCGCTGGGGCTCAGCGCCGTTTTCAAGCCGGTGCCGGACTGGAAGCCTGCGTTCCGCGAGCGTTGCCTGGAGAAGCTCAAATCCAAAGGGCATAGCGGGCCTGGCCAGGTTAGTGGCGACGACATCCCATTGTCCAACTTCACCCTCTCCCCCACCGGCCTTCAGATTTACTTCAACCCTTACGAAATCGTCTCCGGCGCGGATGGCGAGTTCGTCGTCCACTTCGACTATGCCGAGTTGAAAGACCTCCTGCGCACCGACGGCCCGGCCGCGTTGCTGCCGCGCGCGCCGTGAGGCGGACACTCTTGTCTGCCGCCAGCAACGGAGTTGCGTCAGAAAGTAGCCCACGACGTGAGCCGTGGGTGGGACGGACAACATTCGAGAGCTGCGGAGCAGCGATAGAATTCGGCGGGCACGGAGGTTCTGCCGCCCCTGCCGGGGCTTGCGATGGCTTCCCGCCAATCCCACGGCTGACGCCGTGGGCTACTGCCTGACGCTGCTCCGCAGCTTCGACGCGGCCTGCCCGCACGCGCCCGCCGGCTTGACGCACCGCCGCCAACTCGCACACTTCGGCCATGACGCCTTTTCTCCTTTCGCGCCTCGCCGCGCCCGCATTGGCTGCGGGCCTCGTCCTCACCGCCGCGCTGCCCGCCGCCGCCCAGTTCAAGGAAATCATCTGGGTGGACGACGACTTCCCGCCCGGCGCGAACTCGCAGGTCAACGCGGACAACCATCCGCACTCGTGGGTCACGCAGGGCGATGGCAACCAGGTCTTGTTCGGCAAAAAGTCGCTCCAGCGCTCCGGCATGGGCGTGGCGCAGGACTACTTCACCATCTGCGACAAGCCGCTGCTCGTGTGCGAGGGCGACAAGCTCTTCACCCACGTCTATCTCACGGCGGAGAACCTGACCCGCGTGGTGATGCTCCAGTTCCACACGACGGGCTGGAACCACCGCGCGTTTTGGGGCGACGGCGACGCCGTCCCATTCGGTGCGCCCGGCACTCCGCAGAAGCTCGACATGGGCGCGCTGCCCGCCGCCGGCAAATGGGTGCGCCTCGAAGTCGATGCCGCGAAGCTCGGCATCACGCCCGGCATGGAAATCACCGGCATGGCCTTCACCGTCTGCGATGGCGAGGTGTTCTTCGACAAGACCGGCCTGGCCACCACCGGGAAGGAACCGCCGCATGGCGAGGCGCGCGACGTCGTCTGGCTGGACGATGACTTTCCTGCCGGCTCGACGCCGCAAGTCTCCGGCGCACCCGCGCAGTGGGTCACGTCAGCGGACGGCAAAGTTCATGCCGGCAAGCGCGCCCTGAAACGCACCGGCGGCGGCCCGGCACAGGACTTCTTCACCGGCGCGACGGAGCAGCTCGAAGTGAAGCGTGGCGATGTGCTTTACGCCCATGTCTTCATTGACCCAGCGGACAAGCCCAAGGCGGTCATGCTCCAATTCAACGACGGCACTTGGGAGCACCGCGCCATCTGGGGCGACCCCGAGGGCATCAAGTGGGGCAACCTAAACACGACGAGCCGCCGTCCGCTCGGCCCGCTGCCCGAGGCCGGCAAGTGGATTCGCCTCGAAGTCCCCGCGAACAAGGTCGGCCTCTGGCCTGGCGCGAAACTCAACGGCATGGCCTTCACACACGAGGGCGGCACGGTTTATTGGGACAAGGCGGGGTTGAAGAATCCGGGGAAGAAGTGAGCGACGGGAGGAAACTTGGTCATTCCAGCCATCGCACGTCTGGACGACCGGCAGGTTGTCCCCACCATTTATCGCAAAGGCGATTGGAGCGCCTTCGGAGGTCTCGCCTTTGCGCCTGATAGTGAACAGTTAGCACTAATTACCAATCACTTCCTTGCACCGCTCCCTCACCATCTCCCCCGACCTGTTCGACGAACCCGCCCTCGTCGCGGCGCTACGACGGCAGGCAGAGTTCACTTCCCCGCAGTCAGCCGATCGGCGATGAGTTCAACACCGCTGAGGGCGGGGCCGGCCTTGGCTCCGGGCGCGCGGGTGAGAGTGATCTTCAAGTCCTTCTGGATGACGATGCCCTTGAACTCCCGCACCACGCCGCTGCGGTTGCCGCTGGCCACGCGCGCGATGTCGAACTGCGGCAGCACGGTCCGGTCTTGCAGCGCGACGTCGAAGACGCGCTGGCCTGCGGGCAGATCATCCGGCTCGGCGAAGTGCAGCCGCACGGTGTAAGGCGCGGGAGCCGGCGGAAGCCTCGGCGCGGCCGGCCTGGCGGGAAGGACGATCTCCGGCAGCTTCACGTCGGGCGTTTGCTTCGCCGCGCCGGACTTGCTGGAGGTGCGGCCCTCGTCCTCGTCGTCTTCCTTCGTGCGCACCGGCCTGGTGAGCTTCGGGCGCACAAGCTCGGGCGCGATGGTGATGGTCTCGCAATCGCGCACGCCCGAGGCCACGACCCACGGCAGACCCGCGCCGGTCATCTGCGAGGCGTGCCGGCGGAAGTAATTCGTCCCCTTGCCCGTGACGGTGATGGGCACGCCCGGCGAATCCCCGCCGGTGGACGGATGCTCCAGCCAGAGCGTCCCGTCGTCCGCGCGGCGGTCGCCCGGCGCGCCGAAGTTTATGCCGATGCGCTCGACGCGGTCGCCGTCCTGCCCGTCGAGGCCGAACTGGCTGTAGGTCCACAGCTCCATCTCGGGCATGTGGACCAGCGCGAGCGAGGTCTGGTTCTGGTAGGCGCAAGTGCAGGTGCGCGTGTAGTCCGGCGCGTTCAGGACGCCGTTGGCGACGACGAGGTTCGCCGTGCAGCCGGACTTGAAGCCGCCGAGGCTGGCCGTGCCGCTCATGGACTGAAGGTCGTAGTAGCCCGCCGCGCCGGAGCGGAACGTGAGCAGGTTCTCGCTGGCGACGATGTTGTTGCAGCCGTAGGTGCGCGAGACGCGCCACGGTTCCAACTTGCCGGTGAGCGGGTTGGCGACGAGGTGCGGCTTGCCGTCGAGCAGGTTGAACGCGCCGCTGGAGGCCTGATACGAGTTGGCGCTCGTGAGGATGAGTGCGTGGTGGAGGATGCACGGGCCGGTGTATTTGCGCTGCAAGTCCTGCCAGCGCACGGAGCCATCCGCGCCGCGATACGCGATCATGCCTTCACCGGCCTCGTCCCTGAGCCGGTCGCTGGCCTTCGCGCCGGCGAGCAGGAGCGTGTCGTGCTCCTTCGAGTAACTCAGCCACGTGCCGAAGATGTCCTTCGCCGCCGACCACAGCGGCTTGCCCGTGCGCACGTCGAGGGCCGCAATGCGGTAATCCACCGGCACGGGGGAGCCACGGCGCTTGAGTTTGTCCTCGGCGCTCTTGGGCAGCTTGTCGAGCGCGTAGAGACGGCCATTGCCTGCGACGATGCCGTTGTGCAGGAAGCTGTGCTTGGCGGGAGTGCGCCAGAGGAGTTTGCCGGAGTGGCGGTCGAACGCGGCCAGTCCCGCGCTCGCGGAGAAGTCTTCGATCGTGTTCGTCTTCACGATGCTGCCGAACTGCTGCGTGTAGTTCGCGAAGCCTTCGCCGCCGAGCAGCACGTCCTCGTAGATGCCGATGAACGCCCACTCTCCCGGTGCCTTGCCGCGGGGCGCGGACGGCAGCGCGATGGTCTGGCGCAGCTTGCCCGTGCGCGCGTCGAGCACCTGGCAGGCGCTGCCCACGGCGACATACACGGAGTCCTCGGTGGCGACGTAGTTCGCGCCGCGCCCGTTCGCGCCGGGGATGTGCTTCTGGTTGTAAGCGGTGCTCAACGGTGTGTTCGTGTAGCTCTTGTCGAAGTAGATGCCGAACGTGCCGAGGTCCTTGAACTCGGTCTTCCACAGCAGGCGGCCCGTGTAAACATCGCGCGCACTGAAGCTGTTCATGCCTTGGAGAATCAGCCGTCCGCCCACGACCTGCTCCGGCGGGCCGTGGCCGTGGCGCGGCAGCACGTCCATGTTCGAGTTGCCGCCGAACCACAGCAGGCCGAGCGGCGCTTTCACACGCGCGTCGTCGGACTTCACGGTGTTGCCGATGTCGCCGTATTGGTGCGTCCAGTCGGCGGCGTTCGGCAGCGCACCGGCGCGGGTGAGGAGCAAGTGTGTGTCCGCTGGCTGCACCTTCGCCTGCTCGAGCTTTGCGTCCTCGATGAGCCGCGTGAACTCCGCTTGCGCATCACCGGCCACCGGCAGCCAGAGCGCGCCGCCGTAAGGCCGGAGTGATTCATAGGCCGCGCGCAACACCGCCGGGTTGCGCAACTGCGGCACGGACGACTCGCCAATCACGATGAGATTCGCGAAGTAGGGCGGGGCCTTGAAGCTCACTGCGTCACCGGTGTGCAACGTGATGCGCCGGCCGTAAAGCCCGGCGGCATCGAAGCGGCGACGGAGTTGGTCCACCTTCTGCCCGTCCGGGTCCACAGCCACGATGCGCAGCTTCGAGTTCGCCAGCAGCGCTTCGAGCAAGTCGCCGTTCTCCACGCCGAAGCAAAGCGCGTAGCCGTCGCTGGCCTCCGCTGCGGCGAGGATCGCCTTCGCCTGCGCGACGGCGGGCAACGTGGGACTCGATGCGAGCGGCTTGTCGGCAAGCCTCGCGGACTTTGTCCCTTCTGCCCCAAAGGCGAGGATGCGACCATCGAGCGTGACTGCCAGCAACGTGCCGTTCGCCGCCAGCAACCGCTGCGCGCCACCCGGCAGCGCGTGCGACCACGACACACGCGCGGCACGCGGACCCGTCGGAAGCTCGATGCCTGTCAGCGCGTTGCTGCCCGCCGCGTAGAGCCGGCGACCGGCCTTGATGAGATCGCCGGAAGCATCGACCTTCATCTCCCACGCGACGTTGGTGCCTCTGAGAGACTGGAGCGAGGAACCGGACTTGTTCGTGACGACGCTGTAGAGCAGCGGGCCGGCGAGCACAGGCTCGTTGCCGGTGAACTTGCCGGCCTTGCCGGACTTGAGGTCGTAGTTGCGCGCGCCGAGCAGCCGCGTGTGGACGAAGTATTCCGTCTCGTTTGCCGCGACGAAGGAACCGCCGTTGCCCTTGCCGCCCGCACTGATCTGGAAATGCAGGAACGCTCCCGTGAGCCGGTCAAACGCCGCCGGCACCGAGCGCCCGCCCGGCACGAGCAGCATGTCCTTCGTGGCGACGAGCGCCCCTTGCGGAGCCACGCCCGCGAAGGACGGCGCGCTGTGCGGCTGCTTGATGAACTGCGACCCGGTGCTGTCGTTGACCCAGACCACGCGGCCCGTCGCGGCGTCCAGCGCGTAGATGAACGTGCCCATGAACGGCCAGATGCTCGCGGCGAAATAGACGTTGCCATCGCGCACCACCGGCCCGCCGCGCGCCGGCCACGCGGAGATGACGCGCTGGTTGCCGAGGACTTTGCGCTCCGACGGCCCGCCGAGGAACTTCCACACGAGCTGCCCATTCTCCGCGTTCACGCAGTAGAGATGGCCGTCGTCGCTGGAGAAAAAGACTTTGCCCTGCCACGCCACCGGCGCGAAACGCACCGGGCCGTCGGTGTAGAACGCCCACAGCTCCTTGCCCGTGCGCAGGTCGAGCGCGATGACTTTGTCCGTGTCGTTGAAGCTGAGGAACACGCGCTCGCCCAGAACCACTGGCTCGAAGACGCGGTCGTAGGGCATGAGGTCATGGTTGAGCGGATCGTCCCAGACCTGAACGCGGGGCGAATACTGGCGGGTCCACTGGAGATGCAGCTCGGCGGGCAGGACCTCGGGCGAGGAGGCGGAGCGGTTGGCATCGAAGCGCCACATTGGCCAGTCCGCCGCCAGCGCGGGGCAGGCGAGGAGGAGGGCGAGCAATCCCGCAACCGGGGCAATCCGACGAACTTGGTTCATGAAGCGTTGGTGGTGACAGACCACGACGGGCGGCTCAAGAAGTTTGGGCACGGCCCGCTTTGGCCGGCGTTGGACGGCGCGCTTGCAAGCGGCATTTAGCAGGAACAACCACCGAAAGGGACCACAGAGACGCGATGCACACAGAGAAGGCAAAGACTTGGAGACCAGACGCGGTTCATCGAACGGCCACGGCTTGTCCAACAGCCGACGCCCCTCCTCCTCTGTGTTCATCGCGTCTCTGTGGTCAAAAATCCCCGCCCCGCATGACTGCGGTTTGCCTCCCGCTACGGCACACGGAGGTGCTGCGTGAAGAGCGCGTAAGCCTTCCACCGCATCGCCTCGGGGAAGTCGTGGTCGCAGTCGGGATGCTCGACGATCAAGTTGCCCGGCTTGCCGTGCAGCTTGTAAACCTGCGACGCGGCGGCGGCCACGCGATCCACGCTGTCCCACTTGAAGTTCGAGTCCTTCAGCGGCGCGGCGATGAAGCACACGCGCGGCGCAAGCGCGCCGACCATCTCATGGAAGTCGAACGGGATCTCCGCCAGCCGCCCGCTGTAACCGGCGAGCTTGAGCATGTAACGCGTCTGACACCAGCCCTTCTCCGGCTCCCACACCTTCGGATTGCCGCTCATGTAGTCGAGATATGAATCAAGGCCGCAGCTCGTGACGATGACCTTGAGCCGCGCATCGAAGACGCCGGTGTAAACCGAGTTGTGCCCGCCCAGCGAGTGGCCAATCGTCCCAAAGCCCGCCTTCGCGTTCACGAACGGCAGCGACTCCAGCAAGTCGAGGCCGCGCATGTTGTCCCACACGGCCTTGAGCGTGCCGCTTTCCCAGCCCAGCGCCTTGAGGTCGGGCTGATAGTTCGCCAGCAGCGGATACGACGGCGCGAGCGTGACGAACCCGCGCTCCGCCAGCTCGGAAGCGTATTGGCGGTTCGGTTTCCCGCCGATGCCCACGACGACGCCGTGCCCGGTTTTGTTGTCCGTGCCGTGCAAGCAGAGGATGCCGGGAACTTTCTTCTTCCCGCTCAACACGTCTTTCGGGATCAGCAAGTAAGCCGGCACGCGCCCGCCCGGCTCGCTCTGATACGTGACCAGCCGGCGCACGTAGCTGCCGCAATCCACCTCCTCCTCCACCTTCATTTCCAAAGCACACCGCTTGGCCGCACCGGGCAGAACGCCCATCACGCGCTCCATCCCGCGCACGATCTCCGCGCGACGGAGCTCCCAATCCTTCGGTGACTTCACGGGCCGGACGCTCCCGGTCACGTCGCGATAGACGAGCAAGTTCGTGCGCTCCAAACGCGGCAACCCGACGGGGGGGAGATTCTCAGCAGCGGAGGTGAACTGAATTGCGCCGAGGACGGCGAACAGGATGAGCGACGAGCGGGTCATGGCGCTTTCTCTGACGGAGGGTGGCCTTGCGAGCAATCAACTATTTCACTGCGCGGGCTTCGCCTTGTGTGGAGAACCTGCGCGAAGTCGTTGCTCTTGACGCTCTGCACGCGACCGGCGAGCGGATGAACCGCCGATGGCCTTACTCGTTCGGATCCATCGACCACCCGCCGCGCCAGTTGAGGTAGGGGTTCCGGTTGGTGGAGGTGCCCACCGTCATGTCGGGATGCAGGTTTTCCACATGGCCATCCATGAAGACATAATTCCAACGACCGGTATGAAGCGGATCGGTGTAGGTGTAGAGACCCTGCACCGTGTCGTTAGGCGTTCCGCTCGGGTTGGTGGTGGATCCCTTGGCGTAGGTGTGCTCGTCCGGGGTGGAGATGCGGGCCTGCCCGAGGTTCCCGGCGACGTTGTCATGGTTGATGCGCTCGACAAACAGGAATGTGCTTGAGGCACCAGGGACCATACCGCTCCGGATGGCGAGCTGCCCGTTGTCGGCCGGGAAACCGCTGCTATCCAGTGTCACCGCACCATTCCATGTGGCCGGGGTGACGGCGGCAAAATAAAGCCCCGGACCGTGGCGCCCTCCATGAACTAGTCCTGCGGTGGCGATCTGCCCCATGTTGTAAACGCTCATGGAGTAGCTGCGCAGCCATCCGCCAGGTGCCCAAATCACATTCGGCACCTTGCTGCTAGGGCATTGGAGCGAGCGAATCCGGGCTTCGACGGGAGCGGTGCCGCCGCTTACCTGGGCAGCGGTCATTCGCACGTTGTAGTAGCGGTGCAGATAATCGTCCCAGGAGACTTGGGCTCCGGGAAGGTTGACGCCCGCATAGACGATTTTGTCATCGTTGTCCCCGGAGAAGAGCTGGGCGCTGAGACCCAATTGCTTCTCGTTGTTCAGGCAGCCGCTCATCTTGGACTTGTTCCTGGCGTTGGAAAGGGCTGGCAGCAGCATCCCGGCGAGGATTGCGATGATCGCAATCACGACGAGCAGTTCGATCAACGTGAACGCCGGACGGGCGTCACGCGGGGCAGGCATGGATTTCATAGCAGGCTCGATTTGGGCGGACTACTTTTTGTCGAGGGAAACCACAAGAAGCTTGTTCCAGACGTATTTCTTGCCCGGGGGCGGCGGGGGAAGCTGCGGCAGATATTTCGGGACAAGGACGTTCAGGTCCGTGACCAAGGCGGGATTGATCTGCCGGTCCGCCACATAGTTCCGTAACGCGGTGGTGATCGCGGAGAGGTCCACCTCCATCGCCGGCGCGTCGGGGAGCTGCTTCGGGTCCACTGGCTTTACCGGGCCCGTCGCCGCGCTTGAATCACCCTCTGCCGAGGGAGCGACCGGAACGGGTGCCGGCTTTGATTTCCGGCATCCAACAGCGGGCCACCACAGCCACATCACAAGCCCAAGAAACAAGAATTGCTTCATAACCGACGGCACAAAGCCAATTGGGATTTCAGTGTGGAACCTAGGATTTCGGTCGGAGATGTAAAGGGCTTTTTCCAGGAGCGAATTGGGGCGGAATGGGCAAGCCCTCCTGGCTGGCTGGGGATCGCCCCGTCACGCCCGACGCCTGGGTTCCCCGAACGGGGCAACTCCGCGCGTCACGGCCCGGGCCGCGCCGCCGTGTAGATGATCTGCGGGAGGTTGTTGCTGCTCACGCTCTGCACGCGGCCGTCGCTGAAGAGGAGGTTCACGCAGTCGTCGTGGCGGTTCGTGCTCCAGTAGGGACGGAAGCCGATGGGCGAGACGCCCGAGGGGACGAAGCGGATGTTGTTGTCGCCGGAGAGGAGGGTGTTGTGGTTGTTGCGCCGCGCCCGGACGCTGGTGAAGAAGCTCACGTTGGTGCTGTGCACGGCGGCGAAGCTCAGGATGGGCCGCTTGTCGCGGTCGGTCGGGCAACTGAGGATCTTGGGGCTGCCCAGCGAACCTGCGGCGAGGGTGAAGGGCCGCACGTCGCGGGAGATCAGCCCGCCGGGCAGGATGGAATTCGCGGCCAGGGGCGCACAGCCGCCTTGCGAGACGGGAACCTGCTGCGGGAAATTCCCGTCGTGCGACTCCGCGTAGCTGATGAGGCCGATGCCGACGCCGCGCAGGTTGCTGCTGCAAAAGGTCTGAAACCCCTTGGACTTGGCCTTCATGATGGCCGGCATCAACAGCGCGACAAGGATGGCGATGATGAGGGTCGCCACCATGGTTTCCACCAGGGTGAAGGCAGCCGGATGGCGCAGGCTGGTTTTACGCGGCGGCTTCAAGTCTCAACAAGGGAACGCCCGCACCGGGATTCCGTCAAGGTGGACGGTGTAAAGGGAGGGTAAAAGTTCGCCGCGCCCGGATGCGTCCAGCGTCAGGCGCGCGCGGAGATTTCCAGCATGCGCTCGATGGGGGCGCGGGCCTTGGCAATGATGTCGGCGGGCAGCTCCAAGTGGGGCGAACGGTGCTTCATGCAGTCGCGCAGCTTTTCGAGTGTGTTCAGCTTCATGTAGCGGCATTCGCTGCAACGGCAGTTGTCCGTCGGCATCCGCATCACGTCGAACACGGGCGCGCAGAGGAATTCCTTGCCCGGGCATTCTTTCTGCATCCGGTGGATGATGCCCGACTCGGTGACGATGACGAAGCGCCGCGCCGGGCTGTCCTTGCAGTAGGAGATCATCCGCTCGGTCGAGCAGACGGCGTCGGCGAGGTCGCGCACTTCGCGCAGGCTCTCGGGGTGAACGACGATCTTTGCGTCGGGATACGCGGCGCGCGCGCGGAGGATGTTGTCGCGCTGAAACTCGACGTGGGCGTAACAGTTGCCGCGCCACAAGGTCATCGGGCGGCCGGTCTGCTCCATGGTCCACGCGCCGAGGTTTTCGTCCGGCACGAAGAGGAGATCACGGTCCTTGGGCGCGGCGTTGACGATCTTGACGGCGTTGCCGCTGGTCACGATGACGTCGCAGAGAGCCTTCACCGCAGCGGAGCAGTTGATGTAGGCGATGGTGTAGAAGTTGGGGTTCGTCGCCTGAAGCTTCGCCAACTCGGGCGCGGGGCAGCTCTCCTCGAGCGAACAGCCGGCGTCCTTGTCCGGCAGGAGGACGAGCTTACCGGGGTTCAGAATCTTCGCCGTCTCGGCCATGAAGTGGACGCCGCAGAAGACGATCACGTCCGCGCTGGTGCCCGCCGCCTGCTGCGCGAGGCCGAGCGAGTCGCCCACGAAGTCCGCCACGTCCTGAATCTCGGGCACCTGATAGTTGTGGGCGAGGATGACGGCGTTGAGCTGTCGCTTGAGCGCGCGGATCTCGCCGACGAGCGCGTCCACCTGTGCGGGCGGACGCGCCGCGCGCACGCTGGGCTGCGTCAGGTCGGCGCGGCGCGGCTGGACTTCGGCCAGATCAATCATGCGCGGACGCTACTGCGC
>JBEBFV010000506.1:0-4416 GCA_040081795.1 Limisphaerales bacterium | reverse complement strand
GTTCTTCGCGTTGCTGTAAGCCAGTCCAACCAGCGCTTCCAGATACTCGACGGACTGTTTCTTGGTGATACCCACTTTTTCGGCGAGCACGGATGCGATTTGGGATTTTGAGAGTGCTTTTTCCATAGTTCCTCAGGGTGTTGTGTTTTGACTGTCGTGTGTTTGGCTGCCGATACCGAAAGGAATCCGCTTTGACGCACGGCAGTTCAGGAAGAATTGCTTTTGCGCCGGGGTCATTCAACTGAGCTTCTGCCTCAGAGGATGCCTGTCAATTCCCAATGCTCCACGTCGCCCTCGGCAAGGGCGTTCGTTCAGCTTAGGTGCCATGGCTCGCCGCGTTCCGCCGCCGGGGTGTCCCCGCCGGGGTTGACTGCTCTCGTGCCCCCAATAGGGTGCCGACACTATGCACCACCTCTACAAAATCCTCCCGGCGACCCTGATTCTGCTGCTCGCCGCGTGGCTGGCTCCGCAGCCTGCTTCCGCCCAAGATGCCAAGCCGGTGGGCGTGAAGCTGAAGCAAATCGTCCTGCCCGAAGTCGTCTTCGACGGCCTCCCGTTGCCCGAGGTGGCCAAGTTGCTCACCTCCGACTCCAAGAAGCATGACCCCAACAAGCAGGGAGTCCAGATCGATGCCGGCACCCTGGCCACGACCATCGTCAGCGTAAAGCTGATGAAGAATGCCACCCTCGATGAGGTGCTGAAGGCGATTGCCAAGGGAACGAGTCCGGCCATCGCCTACCGGGTGCAAGGCGAGAAGGTTGTGTTCGCGGCTGAGGACGCCACATGCTGGCGGCGTTGCGGGTGCCGCTGCACAGGTGAATCCTCGGAACGCCCAACTCCTTGGCCAGCCCGGCCAGCACGCCGAGTCGCCGCAGCCCCGACGCCCGATGTTCCGCGTCGGGATGGCACATGTTGAAGGTGCCTTGGAGGGAAGCGACGGTGATCCCACGGGCCGCCGTCTCCCGGCGGATGCGGTCGGCCAGTTCCGGCGGAATCTTATCTGGCATCGCGGGCAGGCCGGCGCAATCCAAAGCCAGTTGGATGTGCACCAATCCAGCGGCCTTGGCCGCGTCCAACCGCCCTTCCAGCGGCGGACGGACAAACGTGGAAAGCAGGATGCCGACCTGCATGAGCGCGGGCTGCTTCCCGGCCGGGTTGCTGATGGTTGGAGCCTTGGGCTCGGCGGCCTTCAACGGACCCGGCCCACAGGTGACTCCGAGGGTAAGGGTGGTGACGGCCTGCAAGAATTGGCGCCGTGTCGAGCGAGAGTCGTTTTCGGAGCGGGGTTGATTCATGTATCAGTAACAGGCGCGAAACCTGTCCCACACAATGGCGACGTCCCTATTGCGCCGCCTTCCAGCGGGAATCGTTCAGGCGACGATCAAAGCGGAACGGTTCGTTCGCCTCGCCGGTCACTGTCACCTGGATGGGTGGGAACTTGGTGCTGACCACGTCGGTCTGGACGTGCCAGATGTTCGGCGCCCATTCGTTGGTCTTCACGAACCAGTTGTGGCCGTCGGCATGGAGCCAGAGCACGGGCCGCGCAAACTTGACCGCGCTGGCGCGAAAACTCGTCAGCAAATCCTTGTCCGGCTTCTCCGGCCCGTCCTGTGCGAGGATGACGGCCGAGTGAACAGCCGCGGGAGCCTGCTCCATCTGGGTGCTGATCCACTGCGCGTTGTCCCGGTGGCGGCGATGCCACTCGGCGGCGTCGTGGACGCGGCCGCCGACTTTGTTGAGGCCCAGGAAAAGGACTTCGCGCAGCACAAAGGCGAAGTTCTCCGTCCGTTCCGGCTGGCGGGCCACGGGTGCGGCAAACTTCCACTGCTGGTCGAAGCGCAGGAAATTGTTCGCCCACATCTTCCAAGCGGCGGCGGGATCATCCATGTCGTTCCACTCGTTGTCGCCCGGGACGACGAAGGTGGGCAGGCGGTTGCCGTCGCGAAGCAGGCCGGCGACTTTCTTATACTGCGCCTCCTCCCAGTCCTTGCGCCGGCCGGTGAGAATGTCGCCGAGATGAACGACGAACTCACTGGTGGGCTGCTCGTTCTCCAGCTTGATGTAGCGAGCCAAGGCCGGCTCATCCTCCGGCAGATAAGGCCCGCAGCCCATCGCGGTGAAGCGAACAGCCCGGCCTTCAGCCGCAAGCGCGGCGGATGCCAGCAGGATGCATGACGCGAGGCCGACCAACGTGCCAACGAATGGGAATCTTCCTTTGACGCTCCGCAGTTCGCAGGAGGGTTGCGTTTGCGTGGACTTCACTGGCGGTGAGCTTACGAGTTCATGGGCAGGGGCCAAGCGTCATTTGGCCGGGGTGGGGCACCTGCGTTTCGCCGAACGATCGCGCATGCAGCAGAGAAGAGTGAGCATCACCACGGGCTTGCGCACGAGACTGAACAATCGAAGCCTGGCAGCGCCGCCCAGCAAGTCGATGGCTCGGGTCGCCAGGAACGACAACCAGCGTGTCTGGATCGGAGCGTTAAAAAGGAGCCGCCCCTCACGGGACGGCTCGTTTCGCGGTGCTTACGCCATGCGGCGATCCAACCGACACGCCATCTGCTCACGCAGGGCGAACAGGTTTTCGCGCCAGCGCGGCGTGCGCTGAATCAATCGAAGCACGTCTTCCCCCATGAACGAGCGCACGAGTTCCGTGAGCTCGTTGCGCCAGCTCTGGACCGTCGTGCGACAAACGCCGTGGCGAGTGGCCACCTCCTGCAAGCGAACTTCGTCGGCCATGCAGTGCAGGACTGCCAATGCCCGTTCATCCAAAGTGGCGACCAACGCCTGCCAGTCCAGATTGCGTGCCGCCGTCTCCGACGGATCTTCCGCGTCACTGGCGAGCACGTCGCCGAGCGTCATCGGCTCATCCGGGGAGGCAGCGTCAGACGCCACCGGGGCTTCCATGGACGTGACGCGGCTGTTGCCCACGATCTGCGTGCGCGTGCCCATGACGTCGCTGCGACCAGCGCTGTGGCTGCGCCGGCCACAGCGGATGTGCAGCATCGTGTAGAAGGCGATGTTGCCAGGCGTCACTTGTTTGCCGTTGGCCCGGGCGCGGGCGAGCAGGCGGGCGGCCATCAGGGTCGCGTCCTGCAACACTTCCTCGGCGTCCTCCGCGCCGACGAACGAAACGTGGTGTGGGATCATGTGGCGGAGGCGGGGGACAATTTCATCGATGAGGACAGTATCGGCGTGGGAACTCATTTGATCTCCTGTGGGTCGACCAGCGTGGACCCGTGTGAAGCCGCTCCCGCCAGCGGCAGGAAATTACGGCCGTGGCGGGGAGGGAGCAGCTAGGCTTACCTTCAGAGGTTTATAGCGCTGGAGGGAGGGGCTGTTGCAGAGAGGCGTGGCGCGGCAGCGGCGTCAATGACACGCGGCTGGAGCGAGGACTGGGGGAGCGGCTGTCACTGGAAAGGCAGGCATCGGAGAGAATGGTTCGAATCGGCGAGTTGAAAAATTGCCACCGAAATCCGGCCAGAAAGTTGTGCCACTTTTTGTGCCACTTTCATGGTTTTCTTGAAAGGGGTGGCAAACACTGAGAGAGCTGCGTTAAAAGTGCATTTGGACCAATAAATACAGGCACAATGTTGCACTCTACTGAAACGGAATGAAACCTCCTGAAACTGCCGATTCTTGAATTTTGAGTCTAGCGCGTCTGCCAGTTCCGCCACGTCGGCCAAAAGCGGGGGAGAAATAGCAGCTAACACCCGGCGGGTGCAAGCGGAGTTCTGCAACTTGGCAGCGGAGTTCTGCAACTGTGACGGGCTTCCTGCGCTTCCTGCGCCTTGGAGCCGTCCTCGTGTCGTGATAGCCTGCCCGGCATGGGCGAACCTTGGGCTTCGGATTGGGCAGTGGGGCATGTCGCGGCGCTGGCGCGGAGTTTCCGGCGCTGGCTGCGGCGTGACTTGCTGGCCGGCGACAGCGATCGAAGCGAATTCGCGGAGGCTCTGTTTGGCGCACCCTTCGTCCTCGTGTCGCACGGAACGCAGTCTGATCCCGTGCTGAACTACGGCAACAGCGCCGCGCTCACGCTTTGGGAAATGTCGTGGGACGAACTCACGCGCACGCCGTCGCGCCTGACCGCCGAGCCGGTCGCCCGCGAGGAACGCGCGCGCCTGCTGGCGGAAGTGACGCTGCACGGGCACATCGCCAACTACACCGGCGTGCGCATCGCGAAGTCAGGCCGCCGCTTCCGCATCGAGCGGGCGATAGTGTGGAACCTGCTCGACGAGGCTGGCACCCACTGCGGCCAGGCGGCGATGTTCGATCGTTGGGAATACTTGTGAATCACGCGCCACTCCACCTCTGTCGCCTGCTGGCGTGCCTCGCCGTGTTGTCCATCGGTTGCGAGAAGAAGCCTGTCCCGGCTCCCGTTCCCGAAGTGAGCGCGCCTGTTGTCGCCCCCGCCCAACC
>JBEBFV010000505.1:0-4416 GCA_040081795.1 Limisphaerales bacterium | reverse complement strand
CCCGCCGCCCACGCCCGACAATTTGTCGCCTTTCCCCGCGCGGCCCCAGCCCTGATTCGTGACGAAACCCCAATGGACAAGCCCGTCCGGGCGCGCTAGCCTGCCGCCCGCCAATCACGGATTAGGCGGCAAGTTTGCCGCTCACTCAGATGTTAGGCCGCTCCACACGCCATGAAAACATTTCTCATCATCGTCGTTACGGCGGCCATCACGTGGATCACAGTTAGCGTCATTCACGGACTTCGCACCGGTGTAGAGCGACTGTGGCTTATCAGCGCGATCAAAGCTCCTGGACGAATGGCGCTCACCGAGATCCAGACAGACATGAATGCAGGGCGCTACGATGTCGCAAAAGCGAAGATCGATGTCCTGATGACTACATGGCAGAGGTTTGATTCAGGGCCGGATGCATTCAGCGGTTCTGGGATTGGGGACATCATGGTCGCCTTCGGGAAGCTCGACACCAACAGCAGTTCGAGCCTTGCAAAGCCATGACGCGGCCTAACCATGCGCTGCAGCGAACCCGGCCATCGCATCACTGTTGCAATCGACGCGTCCCGTGGGCCGGGTCGCTGAGCTTGGGTCGTTAGGCCGCTTCCCGACTTGGCGAGTTTGCGGCGCGCACGGGGCGCGGGGAGATGACGATGGGCGAGTCGCGGGCGAGAGTGACGCCACACGGCTCGCGCCGGTGGTGCAGCGGCGCGGCGATGGTGACTTTGCAGTGATGACGACGATGCAAACGAGTTCGACAGGTTTGTTCGGAGAGCGACGCGCCACGGCTCGCGCCTTGGGCGGCGCGGCGTGCGAGTCCGTTCGCGCTGGGTTGGGCGACGGTTTGATCGTGCAGGCGACGCGGCGGCCTAACCATGCGCTGCAGCGAACCCGGCCATCGCGTCGCGGTTGCAATCGCGCGCCCTCGCGGGCCGGGTCGCTGAGCTTGGGTCGTTCGCCTTTCGGCCCAAGTGCGTGTGCACCAACGGGCTGCATCAGGTTCTGCGGAGCATTGCCAGCACTCCTGCCAGTTGGCGGGTCGGTCACGGCGTAATTCGCCAGAACCATCCCACCACTCCCGCAGAAGGCGCTGACCAGTCTTAGTTCCACCGCCCTACGCTCATAACCCACAAAGTTATGAAGCCACGGTTCCGCATGTATCAGCGCGGCTGCAATAGCCGCTTCTACCTCGAAGACAACACCACCGGCAAACAGGAGAGCCTCGGCACCTCCGACCGCGACGAGGCCCAGCGCCTGCTCCACGCCCGCAACGAGGCGCTGCGTCAGCCCGCGCTCAACGCGCAACTGGCCCGCGCCTACCTCGTCGCTGGCGACCCGCAGATCGGCCAGCGCACCTGGCAGGGCGTCATGGACGCCGTCCTGCGCACCAAGGTCGCCACCGCCCCGCGCACCCGCGAGCGGTATGAGAGCGCCTTTGCCGAAGCGCCCTTCAATGCACTCCGCCAGCTCGCCCTCATCGAGACGCGGCCCGCGACGCTCTTGACCGTGCTTCAGAGCGGCACGGTCTCGACCAACATGTTCCTGCGGCGGCTCCACAGCTTCGCCTTGAACATGGGCTGGCTGCCGTGGCCTGTCCTCGCCTACGCACAATGGCCCCGCATCCGCTTCCAGCCCCGCCGCGCCATCACGGCAGACGAGGCGCAACGGTTGCTCAACGTGGAGCCGCACGCCGAGTGGAAGGCGTTCCTGCAATTGCTCTGGCACTTCGGCACCGCGCAGGTGGACATGGCCGCGCTGACGCACGAGAACATTGACTGGGCCAACCGCACCTTGAGCTACTACCGCCGCAAGACTGGCACGCTGGCCTTGCAGCGCTTCAGTGTCGCGGTGGAAGCCATCCTGCGGGAGCGCCCGAGCGCGGGCCCGTTCTTCCCGCACTTCGGGAAACAAGAGTCCGCCGCGCGAGCCACGCGGTTCTCTGACCGGTGCAAGAAGCTGGGCATCGTGGGCGTGAGCTTGCACAGCTACCGCTACGCGTGGGCCGAGCGGGCACGGGCGGCGGGCTATCCCGAACGCTTCGCGCAGGAAGCGCTGGGCCACTCTTCCGTCGCGGTGCATCGCGCCTACGCCAAGGGTGCGCGCGTGAACATCCCCAGCTTGGACGAATACGAGCAGCGGCCACCCGAAGCGCCACCCATCGCGGCCTAGCCCGCCAACCTCCTCCCCCGTTCGCTGAACCGCCTCACGCGGACGGGGGAGCTTTGCGCCAAAAAATTTCGCCTGACGGCTGCGCGCGTCAGGCGAGTTTCATTCCTTCGTGGGGTTGCGCACCCCACGCCCGCGCCAAAGGTCAGGACCTCTGGACTCCGCTTCTACGTCGCGGGCAGCAGTGCCCCCTCTTCCGGCGTCTCCTTCTTCCGGGTGTTGCGCTGGTGCCAGTGCTGGTAGATGGCGACGGTGGCCTTGTGCAGCCACTTCTCGTCCTGCGCGAGTTCCAGGACTCCCCGCGTGGCGAAGAACTTGATGCCGTTCTGCGGCGGATTGCCCAGCGGCTTGAGCAGCTTGCAGGCGACCAGCACCGGCACGTCGTGCGCCTGACAGTTCAACACCCAGGCCGTCTGCTCCGCCGTCAGGCGGGCAGGGGCTTGGCCCAGCAGGGCTAGGAACCGGTGTTGATCGTCGCGCATGTCAGCCCTGAACCTTTCCGCCCTGACCGGCTAGCGCCTCGTATTCGCGCAGCGCGCAGCGCATACGCAGCAGCAAGGTCAGGTCCGCCGCCGAGAGCTTCCGCGTCTCACCGGACCGCACCAGCTTCCGCAGCGTTTTGAGTTCACTTCGTTTCATCTGGGCAGAGTTCTTCTTCAAGCAATCCCACCTCGACCCCCGCGCTCCGCGCGGGGGCCGAGGTGGGAACTGCTTCCCAAGTGACAACTGGCAGCATTGCCGCAGCCTGGGCAAAACCTCCGCTCCGCTTGCGCGTGCGGTTGGTCCCGCTTACTCCGCTTGGCGTTGTCCCCGACGGCGTCTCTCTCCTATTGACCGCCGGCCTTCAATAACGCTGAAGACCGACTTGGAGAGCATGACGTCGCAGTGGCTTCCGAACTTTCGCGTCTCGTAATAATCCCCGCCGGCGCGCCGATACTCGGCATCGCAGCCTTTGAGGACATAGCCCACGCCGTCGAGCCGTGGACTATAGGAGGAGACGCGCGCCATCCCGCCCCCGAGCTGCTCCCAGATTTTCATGAAGGAGAAGCAGGTGGCCTTGGTTGGCGCATGTTTTGGAAACCCCGCGATTAGTGCGTGATGGTGGATGCGTCCCGTGGCCTCGCCACGCTCGGTGCGCAGACACCAAATCGTTTGCCCGAAATGAACCCCGAAATGGTCCGCCTGTCTCCGCATCAGGGCGAAGAACATCTTGATCCGCACGGCCTCGGTCAGCTTCTCACTCTTGAAGGTGAGGGACGCGAAGAACTGCCAGTCGATCAAGGACAGGGCGTAGATTTCGGGGTTCATCGGGTCGTTTTACTATTTGCCCTCCGGGCCGGTGACGATGGCTCCCCGCGCGCGCAGACGACCGCCAAAGGGCATCAGCTCGCGGACCCCGACCACGAGGATCTTGTCCTGGAGCTTGCCGGCATACTTGGCCTTTTCGTCCTCGCTCAGCGTGTAATCAAACGGCATGAGCAGGCGATAGCCGGACGGGTCAATGTCCTGGCAGGTGATGACCTGGTTTTTGACCAGGCCCCGTTTCCCGATGTATTCGTCGGGCCTCTCTGAGGTGACTGTGACTCTTAGTTGCATTGGTTTTCCTTGGCTGACTGCGCGTCTGGTGGTGCCACGACCAGTCGCCGTTGAGTGGAGACAACGATTTGTCCGGTGAGACTCCGCTTCCCGCAGGACAGGCGGACGGAGAGACGGAGGAGCACCATTCGATGCACCTTCCCGCCAAGAGTTGTGAAGTGTTGTTTCACGCCCACCAGCTTGCCCGCACGCGACCCAGACGCGTTAAGAGGCAGTGGGCTAACGGTGGCCGCGTAGTGGCGAATGGTGGCGGGATGGTGAAATCGCCGCTCCGCTCCGCCGGTGAATCGCCCCTGCGGCGGTTCCGTCTGTCTGACCAAACCCGAGTTGTGTTGCGTGTCTTGCACGCCTCCAACTAGGCGCGTGCCGGTGGGACCGCTCAAGGTGCGGGTGCCGGTGCGGAGTGTTTTTTACATACAAGGTATGCCATGCCCAAACCGCCCAAAATCAACCACCCGGTCCGGCAGGTGCGCATGTGCCTGGGCCACACGCAGGCCAGCTTCGCGAAGCTGGTCGGGTGCTCCGCCATCGCCATCCAGCGTATCGAAAATGGCTCGCTGAAGCTCAGCCTCAAACTCGCGCACGCCATCGCCGAGGCGACCTGTGCCGACCCAAAGTCCTTGCTAAGTGGCCCGGGCTCGACTGCGCTGGACGCGCTGGGGC
>JBEBFV010000504.1:0-4428 GCA_040081795.1 Limisphaerales bacterium | reverse complement strand
ACTTTTCGTAAAGCTGCCGGACTGGTTCAAGATCGAAACACCGCTGGGCACTTACAATCCCGATTGGGCGATTTTGAAGCACGACAACACGGTGCTGTATCTCGTCCGCGAGACGAAGGGCACAAAGAATTTTGAAAAGTTACGGAACAGCGAGGCGGAAAAGATTCGCTGTGGACGCAGGCACTTCGAATCGCTCAACGTGGATTTTGATGTGGTGACTTCGGCGAGTGAGGTTTGATTAAGCATTTTTGTGAACCTAATCCAAAACAGTTTGCCAAATCTTGGAACTGCTGGCTGTCGGGCTGGCTTTTGCCACTCTCCCAAGCAAGAATCAGGGCCGATGCAATACCCATTTTCGCGGCCAGATCACAGGGCCTCAAGTTGTGTTCCCGCCGTTTGACGGAAATCCAATCTGCCATTGCTTGTGTGTTCTCAGGCAACGGTTTAGCGTGGTGGTGTCCTCTCGGTTTATGGCTGATTTTGATGCGAATGTGCCGTTGTGCAATACCCAGCAGGGCTACTCTCCCGCTGGGAGAGGGGAGCTGCTTGGACGCCGGCCGGGTGCTGGGCCTGTCCGGGGCGGGCGCAACTCGCGCGGCGAGGGGCCGGTGAGTGATCCTTCGACGGTGGCGGTGTGGTAGGCAGTTGCACCTGTAGCGGCGCTCTATGAGCGCCGAGTTGAGCAACCGGCGGTCATAGACCGCCGCTACAGACCGAGGCGCAGGCTGAAGCCTGCGGCCACGGGTCAGTTCACCAGCAGGTCGAGATGCTGGAGCGCTGCGGGGGTCAGCGACCACTTGCCGTTCTGCTGGGTCAGGAATTTGCGGCAGCCGTTCTTCTTCTGCTCGGCGTCGTTCACGGAGAGGAGGTGATACTTGGCCGTGTAGTTCTTCGCCTCGCCCGGCGTGCGCGGGATGAGCTGGCAGGGCACTCCATTGAAGTTCAGCACGACTTCGTAGGCTCCGATGCCTTCCTTGTCGGTGGCGGGGTTGCGTCGCACGAGCGGCGCGTGGCGTCGCGCGAAGGCGAAGTCGCTCTTGTGGACGAGGACGCGGCACAGCTCGGTCTGCGACTGGATGTGTTGGAGGAGGCTGAACTTGTCGCCTTGCGCGCGCTGCTGGAGGAGGACTGCGCGCGGGTCGAGGCCGAGGAGGTTGCGGCCATTCCAGTTGCCGTGGTCGTTGCGCAGGCCGGGGAGGTTCGCCTCGTGCCATTGCGCGTAGCGTTCGCTGGCGACAAGGTCCATCTCGAAGTGGACGTGGGCGCGCTCGGCGGCGATGCGGGTCTTGGTGTTCGTGGTGCGGCCCATGACGCCGATGGGTTCGCCGGCCTTGATGGCGACGCCGGTTTGCAAGGCGTCGCGGATGCTGGCGAGGTGTGCGTAGAGGGTGACGACTTCGAGGCCTTCGATGCGGTGGCGGAGGATGACGTAGTTGCCGTAGTTCGAGAGGCCGGACTTGCGATTGACGTAGGCGACGGTGCCGCTGGCGGAGGCGAGCACGGGGTCGGTGGGTTCGCCCTTGCGGTCGCGCTGGGTCCACTTGATGTCGATGCCCTCGTGGAGTTGGTGGCCGTCGGAGCGCACGCAGCCAAACGTGCCGCTCTCCCAGGTCTTGCCGGGCGTGGGTGCGAAGTAGCGTTCCTCACCGCCCTTCTCGAAGAGCGCGCGGCTGGCCGTGGGGAGCTGGAAGGGCTGGCCGCTGGCAGCGGAGCAGAGCAGGGGGGCGGCAAGGAGGACGGCGAGACGCGAGACGGCGTTCATCAGTCCTTGTATTTCTTCATCTTGGCGACGGCTTTGTTCAGCCCGGCCACGATGCGCAGCGCCTCCTCCCGCGTGGCGTCCGGGCGGAACAGAAGGGTGCCATCGGCGATGCGCCGCTCCATGCGGAAGGTGCCGATCCAGCGCGGCTCGGGGAACTGGCTCATGATGGCGAGCCGCTTACCGCGATACGACATGGAGAGCGTGTCCAGCGTGTGCGAACCCTCGCGGTCGAATTGCAGGTGGATGGCGAACTCGCCGTCCTTCCCGTCCCAAAGCTGGGCGAGGGCAAGGTTCGGCTCGCCGAGCATCGCGCCTGTGACATGGAAGGTCTGCGGTTTCTCCCGGCCCACGGTGATCTGTTTGCTCATCCCGGTGATCGGGTCGGGGTGGCTCTCGAGATGGAGGCGGACGGTTGCCACCTCCACGCTGCCCTTCTGCGCAGAGCCGGGGCCGGTTGTTTCGCAAGCGGAGAGGGTGGCCGCGACGAGTGCCACCAAATAGAGATTGAAGCGGCCGCAACGGAACTTCATAGTGCGCGCCAGCCAACAAAAACAGGCCGGCAAAGTAAAGAAGTTATGGGCAGACAAACCAACAAAGTTCAGAAACGTCAGCGTCGTAAAAGCTACAACAAGCGCAAGAAGGAGGCCGTCAAGACGAAGGCGGCCGCCAAGAAAAAGGCATAACGCCTCGGCGCTCATCCATCAACCACACCGCCCGGAGACGGGCGGTGTTTTGCTTTTCCGGAGCGGGGTTGTTCACAACGGGTGGTTACCATTTGCTTGATACGTGTGCGGAGCTTTCTCCCCAGCGCACGGCAGCCCTGTGAACATTGGCTGTTCTTCCTCCGCAAGATTGGTGGCTGGAGGAAACGCGCGGTGAACAACCTGTGGGTATGAATTCGTTGTCGGATGGGGGACTCGTGATAATCTCATCACAGTTCATTGAAAGAACCGGAGCGGGTGCGGCGGACGAAAGAAAGCCGAGGAAGTTCCGAGGATAATCCCAGGTGACTGGGGAAAGGTCAGGACAGGCTGGTTGGCCTGGCCCCTCTGAAGCGCGATGCCGCAAGGCGCGCGCGGGGAGGCAGAATTCACCAGCTCCTCTGGCGGGCGTCGCAGCCCGTCACACGCGATTGAGGAGCTTGGCAGCGAGGGGCGATTAGAAGCCGACCCGAGCTGAGTCAAGTAGCGCAGGCTGGTTTCGGGCCTGTGTGAATCGCGGTTACCCAGAGGGTATCCGGTTGCTACCGTGTATCAGCACGGGGCGGGCAGCTCTGGCGGTCGTCGCAAGGCGGCTGACAGTCAAAGCCACCGAAAGGTGGACAAAAAAAGCGTCCGCACCGGGAAGGACACGAGGTCTGGGCAAGGCCCGTGAAAACCTTCCGCAATGTCGGCGATGCTACAAATGGCACCGCTGGCCTGTGAGCCAAACGCAACCTGAGAGTTAAGAGGCGAGACCCGTGGCACCGGGTAAACGCACCGCCAAAAGCGGTGGCTGTCCCGGAGCTAAGTGGTCAAGACGCGGACCGCAAACATAGTCGTGTCTTGACCTGGTTCGCGGGCCGGTGGCGCAACCACCAGCCCAAGCGAGCTGAAAAGCCTCACTCGAAATCCAGTGGCCGCAAGGTGCTGGACGGCCCTGCTGCGAGGCCGAAGACTCCGCTTGCCGTGGAGAACAGCGTCGGGAAGCCGGCAGCCCCGCGAGGGCGCGCCTAATGCCGGTCCGGGAAAGAGAGCTTGGCGCACTCCCATCCCCCGTTTTGCCCCCGTCGGGCCGCAAGGTCTGGCGGGGGCATTCCGTTTTCATCGCCTCGTTCATGACTGGTGAGCACAGAGATCAGGATCAGGATTAGGAGCAGGACAAGCATCGCCATCCCACTCCTGCTCGTAATCTTGATCCTAATCGTGCTTCTGTCCCGCCACTGATCAGCCGCGCAACTCGCGGTGCATGGCCTTTCGTTCAGATATCTCTCGTCCGGCGATACCCCGCGAATTGTCTTTTTTCTGTCCCGATCCACAGCTTTGAGGCAAGGTGCTCTGCGTTCCGCTTGTAGGCCGTTTCCGAAAGTCAGCCATGCTGGACCGCGTCAAAGTCATTCAGGGCGACATCACGAAGCAGACCGTGGACGCCATCGTCAACGCGGCGAACACAACCCTGCTCGGCGGAGGCGGCGTGGACGGCGCGATCCACCGCGAGGCCGGCCCGCATCTCGTCTGGGAATGCCGCAAGCTCGGCGGCTGCCCGACCGGCGGCGCGCGCATCACCAAGGGCTACTACCTCCCCGCCAAGCACGTCATCCACGCCGTCGGCCCCATCTGGCAGGGCGGCACGTGCGGCGAGGAGGAGCTTCTGACCCGCACCTATCGCAGCGCCTTCGAGCTGATCGAGCAGCACGGCATCACGAGCGTTGCATTCCCGGCCATCAGCACAGGTGCGTATCGGTTCCCCCTCGACCGCGCCACGCGCATCGCTGTGCGCGAAACCCGCACATGTCTGGAGCGCAACTTCACCCTCAAGCTCGTGCACTTCGTCTGCTACGAGCGGCCCGCCTACGATGCCTATGTGGCCGCCGTGGCGGAAACCTTCGGCTGAGCCCTCATCCCCCCCTGTAGCGGCGGTCTGTGACCGCCGAGCTTGGCCTTGCCGCGGCATTTCGGTCGGCGCTC
>JBEBFV010000090.1:0-16109 GCA_040081795.1 Limisphaerales bacterium | reverse complement strand
GCCCGGTGGTGATCGTCGGCGAGGCCAGCACGGCGGACGGGGCACTGGCGCTGTTCCGCGAGCAGGAGCCGGACGCGGTGGTGCTGGACCTGAACCTGGCGGACGGGGATGGCTGCGCCGTGCTGGCGGAGATCAAGCGCGCCCGTCCCGCGTGCGTGGTGATCGTGCTGACGAACTTCGTCATCGCTGAGAGCCGGGCTGCCTGCCTGCGGCTGGGCGCGGACCATTTCCTCGAAAAGTCCAAGGAGTTCGAGCGCGTGCCCGAGGTGCTGAAGCAACTGCGCGGCACGCCGGCCAGCGCGGCAAAGGAAGCGTCCAGCGGACCGGTCACGCCGCCTTCCCCCCAGCACCAGCAGCCTCCTGTCGGGAACTCCTGGCAGATCGTGCAGGCGCTGCCCGCCGCCGTTTACACGTGCGACCTGCAAGGCCGCATCACGGCGTTCAACACGGCGGCGGCGAAGCTCTGGGGCTGCGAGCCTGCGCTGGGAAAAACCCTTTGGTGCGGCTCATGGCGCATCCTCGAACCAGATGGACGCCCGATCGCGCCGGAGGATTGCCCGATGGCCGTGACGATCCGTGAGGGGCGGCCCGTGCAAGGCCGGGAGCTCGTCATCGAGCGGCCTGACGGGGTGCGAGCCCATGTGCTGCCGCATCCTCAGTTGATCCGCGACGCCGCGGGCGTGGTGGTCGGCGCGGTGAACATGCTGGTGGACATCACGGGGCGTCACCGGGCGGAGGCGGCGCTGGGCATGAGCGAGGAGAAGTTCGCCAAGGTCGTCCACAACAGCCCGCATCCCATCCTGGCAACGCGCCTCACCGACGGGCAAATCATCGAGCTGAACAAGTCGTTCACCGAGTTCTCCGGCTGGCATCTCGCCGAGGCGCTGGGCCGGACCACGCACGAGCTGGGGTTCTGGACGCGGCCTTCGGACCGGGAGCTTTTCATCCAGCAACTCCACGCCGCTGGACGCGTGGAGAATTTCGAGGCCGTCCTGCGGCACCGCTCGGGCGGCGAGCGGCACGTGCTCCTCAACGCCGAGGTGGTGGAGCTGGGCGGCGAGCGCGCGATCCTGGGCGAGATACTGGATGTGACCGCGCGCAAGCAGGCCGAGGCCGCGCTGCGGGATTCGGAGTTGCGCTTCCGCTCGATCTGGGAGCACTCGGTGGACGGCATGAGGCTGCTCGACGCCGAGGGCCGCATCGTGGCGGTGAACGAGTCGTATTGCCGGCTGGTGGGGATGCGGCGCGAGGAGCTGGAGGGGCAGCTTTTCCCCGTGGCCTACCTCGACCCGCGTCCGGCGGCAGAGCGGCTCGAGACGTTCCGCGGCCGTTTCGCGCGGCGGGAGATCCCGCAGCGGGAGGAGCGGCGCATGACCTTCCGGGACCACCGCGTGGCGGATCTCGAGATCACCCATTCCTTCCTCGAAGTCCCGGGCCAGCCCACGCTGATCCTGGACCTTTTCCGCGACGTGACGCAGCGCAGGGCCGCCGACGACGCGCGGCGCGCGAGCGAGGAGAAATTCCTGAACCTCTTCGAGTCGTCGCCCGATGCCATCGTCGCCGCCACCCGTGAAGGGCGCATCAACATCGTGAACCGCGAGGCGGAGCGGCTGTTTGGCTACTCGCGCACGGAGCTGGTCGGCCAGCCGATTGAATCCCTGATGCCCAGCCGACTCGCAGTGGGGCACGCGGCGATGCGCGGTCAATACACGCAGGAGCCGAAGGTCAGGCGCATGGGCGAGGGCCGCAACCTCCTGGCGCGGCGCAAGGACGGCACGGAGTTCCCGGTGGACATCAGCCTCAGCCCGTTCACGACGGCGGAGGGGATGATGGTGATCAGCACCATCCGCGACATCACGGAGCGCAAGCGCGCCGAGGAGGCGCTGCGGGAGAAGGAAAACCTGCTCACGGAATCGCAGCGCATAGCCCACATCGGAAGCTGGCTCGTGGAACACGACGGCCGGACCACTTGGTCTGAGGAGACCTATCGCATCTACGGTGTCACGCCGGAGACCTTCATCCCGAACGCCACGTCGTTCCTTCAACTGCTCCATCCCGAGGACCGGCCTGCGATGCAAAGGTGGATCGCCGACTGCCGGGCGGAAAAGCAGCCGGGCGACCTGGAGTTCCGCTGCGTCCTGCCCGACGGGACGGTGCGCTTCCTGCGCGGGCGCGGCGAGCTGAGGAAGGACGCGCAGGGCCGGCCTTGCATGATGGGCACGGTGCAGGACATCACCAAGCGCAAGCGCGCCGAGGAGGCGTTGGTCTCGGCGGAGCTGCTCTATCACTCGCTGGTCGAGAACCTGCCGCAGAACATTTTCCGCAAGGACCGCTCGGGCCGCTTCATCTTCGTGAACCAGCGCTTCTGCGACACCGTTGGCCGGCCGCGCGCGGAGGTGCTGGGCCGGACGGATGCGGACCTGTTCCCACCGGAGCTTGCCGCCAAATACGTCGCGGACGACAACCGTGTCATGGAGTCACGCCAGCCCTGCACGGTCGTCGAGGAGCATGTGCCGCCGGAGGGAGGACGCCTCTTCGTGGAGGTGACCAAGTCGCCGCTCTGCGATCCCGCCGGGAACGTCACCGGCGTCCAGGGCATCTTCTGGGACGTGACCGAGCGCGAGACGGCGGCGGAGACGCTGCGGCAGTCGCAGGCAGGGCTTTCCACATTCTTCCGCGCCAGCCCGGCGGCCATCTGCATCAACACTGTCGAGAGCGGGCGGCTCATCGAGGTGAACGACCGCTACTGCGAGTTCTTCGGCTATGAGCGCGAGGAGCTGGTGGGCCGCAGCGTCTGGGAGCTGAACCTGCTGGCCGACCCGGCGAAACGGGCGGGCTTGATGGAGCGGCTGCTCGTGGAGGGGACGATCCACGACATCGAGGACCGCTACCGCCGCAAGTCCGGCGAGGTGCGCGACGTGCTGGCCTCGCTGGAGCTGATTGACCTGGCCGGGCAGAGCGAGCCGGTGCTGATCCTGATGTTCACGGACATCACCGAGCGCAAGCGCGCGGAGGCGGCGCTCATCGAGGAACGGCAGCTCCTGCGCACGATGATGGACAACCTTCCCGCCTACATCTTCGTGAAGGACACCGCCGGCCGCTACCTCCTGAGCAACGAGTCCCACACGCAGTTGCTCGGCGCGAAGTCGGAGGCCGAGCTGCTCACCAAGACTGCGGCCGACTTCTTCCCACCGGCAGTCGCCGCCGCGTATGCCCGGGACGACCAGGCGATGCTGGGCACGGGCACTCCGATCCTCCAGCGCGAGGAGGCCTACGAGGCCGAAGGAAAACGCCGCTGGTATTCGCTGACCAAGGTGCCGCTCCGGGACGAGCGGGGAAAAATCACTGGCCTGGTGGGCATCAAGCACGACATCACCGAGCGCAAGCTGGCCGAGGAAAACCTGGCCCGCGAGCGAAACCTCCTGCGCACGGTCATAGACAACCTGCCCGCCTACGTCTTTGTGAAGGACACCCGGGGCCGCTACCTCCTCGTCAATGAGCCGCACCGCCAGAAGCTCGGGCTGGACACGGAGACACAGATGCTGGGCAAGACCTCGTTTGATTTCTTCCCGGAGGAGATCGCGCGCGGCTTCGAGGCGGACGACCAGACGGTGATGCAGAACGCCCGGGCCGTGATCGGCCGCGAGGAACCCTTCGAGTCCGAGGGGAAACGCGGCTGGTATCTGACGACCAAGGTCCCGTTGCATGACGCGCAGGGCCAGATCGCAGGACTGGTGGGCATCGCCCTGGACATCACCGAGCGCAAGCGGGCGGAGGAGGTGCTCCAGCAGCGCGCATCGGAACTCGAGCGCTTCAACCGCCTGAGCGTGGGCCGCGAGAAGCAGATGATCGAGCTGAAGCAGGAGATCAACGAGCTGGCGCGCCAGGCCGGGCGCACGCCGCCGCATGACCTGTCGTTCTTGGAGAAGCGCAAACCGTGATGCCACATGACGCCACTCCCGAATGATAGCCGGTGTGTCCGCCAGACGGACGCTGCGCGCCCGGCCTCCCTCTCCCTTCATCGGATGAGGGGAGAGGGTTGGGGTGAGGGGTTTGATGACTCGGCGTTGGTGGCCTCACCCCTCATCCGGCCTGCGGCCACCTTCTCCCCTCGCTCCGCGAAGGGAGAAGGCGCGAGCTGTGGCCCGCCGTTTCATCCCGCCGGCACTCGCCGGGAATTGTCATGAACCCGCCTTCCAGCTCCGCGCCTTCCGCCGCAGCGCAAGTCCCTCCCGCCGCGCGGGGAAACGAGTCCTTCGCCTTCCGCCCCCGCGTTGTTGGCCTGCTCATGCTCCTCATCACGGGCGGCGTGGCGTTCGTCATCTGGCATCTCCACCAGCAGCAACAGGCCCTCTATCACTCGATGGCGCTGCAAGGCACGGCCATCCAGGTCGAATCCATCCGCCAGATGCGCCGGCTCTACTCTGCTGAAGTCGCGACGCGCGCCCAGGCCTACGGCATCGCCATCGGCCACGACTACGAGACCAGAGACCGCGCCCTGCCGCTGCCGGCCACGCTCACGATTCAACTGGGCGAGGCGCTGGCCCGCGAGCGTCCGGGTGCCCATGTCCGGCTCTTCAGCGATCATCCCTTCCCGTGGCGCAAGAAGACCGGCGGCCCGCGCGACGTGTTCGAGGCCGATGCCTTGCGCGAACTGCGGCTGCGGCCCGACCTGCCCTTCTACCGGTTTGAGAAATACGAGGGCCGCGATTCCCTGCGTTACGCGGTGGCGGACAAGTTGCAGGCCAGTTGCGTGACGTGCCACAACACCCACCCGGACAGCCCGAGGACGGATTGGAAGGAGGGCGATGTCCGCGGCGTGCTGGAGTTCATCCGGCCGCTGGACAACGACGGCTCGGCGGTGGCGCAACGCCGCGCGAGCCTCTGGGGGGCGTTGGGAGTCACCGGCAGCGTCCTGGCTGCTGGCCTGCTCGGCCTGGGCCTGACCATCCGCGTGCTGCGGCAGGAAGTCGCGGGGCACCAGCACGCGAAGGAGGCGTTGTCGCAGCAGGCGGCGCTCGCCACGCTGGGCGCCGAGGTGGGCGTGGCCCTGACACGGTCTGATGATTTGAGTTCGCTGCTGGACCAGTGCGCGGCCTCGATGGTGCGGCATCTCGGCGCGGCGTTCGCGCGCATCTGGACGCTGAACCACGCCACGCAGGTCCTGGAGTTGCAGGCCAGCGCGGGTCTCTACACGCACTTGGATGGACCGCACGGGCGCGTGCCGGTGGGGAAGTTCAAGATCGGACTCATCGCACAGGAGCGGAAGCCGCACCTGACCAACGCCGTCGTGGGCGATTCCCGCGTCGGTGACCAGGCATGGGCGAAGCGCGAGGGGATGGTGGCCTTTGCCGGATACCCGCTGATCGTCGGCGACCAGGTGGTGGGCGTCATGGCGATGTTCGCGCGGCACCCGCTCACGGAGAGCACGCTTCAAACGCTGGCCTCCATCGCGGACGGCATCGCGCTGGGCATCGTGCGCAAGGAGTCGGAGAAATCGCTTCGCGAGGCCCGGGGCTTCGCGCAATCCACCATCAACGCGCTCTCCGCACACGTCTGCGTGCTGGAGGACACGGGAAGAATCCTCGCCACCAACGCGGCGTGGGAGCGGTTCGCCGAGACGAACGGCCCGGCTGTGCTCACGGCGCAGACGGGGAAGAATTACCTCGATGTGTGCGACACTGCGGCCGGGCCGGACGCGGCGAACGCCCGCGCGTTCGCCACTGGCATCCGCGCCGTGATGAGCCATGAGTGCGAGCACTTCGAGATGGAATACCCGTGCCACTCGGCGTCGGAGCAGCGGTGGTTCGTGGGCCGCGTCACGCGCTTCCCCGGCGATGGCCCGGTGCGCGTGGTCGTGGCGCACGAGAACATCACCCAGCGGAAACTTGCGGAGATGCAGCTCACGGAGGTCCACAAGCAGCTCGTGCAAATCTCCCGCCAGGCCGGCATGGCGGAGGTGGCCACGAGCGTCCTGCACAACGTGGGCAACGTGCTCAACAGCGTCAGCGTCTCGGCGGAGGTCGCTAGCGGAAAGGTTCGCCAGCTCCGCGTCGGCAGCCTGAAGAACGTGGCCGAGCTGCTCCGCCAGCACGCGACGGACTTGCCGGAGTTTCTCACGCGCGATCCCCAGGGCCGCGAGCTGCCGGACTATTTGCTCAAGCTCGCCGAGCGCCTCGCCGAGCCGCAGCAGGGCATCCTGCTGGAGCTGGACGCGCTGCGCAAAAACATCGAGCACATCAAGGAGATCGTCGCCATGCAGCAGACCTACGCGCGCGGCGGCGGAGTGCTGGAGCCGGTCGCACTGGCGGAGCTGATTGACGACGCGGTGCGCATCAACGCCGCCGGCTTTGGGCGGCACGAGGTCCAGTTGACCCGCGAGATTTCCCCTGTGCCGCCGGTGGTGACTGACCGGCACAAGCTGCTGCAAATACTGGTGAACCTTTTGAACAACGCCAAATACGCGCTGGACCGGGCGGCCGGGGACAAGCGGCTAGTCGTGCGCGTGACCGTGAACGGGGCCGAGGGCGTGCGGATCGAGATCATTGACAACGGCGTGGGCATCGCGCCGGAAAACCTGACACGGATATTTCAGCACGGCTTCACCACGAAGAAGGACGGCCACGGCTTCGGCCTGCACAGCGGCGCGCTCACGGCGAAGGAGCTGGGCGGGCAACTGACCGTCCACAGTGACGGCGTGGGGCGCGGCGCTGTGTTCACGCTGGAGCTGCCGTTGCAGCACGACGAGGCACGATCATGATTTCCCCGATCACCAAACCCAACCGGCGCATCCTCGTCGTGGACGACAACGCCGCGATTCACGCCGACTTTCGTAAAATCCTGGGCGCGCCGGAAGCGGCAGACGCGGAGCTGGACGCGGCGGAGTCCAAGCTGTTCGGCAGGCAGCAGGCTGTGGCGTTCGAGATAGACACGGCGTCGCAGGGGGCGGAGGGCTTGAAGATGGTGGAGCGGTCGCTGGCGGAAGGCCGGCCCTACGCGATGGCGTTCATGGATTTCCGGATGCCGCCGGGCTGGGATGGGATCGAGACGACGAAGCGCATCTGGCAGGTCTGCCCGGATTTGCAGATCGTGATCTGCACCGCGTTCGCCGACTGCTCATGGGACGAGGTGCTGGAGGAGCTGAACCCGCTGGACCGTCTGCTGATCCTGAAGAAGCCCTTCGACTCCATCGAGGTGCTGCAACTGGCCAGCGCGCTGACGGAGAAGTGGCGCTTGCGGCAGGAATCCAAGGCGCAGCTCGGCAGCCTGGAACAGGTGGTGCGGCACCGGACGCGCGAGCTGGAGGAGTCGCAGAATGCAGCGCTGAACATGATGGAGGACGCCGTGCGCCACCGCGAGAAGACGGAGCGCGCGCTGGAAGACCTGAAGCACGAGGTCTCGGAGCGCAAGAAGACCGAGAGCCACCTGCTCCAGGCGCAGAAGATGGAGGCCATCGGCCAGCTCGCCGGCGGCATCGCGCATGACTTCAACAACATCATCGGCGCGATCCTCGGCAACGTGGACCTGGCCCGCATGATCCCGGTGGGCGACCCCGGCCGCGAGGAATGCCTCGACGCCATCCACGGCGCGAGCCGGCGCGCGGCGGACTTGGTGAAGCAGATACTCGCCTTCAGCCGGCGGCAGGAGGTGAAGCGCCAGCCCATGGAGCTGCGCGTGATTGTCCGCGAGGTGCTCAAGCTCCTGCGCGCCACGATCCCCGCCGCCGTCGTGTTCGAGGCTGATCTCGCCGCGACGCCCACGGTGCTGGCCGATCCTTCCGAGATTCACCAAGTCGCGATGAACCTTTGCACGAACGCGTGGCACGCGCTCAAGGGCGGGGCCGGCGTCATCCGCGTCACCCTCGCCGAGATCGAGGTGGATGCGGAGCTTGCGCGGCTGCACCCGGACTTGCGCCCCGGCGCCTACGTGCGGCTGACCGTGCAGGACACCGGCTGCGGCATGGACGCCGCGACGCTCGCGCGCATCTTCGATCCGTTTTTCACAACCAAGCCGGCGGGCGAAGGCACCGGCCTCGGGCTGGCCGTGGTGCATGGGATCGTGAAGAACCACGACGGCGGGATCGTGGTCGAGAGCCAGCCCGGAGTGGGCACGACGTTTCAACTCTACTTCCCAGTCTTCGCGTCCGCCGTGGCGGAAACCGCCGCGCCGCCGCTGGCCCTGCCGCAGGGCAACGGCGCGCACATCCTGTTCGTGGACGACGAGGAGCCGATGATCCGCATGGGCCGGCTCGCGCTCGAGCGCATGGGCTATCAGGTGACCACCACCATCAACCCCACCGAGGCGCTGGCGTGGTCGCGCCAGCAGCCGGACCGCTTCGATCTGGTCGTCACCGACTTCAACATGCCGGGGTTGAACGGTGCGGAGCTGGCCCGTCAATTGCGTGAGACCCGGCCCGG
This sequence comes from Limisphaerales bacterium, assembly GCA_040081795.1. Classification (GTDB taxonomy): domain Bacteria; phylum Verrucomicrobiota; class Verrucomicrobiia; order Limisphaerales; family SXTU01; genus SXTU01. Next base: position 7,692 of record JBEBFV010000090.1, on the reverse strand, counting down.
TCTGAGGCTCATCTTGACCACCGGCTACAGCGCCAGCATGGACTCGGCGGCGGCGCGCCAATCCGGCTTCAGCGAGCTTCTGCCCAAACCCTACGACCTGCGCACGCTGGGCGAAGCCGTGCAACGCGTTCTCAACCCCGCAACCCCAGAGAAGCCATGAGTCTTCCGCCGCCAACCTCGCCCGCCACCGCCCCCGAACAGGGGCGCGCGCTAGGACGCTGGCCTTGGTCGGCCGGCCGGGTTGGCTTCTGCCTGCTGTTGATCTGTGTCGCGCAGGGCTGCAAGCCTGCCGGGCCGGCCGCTCCTGTGAAATCACCCCAGCGACTCCCCGCCCAAGCCCGCCGCGAACCCATCACGCCCATTCCGGCCTCGCTGCCGCTGGATGCGCGGCGCGTCGCGCTGGGCCGGCAGCTCTTCCACGACCCGCAGCTCTCGCGGGACAACACCATCTCCTGCGCCACCTGCCACGCGTTGACCAAGGGCGGCACCGACCAGCTCCCGCGCTCCGTCGGCATCAGCCAGGCGACCGGCCACGTCAACGCCCCGACCGTTTTCAACAGCGGCTTCAACTTCAAACAATTCTGGGATGGCCGCGCGGACACGCTGGAGGATCAGGTGGACGGTCCGCTCCAAAACGCCCTAGAGATGGGGGCCGTCTGGGACGAGGTGCTGGCCAAGCTGCGGCGTGCGCCCGCCTACGCCACGGCGTTCAAGGAGGCGTATCCCGACGGTGTGCAGCGCAAGAATGTGAAGCACGCCATCGCCGAGTTCGAGCGCTCGCTGCTCACGCCCAACTCGCCCTTCGACCGCTGGCTGCGCGGCGAGGCCGGCGCGCTGTCCGAGGACGCGGAGGCGGGCTACCAGAAATTCAAGAACTACGGCTGCGTCAGTTGCCATCAGGGCGTCAGTGCCGGCGGGAACATGTTCCAGCCGCTGGGCGTCATCGGGGATTACTTCACCGACCGGGGCAACATCACGAAGGCCGACCACGGGCGGTTCAATGTCACAGGCAAGGACGCTGACAAGTTCGTCTTCAAGGTTCCCACCCTGCGCAACATCGCCCTGACCGCGCCGTATTTCCACGACGGCTCGGCCACGACGCTCGAGGAGGCCGTCGGCGTGATGGCGAAATACCAGTTGGGCCGCCCGCTGCCGCCCAAGGATGTGCGGGACATCGTGAAGTTCCTCCAGTCCCTGACCGGGGAACTCGCAGGCAGGCCGCTATGAAGCGCACCACCGCCATCATCGTGCTGCTGCTGGCCGGGCTGGTCTATTTCTACATGACCACCCTGCGGTTCGACGACCGCGAGCACGAGCACTTCCAAGGCGGGCTGGGGCGGCTCTCGCAGCTCGACACCACCTTCAACCAGGACTTGCTCAAGGCGCGCTTCGGCCTGTTGAACAACTACGACAGCTTCCACGACCAGGAGCAGGAAACCACGCGCCTGCTGGCGGGCCTGCGCACAACTCCCCCCTTCGTCCGGCCGGCGGCCCGGGCGGCGATGGCGGCGGCGGGCGACGAATACGCGCTGCTGCTGCGCAGCCGAGCGGAACTGTTCGAGCGGTTCAAGTCCCGGAACGCCATCGTCGGCAATTCGCGCCGCTACTTCCCGGTGGCGGTGGGCGAGCTTGCCCACCGGCTCGCCGGCACGGAGGCCGACCGCGAATTGCAGACGGCCCTGCACGAGGTCGCCCGCGTCGTCCTGCTCAACGACGCCAGCCCGGATGACCTGCCCGCCGAGGCGCTGGCCGGGGTGGAACGCCTGCCGCAGTGGCTCGCCGCGCGGCCCAGCCATGCCGAGGTCAAGTTCGTCACCAGCCTGTCCCGTCACGCGCGCACGCTCCTCGCTGGCAAGCGCGAGCTGGACACGGTCACGCGGCAGGTGCTCGCGCTGCCCACGGCGGCGACCTTGGAGCGGCTCTCGCGCGGCTACGAGGCCGAGCTGGCCACGGCGCTCCACCAGTCGCAGCAATACCGGACGTGGTTCTACGTTCTGGGCCTCACGCTCTTTGCCGTTATCGCCTACGCGCTCATTGCCATGCGCGCGGCGAACGCGGACTTGGAACGCCGCGTGACCGAGCGCACCAGCCAGCTCGCCCAGGCGCGCGACGACGCGCTGGCCAGCGCCCGCGCCAAGGCCACCTTCCTCGCCAACATGAGCCACGAAATCCGCACGCCCATGAACGGCGTGCTGGGCATGACCGGCCTCCTGCTGGACACCCCCCTGGCCGCGCACCAGCGCGCCTGCGCGGAGACCGTTCAGCGCAGCGCCAACGCCCTGCTGGATGTCATCAACGACGTGCTGGACTTCTCCAAGATCGAGGCCGGCAAGCTGACCTTCGAGAAGCTGGACTTCGAGCTGCTGGATGTCATCGAGGGCGCGCTGGAGCTCCAGGCGCAGCGCGCGCACAGCAAGGGCTTGGAGCTCGCCGGCTCCGTCGCCAGCGATGTCCCGCCCCGGTTCCGCGGCGATCCTGGCCGGCTGCGGCACGTGCTCACCAACCTCGTGGGCAACGCCATCAAGTTCACCGAGCGCGGCGAGGTGGTGATCAACGTCACCAGCGTCGGCGAGGCCAACGGCCACACCACGCTCAACTTCGAGGTGCGCGACACGGGCATCGGCATCTCTCGCGCCGCGCAGGCCCGCCTCTTCAAGCCCTTCACGCAGGCCGACGAGAGCACCACGCGGCGCTTCGGCGGCACCGGCCTGGGGCTGGCCATCTGCAAGCAGCTCGTCGAGCTGATGGGCGGCGAGATCGGCCTCGACTGCGAGGAGGGCGTGGGCACGCGCTTCTGGTTCACCGCGCGGCTGGAGAAACAGCCCGGCGGCGCGCCGGTCAAACTTGTTTCCCCACCGGTGCTCCACGGGCTGCGCGTGCTCGTCGTGGACGACAATGCGACCAACCGGCACGTCCTGCTCCATCAGTTCAAGGCGTGGAAGATGGTGGTGGACACTGTCCCGGATGGCCCGCAGGCGCTGGTCCGGCTGCGTGAACAAGCGGCCCGGCAGCTTCCCTACCAGCTCGTCGTGCTGGACTTTCTCATGCCGGAGATGAACGGCCTGGCCGTCGGACGCGCCATCACCGGCGACCCCACCTGTGGCAGTCCCAAGCTCATCCTGCTCACCTCCTTCGGCCAGGATTTCCCCGAGGAGGAGCTGCGGACCGCCGGCATCGTGGGCTGCCTCTTCAAGCCGGCGCGGCAGTCCCTCCTGTTCGACACCGTGGCCAGCGCGCTTGGGGCCGTGACCGCGCACGCGCCCACCCTGGTCCGGCCCGCCGCCTCCGCCATGCCGCAGGGCCAGCTCGCCCGGCGGCGCGGCGCGCGCATCCTGCTGGCCGAGGACCACAACGTGAACCAGTTGGTGGCGCTGGGGCAGTTGCAGAAACTCGGCTTCACGGCCGAGCTGGCCAACAACGGACGCGAGGCCGTCGAGGCCGTGCGGCACACGGATTACGACATTGTCCTCATGGACTGCCACATGCCGGAGCTGGACGGCTACGAGGCCACGCACGCCCTGCGCGAGCTGGAGCGGACGCCCGGCCCCGCCCCGGCCCGCCGGCCCATCCATATCATCGCCATGACCGCCAATGCGTTGCAGGGCGACCGCGAGAAATGTCTCGCGGCAGGCATGAACGACTACGTCTCCAAGCCGGTGCAAATCGAGGAATTGGAGGCGGCGCTCCTGCGCTGGCCCGGCTGGGCTGCCACGGACGCCGCCACCAAGACGGAGGACGCCGCCAGCCCGGCCGCCGCGCCCGCAGCCCCGGCAGCACAGCCCGAGGCCGTTGCTGTTCCCGTGCTCGACCCCGGCACCCTCCAGCGCTTGCGCGACCTCGCGGCCTCCGTCAACCCCGCCATGTTCCAGCAGGTCCTGGGGATGTTCTCCGCCTCCGCCGTCACGCATCTCGCCAAGCTCCGGCAGGCGGCGACCGATGCCAACGCCGAGCACCTCTGGCACGAGGCGCACACGCTCAAGGGTGCCGCCGCCAACGTCGGCGCCTCCAGCGTGCGGGATATTTGCCAGCAGCTCGAAGACCTGGGCCGTGTCGGGCAGACGACCGGATCGCCCGGCCTGGTGGATCAACTGGAGACAGCCCTGGCCGCCACCCAAAATGAAATCAGCCAACTCACCCACCCATCATGAAAATTCTCGTTGCGGACGACGATGCGACCTCGCTCATGGTGCTCACCATGACCCTGACCAAGCTCGGGCACGCCGCAGTGCCGGCCTCCGATGGCGAGCAGGCCTGGCACCAGTGGCAGGCGGACTGTTACCCCGTCCTGATCTCCGACTGGGTGATGCCAGTCCTGGACGGCCTGGCGCTGTGCCGGCGCATCCGGAAAACGCGGCGCGACCACTACACCAGCATCATCCTGCTCACCTCGCTGGGCGGGCGGGCCAACTACCTCGAGGCGATGAACGCCGGGGCCGACGACTTCGTCACCAAGCCCTTCGACGAGGAGCAACTGTCCGCGCGGCTCGCCGTGGCCGAGCGCGTCCTGGGCCTGCGCCAGCACGTCAGGCAGTTGGAGGAGCTGCTGCCCATCTGCGCCTACTGCAAACAAATCCGCGACGAGCAGGACAGTTGGCACTCGGTGGAGAGCTACATCGCCGAACGCTCGGAGGCGAACACGAAGTTCAGCCACGGAATCTGTCCCGGCTGCCTGAAAAAAGTGGAGGCGGAAATTGCCGGCCTCGAAGTCCAGATGCAGGCTGCGCGCGCATGACCATCACCCGGCTGGCCTTGCGCGGCCAGCCCAACTCAAAACACCTATGAGCAAGATACTACTAGCCGATGATGAAGACGTGTTCGCCATCATGCTCCAACGCTCGCTGGCAATGTTCGGACATGAAGTGATCCGCGCCCGCAACGGCAAGGAGGCGTTGAAGCTCTACGACCCGCAGACCATTGGCCTGGTCATCACCGACCTGATCATGCCCGACATCGAGGGCGTGGAGCTGATCATTGCCTTGCGCAAGGTGAACCCGGCTGTGCGCGTCATCGCCATGTCCGGCGGCGGGCGCAACCACCCGGAAGCCTACCTCTCCATCGCGCAAAAAGTCGGCGCGGTGAAGACACTGGCCAAGCCCTTCCCCATCACGGCGCTGGTGGAGGCCGTGGAGGAATGCATGGATGAGGGGTGAGAAGCGAAGTGGGCGCTCCGAAGGAGCATCACAAACCAGCCCGGGGCAACGCCCCGGGTGTCGCGGCCACGACGTCCGGAGCCCTGAAAGGGCGGCACAAACTGTTCCGCCCCTACAGGGCGGTGATGCTTCCCCAACCCCACCCGGGGCGTTGCCCCGGGCTATCTTGTGCGGGGCTTTCAGCCTCGTCCTCGGAATTTGGATTCAGCCTAGAAACAGCAGTTAACGCAAAGACGCAAAGACGCAGAGAGGAAGGAATTGGATTGGGTTACCAGGCTGAAGCGCATTCACCCGCGCGGTGAGGTCGGGAGCAAGGCCAGCCAAGTCGGTTTTCTTTGCGGCCCTGCGTCTTTGCGTCCTTGCGTTAAGCTTCAACTGCCGGATTTAGGTTCAAGAGTCTCCCCCTGCGCCTTCGTGTCCGTTGCGTGAGGAACGGGCGGGATTTTGAGTTCCACGCGGGTGGACAAGAACCGGCGTCCAGCCTACGCCCGCGTTCCGCGCGGGTCGGTGACGGTCACTCCATAGTCCTCGGGATAGAAATGCTCCATGGGGACCTTGAGCACCTTGGCAATGATGAACAGCTCGCAGGCCTTGAGCAGGCGGACCTGGGCCTCAATCTTGGCCAGCGTGCTGCGGGAGAGGTTCAAGCCCTGAACCTGGCAGCGCGCGGCGAGCTGTTCCTGCGTCATGCCCTGCCCGCTGCGGATGCGGCGGAGATGGGCACCGACGACGTTGGCGGGTTCCGGTTCCTTCCGGGACGAGGCCTTGCTGGTTGAAGACGCCCTACCTGCCATCCGGGCAACGTAGCAGAGTCAGAGCGCCCTGCCTGCTCTAATTCAGAGCATAATTTATTTGCACGTTGCGATGACCGAGTTTAGTGTCCGGCCTTCCGCAACAATGGAGCACATCCCCCAACTAGAAACTGAGGCCCTGTGGCCAGGCTGCGCTGAAATCGAGGTGGGGCGCGACTGTCCTCAGCGCGCCGCCAGAGTATTTGGACACCAAACCGGCGCGCTGGGACAGACGCGCCCGACCACTCGCGGTTGCGGCTCGTCTGCCAGTCGTGAGTGAGTGCAATGAAGACGACAAATACCATCAGCGGAAGCCAGCCCGCCGAGGTGAACTACCGCTCGATCTTCGAGCACGCGGTGGAGGGCATCTTCCAATCCACGCCCGAGGGGCGCTTCCTCGCGGTGAACCCGGCGCTGGCGCGCATCCTCGGCTTCGCTTCGCCTGAAGAGTTGCTGACGCAGCGGACCGACATCGCCCGGCAGGGTTACGTGCGCCCGGAGGACAGGGACGAATTCAAGCGGCTGCTGGCCGCGGACGGTTCGGTAGGCGGCTTCGAATACGAATCCTACCGCAAGGACGGCAGCCGGCTCTGGCTGTCCGAGTCCGCGCGCGCCGTCCGCGATGCGGCGGGGCAGGTCATCTGCTACGAGGGAACGATCGAGGACATCACGGCGCGCAAGCAGGCGGAGTCCGCGCTGGCGGCCGCGGCTGACTTGTTCGAGCGCACCAGCGCCATGGCCAAGGTTGGCGGGTGGGAGCTGGACCTGCGCACTTTGAAAGTTTCCTGGACGCTGGAAACCTGCCGCATCCATGAGGTGGATCCGCCTGTGGCGCCCGTGCTCGAAGCGGCGATCAACTTCTACGCGCCCGAGGCGCGGCCGGTGATCCAGGCCGCTGTGCAGGCCGGCATGGACCACGGCACGCCTTGGGATCTTGAGCTGCCGCTCATCACGGCGAAGGGCCGGCGGATCTGGGTGCGTGCCCAAGGCTCCGCCGTGTTCGAGGACGGCAAAGCGGTCAAGCTGCACGGCGCTTTCCAGGACATCACCCAGCGCAAGCAGGCCGAGGCTGAAGCGCGTGCCAACGAGCAGCGGTTTCGCGCGCTCATCGAGCACGGGCACGACGGGATCGTGCTCTTCGCGGCGGACGGCTCGGTCCTCTACGCCAGCCCGTCCACCACGAATGTCCTGGGCTATCTGACCGAGGACATCCGGCAGCACAACGCGCTGGAATACGTTCACCACGAGTGGCAGGACGCAGTCCGCGAGCAGATGGCGGAATCGCTCCGCCGCCCCGGTGTGGCTGTTCTCTCGCAAGGTTACGTGCGGCACAAGGATGGCCAGTGGCGCTTTCTGGAAGGCACCTTCACCAACCTCCTGCACGAGCCTGGCGTCGGGGCCATCGTCTGCAACTTCCGCGACCTCACCGAGCGCCGACTGGCCAAGCAACGCCTCGCTGCCTTCGCAAAGCTGGGCCGGCAGCTAAACGCCACTTACCAGGCCGACGAGGCTGCGCGCACCATCCTCGGCGTCGCCGATGAGCTGCTGGGCTACGACTGCTGCACGCTGGCGCTCTACGACGCCACCACGGACCTGTGCAGCTCGCTCATGACCGTGGACGTCCTCAACGGCCAGCGGCAGGAGGTGCCCTCGGTCTATGAAAACGCGCCGCCATCGCCCCGGATGCGCCGCGCCATAGCGCAAGGCGCGGAGCTGGTCCTGCGCGAGGAGCCGCTGGCCTTCGCGCCGGG
>JBEBFV010000503.1:0-4454 GCA_040081795.1 Limisphaerales bacterium | reverse complement strand
CCCTGGCCGGGCACCCGGATGCGCAGACCATCCGCCGCGCATCCCGACTTCCACACGCGCGGGGCGGATTTGTTTCACGAGCTGGACGTTGCTCCGTGGGAAGCGGTGCTGGGCGCGGAAGTGGCAGTGCCCACGCTGGACGGCTCGCTCAAGCTCCGCATCCCGCCCGGCACTGCCAACGGCCAGCAACTGCGCGTGCGCGGACGCGGCTTGCCCAAAGGCAAGAGCGGCGAGCGGGGCGATTTCCACGTCATCGTCTCCGTGCAATTGCCGGCGAAACTCACCGACGCCGAGCGCGCGCTGTGGGAGAAGTTGCGTGAGGCCTCGTCCTTCAATCCCCGGACCTCTTAATCCAAGCCAACCATGAACACGCCTTCGGAGAATGATTTGCCCGGGTCGCCGCTCATCGAGCCGGACACGGACGCCACCTACACGCTTGAGGTGATTGCCAGCCTCACGGGCGTCGCGTCCCAGACAATCCTTCATTATCAGGAACAGGGCCTCATCTCGCCTGTCGCCGGTCCCGGGACCGAGGCCGGCCAGTTCGACTCGGAAGCCCTGCGAACGCTCCGTCGCATTGAACACCTGCGCTCCACCTGCGCGGTGAACGAGTCCGGCCTCAAGCTCATCCTGGAGCTGATGGACGAAACAGAACGGCTTCGCGCCGAACTCCGTTCCCGTCGCTGACCTCGCAGGGGCCTGGCCACGCGCGCAATTACTGCATGTCGGAGAATCTCACGCCCCGGGCTTGGTAAGGGAATTCCCTATCGAAGCCGGGAGTTGCGCCCAATGTCCTCTTCCCATCCGTGTGCCATCCTCCTCTCATGCAACCCCAAGCCTGCGTGGAGGAACCGCCATACACAGCCGCTCCGCCTGAGGCAGTCCAGGCACTTCGCGTCGTCATCGCCTACAATGAGATGGCCGCCGGCAAGCGCGCCATCCGCGTGATGACCGACCTTGGCAAGTCCTTGGGCGAGGCCGTCGAGTTTCACCCGCTGCCGTGGTCGTTCGACCTGCTGTCGGACACCGACTGGGGCGAAGTTGCTGCCAATGACGCGATCAAGGCGGACATCCTGATCATCGCCACCAGCAGCGAGCAGCCGCTCCCGACAGTCGTCGAGCGTTGGGCAACGGACGCCATCAGCAAGAAGCGCGGGACTCCCGCCGCCGTGGTCGCGCTGTTCGGCCCAGAGGAGAAACCCGACGGCCGCAGCTCTTCACGCATGGAAGCAATCCGGGCTGCCGCCCACCGCGCTGAGCTTGCCTTCTTCGCGCCCGAGAGGCGGGAGGACATGGATGAAGTCATCGCCAGCATTCATCAGCGCTCGGAGATGCTCACGCCTGTGCTTGATGAGATTCTCCACCATCATCCATCGCCGCCCAAGAGTGACCTGAGCCTCCGACCATCATGAGCACCACGCTGATCGACACCAAGCAGTCCCCCAGCCTGGCAGACCTCAAGTGGCCGGGCGTGGACGGCCAGCGTCCCCGCATACTCTTCGCCGAAGACGACAGTTCACTCCGGCGAGTTGGTGAACTGGTTTTGCTCCAGTCGGGATATTCCGTGCATGGCGTCGCGGACGGTGCCGATGCATGGGCTGCCCTGAACCGCTCCGGATACGATCTGCTCATCACAGACAACGAGATGCCCCGGCTCACTGGCATGGAGCTGGTTCGGAAGCTGCAACTGGCCCGCATGAACGTGCCGGTCATCCTGACTTCGGGCACGTTCGACACGCTGCCATCGCACGAGCTTTCGGGGCTCGAATGCTCCGCCATGCTGGCCAAGCCTTTCACCTTCGACCAGTTGCTCCTGATCGTCCGCGAGGTCCTGCGGGCAACGGTCAACGGACTGCCATCGCTCGCCCCACAGCCGCCGGCCTTCGAGGATTTCCGTCCCTCAATCCACCAGTCGGACGCGACCCGATCAGGCATCAACGAGTGAACGGAGGGGATGGTTTCAAGAAGATGGCAGGCCGTATCGGCCGTGCTCACCGTTTCACAACGAAGCGAGGATTGCTTCGGCCGCCGCGCGCGGGTTCGGCGCGGCGCAGATGGGGCGACCAATGACGAGCCAACTCGCGCCTGCCGCCATCGCCTCCTTCGGCGTGAGCGTGCGCTTCTGGTCATCGGCCTTGCTGTCGGCGGGACGGATGCCGGGAGTCACGAGCTGGACGTGCGAGGGAAGGATTTGCCGAAGCCGCGCAATCTCCAGCGGCGAGCAGACCAGCCCGCCCAAGCCTGCCTTCGCCGCAAGGCCCGCGAGGCGCTCCACCTGATTCCCCACGTCGTGCGGGATGCCAACTTCATCGAGGTCGTTCGTGTTGAGGCTGGTCAGGACCGTGACGCCGAGGACGAGCGGTTGTGACTTGCCAGTGCGCAGCGCGGCTTCCTCCGCCGATTTCTGCGCGGCCTGCATCATCGCCAGCCCGCCGCTGGTGTGGATCGTGAGCATCTGCACGTCGAGCCGCACCGCCGCCTCGACGGCCTTGGCGACGGTGTTGGGAATGTCGTGGAACTTGAGATCGAGGAAGACGGACGCGCCCGTGTCGCGGATGCGCCGCACGATGTCCGGCCCGGTGGCGACGAAGAGTTCCTTGCCCACCTTGAACGCGCCGACGACGGGCGCGAGCTGCTGCACGAGCGCGAGCGCCGACTCCAGGTGAGGCACGTCGAGGGCGACGATGATGGGGTTGCGTGGCTGGCTCATGCTCCAGAAACCAAAAAGGTGAACCGCCCTGCCCCGCTACCAGAGAAACGACTTCTGCTCCGCCAGCATCGTCTCGCCGTCCCACAGCGTCACGCGCCAGGCGACCACGCTGCCGAGGAGTTGGTAAGCATCCTTGTCGAGTGTCACCGCCGACCACGTGCTGCCGCTCCAGTCTGGCTTCACGGTGGTTTCGATCATCTTCGGCTGCGCCGCCGCCTTGCCGCCGCGCGCCTCGACTCGGATGCGGAGATTCGCCGGCTTGCCACCCGCCGACCAGTTCACGTCGAAGCGCAACGCACTGATCTCATCGGTGTGCTTCCGCAAGTGCGCCTGATACGCGTCGCGCTCGAAGAGGCTCGGCGAGAGCGCGTGACGGCCCTTCTGGTCGAGGAAGTGTGGCAGCACCTTGAGCACCTTGCCGCTGCCCGCGTGGGCCAGCAGGGCGGTCGAAGCGAGAAGGACGGCGATCAATCCGGTCAGGCAACGCATGGGCGCGAGCATACCGCCGCGCGCCACGATGACAACGGGGATTTCCGTCGATGTGGTTTCCGAAGCGCCGGGCATGTAAAAATCTTCCCATTAAGTTCCGGTAGAATGGGTCAAGCAGTAGCGTTTGCTTGATCGTGGAGCCAGTGATGAACGAGCGACAAGGCCCGCGCCGGAGTTTCCCAGAAGGGACGCTAGGCCTCCGTGAGCGCCTACTCCAGTTGGTCCAGATCGGCGTAGTGCCGGTTGCAGGTCACATCCTGGGTCTGATCCCACAGCCCCTCCACGGGGGGGGATGGAGCAGGTGAAGCAGCAAGAGGAAGCGAAGTGAAGGGAGCCAGGCAGGCTCTTGGAAATAATTTGAGTCTTCCGTTGACCTGTTCCCGGCTTTCCGGTATCCCGTCGTGCGTTCCCTGAAGAAACGAACCACCGGAGAAAAATATGGGCTTCCTCTCTCGCCTCCTCTCGCTGCGCGCATCCGCCACGCTCACCATTGCCGCCACGCGCGGCCGGACGCGGGGAGTTGGATACCCCCCCCCGATTCGATTTCAACTTCTCCTGCCGCTGTTGCTGGCGGCTGGTGTTTCGGCGCAGGCTGCGGCCCCCTATCTGACCAACCTCGGCTATACCAACACTTGGACCGTCGGCCCTAACCCTTTCCACAATCTGTTCGGTGAGGTGATTGGCTCGGCCGCCCAGACCAACTCTTACGCGGCTGCCTACACCCATGGCTCCGGTGCTTACCTGCGGACGAAGACGGAAGAGCATACGACTTGGACCGACCCGCCCTACGACTGGAGGTTCAGCAAGATTCAATCCACGCACACCTGGGGCTGGATCGCGGGGGGACTGGATGCCGGCCAAACCACTGAGCTGCAAATCTGCGAGTCATCTATCCCCGGCGAATCCAGTGCCTCCGGCACCAACTACAGTCCCGCAGCCGTTCAGTTTCCCCTACCTACCGCAGGCGTTTACGGCAGTCTAACTGTTGGTAATACCGAGTCAGGTCAGAACACGGATCAAGGCTCATCCACGATGCAGTTCAACACTGGAGGGCCGGAGGGCTCCACGACCAACCGCCTGTGGCGGCTCAAGTTGAACCTCTGGCTGTCCAATCCGGATTTCCCGTGGGGTGTTCAAATCCCACTGTTTCAAATGGGCGTAAGCGTCACGCGTAGCACCGCTTGACAAGGATGACGGAAGCATCAGAGACGTCGTAGCAGAGTTGCTATGACATTTATGCAGCGAGCCGTTGAAG
>JBEBFV010000502.1:0-4461 GCA_040081795.1 Limisphaerales bacterium | reverse complement strand
CTTTGCGCCCTTTCGTGGCCATTGCATTTCGGGGTTTGGGTTGACGAGGCCGCGCCGGTGCCGTCACGGAGCTGGGACGGGGAGGGACTTGAAGCCTTGGGACAGGAGCAGGGCGAGCTTGTAGCCCAGGGCGATGGCGGCCACGAGCATCATTCCGCCGGCCCCCCGTGACATGTTGAGCATGGTCTTGTCGGAGAGGTGGCGGTGGCCGATGGACACGACGTAGCTCAGGAGGGTGAACCACACCAGCCCGCCCGCCGCCACTCCGCCGATGCAGATGGATTTGCTGGTCCAGTTGGGGTCCACCCATTCGTGGGAAAGGAAGGTGGCGGAGAGGGCGACCCAGAGGAGGAGCACGCCGGGGTTTCCCAGGGTGCGGACGAAGCCGGTCATGAAGGCGGTGTGCGGGTGCAGGCGTTCCTCGATGCGCTCTGCGCTGCGTGAGGTGGTCTTCACTTCCTTCGCGAAAAGGTATTTGACTCCGAGGTAGCTCATCAGCGCGAAGCTGGCGAGCTGGAGGATGGCGCGCGCGACGTTGGTGGTGAACAGCTCGGAGAAGCCCGCGAAGCCCAGGGCGCAGTAGATGGCCTCCATGAGGACCGAGCCGGCACCGATGAAGCAAGCCCAGCGGAATCCGCGCTCCGCCCCCTCGTGGATGATGGTGACGTTGATGGGGCCGACCGGGATGGAGACGAGGAAGCCGCTGAGGAGGCCGGTGAGGAAGGCTTCGAGGAGCGGGTAGTCTTGCAGCATGGCTAGGCGGCGTGCTTGATCGGCGGGGTGTTGTTGTCGTCCTCGTCGTCCTCGTCATCATCCTCCTCGATGTCGTGCCGCATCTGGCGGGAGATTTTCGGACGGATGAAACCATAGACCAGGTAGAGCGTGAAGATGAGCGGGGCGACGACGGGGAGGAGCTTTTCCCAGAGCAGGAAGAACACGGCGAGCACCACGAGGATGAGCAGCATCTTGTGAAACGGCTTGGTCGCCCGCCAGTTGAGCTTCTTGAAGGAGGGGTATTTCACCTCGCTGACCATCAGGTAGGAGAGGAAGAGCAGCAGCACGGGCAGGACGTAGCGCCAGTTGCCGACGGCGAAGTTTTTCTCGTCCCACCACATCAGGAACAATGTGAGGGAGGCCACCATGCCCGCAGCCGCCGGGATGGGGACGCCGGTGAACTCGCCGCTGTTGTTGTGCTGCGACCTGGGCATCAGGGCCAGGCAGTTGAACCGCGCCAGACGGAATGCGCCGCAAATAAGATAAATGGAGGCGATGAGCCAGCCCACCTCCGGAATGTCCACGAACACATCCCGCAGCACGACGCGATGCACGAGGAAGGCGGGCGCAACCCCGAATGAGACGACATCTGCCAGCGAATCGAACTCGCGGCCAAAGGGGCTTTCCTTGCCGACCATCCGGGCCACGCGCCCGTCCAGCAGGTCGAAGATGCACGCCAGCAGGATGTAGAGCAGCGCCGCCCGGATGTTGGGATAGGGAGCCTCGAGTTTGGACTCGACGATCTTGGTGATGGCGAGGAACCCGCAGAAGAGGTTGCCTGCCGTCATGAGGTTGGGCAGGAAGTAAATTTGCAGCCTGCCCTCGTCTGAGCCGTTCGTGTCGGGGGATGTCTGCGGTGACTCCATTGCTGGTCCTGCGGTCAGAACTTGGTGTGCTGCACGGGCCGGATGTTAGACACGGGCCTTTGCTTGGGAAGCGGAAACCATTCTTTCGCCGAGCTGTCAGGGCCGTGTCGAAAAGAAGGCTGGCCCGGCCAGGATGCGCTGATACCTTGCGCCCTGCCCGCCGCATGAAGCCGGGCCACCAACTTAAATTATGGAAACCACCGTGCAATTCTCACCCGTGGACGAGAAAATCCGCGACCTCTGCCAGGCCATCCTCGATCGGCCCGACTTCGGCGACCTGCGCCGCCGCATAGACGCCTTCATGGCGGACGAGAAGGTGAAATACGAATACCAGATGCTCAACGATTCCGGCGCGATTCTTCAGCAGAAGCAGCAGAATGGCATGGAGATCACCGAGGAGGAGATTGGCCGCTTCGAGGCTCTGCGCGACAGCTTCACGAAGAACCCGGTCGCCACGGAATTCATGGACGCCCAGCAGGAGGTGTCCCGGATTCAGGACGCGATCCTCAAGAATGTGCAGAAGACGCTGGAGCTGGGCCGCGTGCCGACGGCGGAAGACATGAATGACGGGGGCTGCTGCAACAACCACGGCTGCGGCTGCTCCTGAGCTGGCAGGTCGTTGAGCCCGCCCTCCGGAGCTCATCCGCGAACGGGCGCAAAGAGCACATAGGAGCAGGGCTGGTCGGGTCCGTGGGCTGAAGCCTGCGGCTACCCTCATTCCCTCGCTCCGCGAGGAGTCGGCCAGACACATGCACCATTCCACTCCAAACAGCGGAGAACCGATCAGGTCTTCATTTCGCAATCCAGCTCCACGAGCCCCCGGAAGTGTGCGGCGTAGGGGGCGAGCTCGCCTTCCTTCGTCGCGGCGCTCACGGTCAGCGAGGCGAGGTCGTGGTAGTCACCGTCATACTCGGAGCATTGCATGTAGAGGCCCACGCGGTAGTCGCCTTCGACGAGGGGAAAGTTTTTGATGCGGCCAGTGCAGCGGAAGGGCCGGCCCGGTTCGATGGGAAACTGGCCGGCGGTCGTGCGGAGGTCGAGGATGGCCACACGCTGGCCGAAGGCGCTGTAAATCAGGATGGCCACGGCGATGAGCTGGGTGCGCTGCCTGGTGCCAAGCTCGAGCGTGAACTCCATCGGCTGCCCGCTGACGATGGGGTTTGGGTTGAACTCCATCTGGCGGCACTCGATGATTTTGCCCAGCGGCATGGCGGTGTCGGTGCGCGGCTTCTTGATCTCGCCGAGGTAGGCGTTGATCTGCGTGTCCGGTCTGCCATCGCCGATGAGTTTGCCCCCAGCCATGTGGATGATGCGTCCGCAGAGAGCTTGCACTGCGGCCATGTTGTGGCTGACGAAGAGCACGGTGCGCCCGCAGTTTTTTGCCACGTCCTGCATCTTGCCCAGGCACTTGTTCTGGAAGGCGGCGTCGCCCACAGCCAGCACTTCGTCCACCACGAGAATCTCCGGCTCCAGATGCGCGGCGACGGCGAAAGCCAGGCGCACATACATGCCGGAGGAGTAGCGCTTCACCGGCGTGTCGAGGAACTTGCCGACCTCGGCGAACTCGACGATCTCGTCGAACTTCGCGCGCACCTCGGCCTTGGTCATGCCGAGGATGACGCCGTTGAGGAAGATGTTCTCGCGGCCCGTGAGCTCCTGGTGGAACCCTGTGCCGACCTCGAGCAGCGAGGCCAGCCGCCCGCGCAGGTAAATCTCTCCCTCGGTCGGCTCGGTGATCTGGCTGAGGACCTTGAGCAGCGTGGACTTGCCCGCGCCGTTGCGCCCGATGATGCCGATGACCTCGCCGGGCTGCACGTCGAAGGACACATCGCGCAACGCCCAAAAGGAGTCGGTGGAGGATTCCGGTTTCGGATGGCCGAGGCCCTTGGCCCAGTGCGAGAGCTGGTCGCGCAGGGTGTCCTGCGACTTGGCCATGCCAAGCCGATACTGCTTGGAGATGCCGCGGACGCTGATGATGGGCTTGCTCATGGGGAAGAACCACTAACCGGCACTGACCTGCACTAATGGGGGCACCGTGGTTTCGGATGTCACTGACGACGGTGAAGAAGATTTAGCCTTGGCCTCCAAAGCTCGTTCTCTTGTTAACGCCTCCGCGATACAGCGCCGGAGGGCTTCGACTCGCGTGACGCCCCAACGTTGGCAGTGGGCGTCCAAGAGGGCCACCGTTTCAGCATCAAGCGTCACATGCATGCGCGGGTTGGGCTAAATCACGTCAGCAAACGTCTTCTCTGCGCCCCGGAAGTAGAGCGCGCCGCTGATGAGCAGCGCGGCGATGACGCCGAGGCTCACGCCGAAGCCCGGCCAATACGGCTCGAACTGCGCGCCCAGCACACACCAGCGGAAGCCGTCAATCACCCCGACCATGGGGTTCAGGCTGAAGAGGAAGAACACCGTGTCGCCGAACTTCTCGCGCACGAGCGCGGACGGGAACGCCACCGGGCTGGCGTAGAGGCCCATCTGCACGATGAAGGGCACGATTCACGTTCAGCGCTGAGAGCCAGAGGCCGATGGCAAACGCGGCGGCGAAGGCCACGAGGAAAAACACCGGCAGCAGGAGCAGGTTCAGGTGCCAGCTCACGCCCGCCCAAAGCATCACGCCGAAGAGAATCACCAGCCCGATGGCGAAATCCACCGCGCCGCTGATGACCGCGCTGGCGGGGATGATGAGGCGCGGGAAGTAGATTTTGGAAATCATGTTCGACGAGCCGACGAGCGAGTTGCTGCTCTCGCCCATCGCATTGGCGAAGAACTGCCACGGGAGCAGCCCGGCCAGCGTCAGCACGGCGTAGGTCTCGAAGTT